>CAZWAU010000251.1:0-10768 GCA_964631995.1 uncultured Nitrososphaerota archaeon
GTGTACTGCACAGTAAGAAGTTCTGGCTGCACGACTATGTCATCGTCGGTACCCAGTTCATCGTCTTCACCCGGTAACGTGTAGTTGGCCCTTATTATCTCGACCCTCTGGTATGCCAGCGCGTGGCCGGCATAGTCTTCAACCCAAACCCAGAGGTCGTTTGCAAGCGTCGGGCTGTCGACCTTGGCGAAGAAGTTGGCTACTGCTTGTGGTGGAGCTACCGAGTTTCCTTCTTCCTTGTACGGCCTGTTCGTTGTATGCGCAAGTTCAGGAGACCTTCCTTGGAAGTCTCCGTAGACGATCGGATAACTCGCATTGACTGTGTTGTTCGTCAAGACTCCTATGCCGCCGAATCGGACGCCAAGTTCGTCCATCGTCAAAGATATGCCGCCCAGATCTCCAACAGTATCTGGATTGATCAGGCCGGTTGCGTTCAGGCACTTGAAGTCGACCCAAGGTTCGTAGCCGGGTGCTACACCCGCCAACCTCGGCTCGTCAAGCGCAGGGACATTGTTGGTTACTCCAGGTATCGTGGTGTAGTTGACGAAGACTGGCGTTCCGAATATGCCGGTGGTCCTGTAGAGAAGGTTGACCTCGTAAGTCAGACCATTCCATGGGTTCTTAGGTCCACCTATTGCGGACTCGCCATGCAATGCTGCTACGTCCAGGTAGTCGGGCTCATCGCTTGTGTTCATGAGAGTTGGGAACGAGCCGATGCTATAGTTCCATACTGGGACTAGACACTTGAACTCTCCCCAAGCGTCTGTCGTGCCGTTCACAACTTCAACGTAAGAGCTGTAGTAAGGAGCTGCAGCATAGAAGGTTGTGTAGGTTATGCTCTCCTGTGTCTCAAGGCCAGTCACATTGCCCCACTGCCTCTTGACTACGGTCTCGTTGAAGCTCTTGAAGTGCTTCGAAGCGTTCAGGAGCGCGAACTCCTCCGCCGCTGTGCGGTAGGTCAGGTTGACGGTTGGCCACCAAGAGGTGTTCAAACCGGCCCAGAAGACCTCAACCTTCAGGTTCGCGATTCCAAAGGTGCTACCATCGAGCGGGCTGTTGATCGCCTCGAAGACGTATGGATAGACCGAGGTCTTGATCTTGTGGACGCCTGTGACCGAGTGGCCTGGGACGCCTATGTTGTACGGGTTCTCGAGAGGTATCGACTCGTTGAAGACTAGGACACCCTTGTAGTAAACATTGAACCTGTAATTGCCTGCAGACTGGAGTTCGCTCTGCCCTATCAGGTACCTGGACTGCCATGGATACCTCCAAGCGTTGGTGAGGTAAAGGCCTCTGTCCGTCATAGGTGTTGCCTCTGATGCGTTGATGGACTTGAACACGTTTGTGTCTGAAGAGTTGAACCTTACCAAGTAGGCGTTGTACGAGTCAGTTATATTCTCGTCGTACTGCTGCATATACCAGAGCTGCCTGGGCGCGCCAGGGAATGGTCTCGTCACGAGGCTTCCGTCGTTTCCAAGTTCCAAGTCGTAGGGCTCAGCGAGTATGATCGCAGAGTTCTCCACGAGCCTAAGAGCCTGGCCGGAAGCATCGAGCGTCTGAACCGGAACATCGTAGATGTAGGTGTAGATGTCAACATCCACTATCTGGTTGACAGCCTTCCTGCTGCTGACCTCGATCGGTCCAACTCCTGGATACGGATCGCCGCTCCAGTAGACCGTCACGTTGTAGTCTGCTGGCCTGAAGCCTGTTTGGATCGCGTTCTCGGTTCCGTTCTGGACCGAGACCCTACAAGAGTAGTTCGATGCAGGCATCAGTCCTAGCTGCGTTGGCCATGTCGGGCATCCATCGTCGTCCAGGGGCATGCCACTGAGCCAGTAGTTGGTCCTGTACCATATTGTAGAGTAGCCATATGGATCATCGCCGAGGTAGTCCAAAAGGTCTCCTATGTCCGGAGCCTCTACAGCTACAGGATCGAGTACTGCCCACCCGTCAGGGAATACTATGCTCCTCTTGTGCTCGACGTCGAGGGCCCTCCTCAGGAGATCGTTGTTGATGCCGAACTTTGAATAATCAACGGTGTTGTAGAGGCTTACGTTCAGGTTGATCAGCTTGAATGTTCCCTCGAAGTTCCAAACGGTTATGTTGACGGTGTAAACAGGGAACAGCAACTCGATCAGAGGCTTCGTCGACACGTTGATTTTGACAGGCCTTGCAGATTCCCAATCTTCGCCGATCTTGATATGTGTGCAGTTGACAGGGAGCATCTTGAAGAGTATCGTGAATTCCTTGTATGTTCCGGCGGGCACGTCCCTCAGCGTTATTACACCCTGCCCATCTGTTGTAACGAGTATCCTCTGGTTGTCAGGTGTTGTTAAGATAAGGGGCGTGTACTCTGGGGCAGGGTCTGACTTGTTAGTGCATCCCAGCAGGACCTTGAAGCCGACGTCGTAGACACCAGCGTATAGTATGAAGGTCCTACCATAGTCAGCCATGCAGACCAGCTGGAGCGAACTGTTGACTGGATAGCCTGTCACCGTGTTAACGACCTCGAGGCCCTTGTACTTGATGAAGAAGTCGATCTTGGACCAGTTTCCGCTCGGAAGCCACCCCATCGCTACGATGGCCTCATTTTCATATGCATCGCCACCCCACCAGCCGAACGGGGCGTCGGGCAGTATTAAGTAGCCATGCCAGTAGCTAAGTTTCGCGATGTAAGTTGTCTGCGGTGCTGTACGACTCTCAAGCCTGATCTTGACCTCATCGACCCAGTTTGGATCCAGAGGCGCAGGCACTTGGGTCGAGGTGAAGACCTTAATATAGACTCTGAGCATGTCTACCCTCAAACCACCCTCAAGCGCTGCCGCCAAGTCGAAGCCACCATCTGGGCTTTCGATGTAGGTCACGTTGATCGTGTTGTCAAACCAAGTCACGACGATCTTCAGGGTGTGGTTTACTAGCGGGTACCTCAGCAAAACGATAGAGGGACCGAATAAGTTTTCTACAGAGTCTGGATTTATCACGCCTGGCCACGGGTATTTGCTATCAGCATCAACATCGTAGAGCGTTATCTTTGCGTTCCTTGTCCACCATGGGTTACCAGCTTGGTCCCACAGCGGGAATTCAACCCAAGCTATGTTGCAGTACACCAACTCGGTTGTGTTTGCAGTAAGTTCTGCATCCAGCGTTGTAGCTTCCCAATCTGGTCCGAAAGTGGCATCAATATCATCGCCACTCTCGCTCCATGCTGGTATCGGGGGATCTGGCACGTTCAGAGATATAGCAGAGAAGTTGCCAACAAGGGTTCCGTGGTAGTAGAACAGGAAAGTCATATTACTTACAAGCGAATCGCGACCGATTAGCGGTAGCTTGAGTATGACCCACCCAACCTTGCAGTTTGCTATATAATGGAACGGATTCTGCACTGGAACGAGTCCGTTGTTAGGTGATGTGTACGAGCCGTTGGTCACTCCGGTACAGTACTTGGCATTATATATACCTGAAATAGCACTGGTTGTTATCCATGTGTGGTTTTTCGGTGGATCCCAGCTCGAAGAGTAGAATACTTTAACATCCGAGACAGTCACTGGCAGACCCTCTTGGTCCATAAGCTTGAAGGCCTTGTAGTATAGCCAGACCTCGATCGGATCCGACATGTCGTCGACAACTTCTGTCACTGGACCCCAATCGTCCTCTCCTAATTGCAGTATCTTGCCGAGATCCTTTAACGCGAAGCCTGCGTAGTATGGAGCCCCAGAAGCATTGTATGTTGCCGTGATAGTCAGCACAGTTTCGTTGTAGATAGTGATCGGAGTTAGATCGCCATCAATCTTTAGCTTTATGACTAGAGTGTAGTTGATATTTTGATACAATTTACCATCTTTGGTAAATGGTGCGTAAGTGTTGTTCCAAGTTTTCTTCAGGTTCTTTAAGGTGATGTAGCTTCCCGTGTCGTTAACCCACACATCGCCCCAAGAAAGGAGTTCCCAGTTCTCCCAACTTCCTTTGGTCGAGTTGTACAGGTAACCCCTTGCCTCATTCTTTGCAAGGCTCTTACCCCAGTCGTCGACCAGGGGGACGGTCCAAGTGTTTGCTGCCCAGCCTGCAGCTTCAGCCTTCTGAATTGTTGCTGTTGGTACTATGCTTAGCAAGAATGCGAATGCTAGTGTTATCGCAGCTGCTCGTAATACGTTGCGATTCATTATTTCTTTCACCATTTTGCCTTTTAGGCAGCCCGAATCCTGACTTTGGCCTATTTAATGGTTGCCGGGAAGTAATCCCTTATTTCAAACTTCTTTTTTCCTAAAAGGCTGAAAAATCGTTTTTTCTTTGTTCTAGCGCGCTAGAAAAGTTCTAGAACGGGTATTTAGTACTAGCGACCCTCCTCCCTCCTCTTTATGCTAAAGTGTCTTGTCAAAAGGCAAGAACCATTAGGTCCTCAACTGTGGCGAGGAAGAGCCCAGTAGGAGGCTCAGGCCCCACGATCAGCTCTACCTCTATGTGCTCGGCAGGTTGTAAAGCGCATCTCTCAGTCATAAAGCCTAGATAGCCCAAGTCCATTCCTCGTCGGGCTTGATGGAGTCTATGAGTCTCTTCGGCATTTTCCGACACGGGATGGTTTACCAAACCTCCACACAGCCTCCATACTGCATGCTCATGGTTGCATTCCTGCTCGTCTATTCGTGCGTTCCGCTTACCTGAATTAGCTTTCCTACCTTCGTCGTGGAGTATGAAAGGATACGGATATCGTCGTCGGTTCCTTGACTATTACCAAAAGCGTGGAGGCGGAGCTGTTGGCTCCATCGAGCAAAGTCTGTAACGAGTAGTTCCCCGCCTCTCTTGGCACTGTCCAATCGAAGCCGTAAAAATTTAGTGAATCCTAATATTTACTGAATACCCTTGGTTCTGAATCCTAAAAAGAGGTTTTGGTGATTCATCTCATGGAATGGAGCGACGATGAACGCTTCTCATAGGTGCGCTGAAGGAACAGCTGATTTAGAAACTCAATAGATGCGCGGCTCAGAAATATAGCGGCAACTTTAAATCTGTGTATTTTCTGTGTATAGCTGCGTGAGGTCTATGGGGTACAAAACAATCAGCCTTTCGGATGAAGCCTACAAAATCCTTGCATCGTTAAAGAGAAGGGGAGAGTCATTCACGGAGGTGATCATTAGGCTCTGCTCCGGAGCCTCCAAGAAGCCCTTGGCGAGCTTCGCCGGATCATGGATTATGAGCGATGATGAAGAAAAGAAGATCTTCGGCGAGATCTCGGAGTTGTGGAGAAGATATGAAAAGAGTTTGCTTGGACACAGATTTTCTAGTGGCATTGCTAAGAAAAAATCCAGAAGCCACTAAGAAGGCTGAGGAGTACGATTCCATCAGTGCGGAAGTCTCCACTACATCGATGAACGCCCTTGAAATCTACCTAGGCGCCCTCAGGTCAAGGGAGCCAGAAAAGAATGTCAAACAAGCTGACGACCTGCTCAACTCGATAAAGATCCTCAATCTCACATTGGAAAGTTCGAGAAAATCAAGTGAAATCCTTTCTGCACTATTCCACAGAGGAGAGCCTATAGATCTAAGGGACGCGATTATAGCTGGAATATCATTAATTGGCGGATGCGAACTTGTAACGAGAAACACGGAACACTTCAGAAGGATCACAGGACTTAGCATTGAATCATGGTAAGGACAGCAATTGTCTTTGATTCCTATATCATATTGTAGCGCACGATAGAAATTCTCGTTTTCAAACTTCTTTCCTAAAAGGCTGAGAACTCGTTTTTTCTTTGTTCTAGCGCACAAGTTCTAGAACGGGCATCTTGTACTAGCGACTCTCTCTTTATGCGCAAGTGATGTCACGAGCCTGAACTTTGCTTGCTCGTCTTTTCCCTTCGCGGGGCTCCTTGTCTTGTAGGCCCTCCCCTGTTCCTATGTACTTGCTGTGCGCGGGTAACTGCAT
This sequence comes from uncultured Nitrososphaerota archaeon, assembly GCA_964631995.1. Classification (GTDB taxonomy): domain Archaea; phylum Thermoproteota; class EX4484-205; order EX4484-205; family DTQO01; genus DTQO01. The sequence goes on from CAZWAU010000251.1 coordinate 5,921, forward strand.
CGCATACTTTAAGTTGAAGGCAGCGCGTAACTTGCAATTCTTCCATTCGGAGATAAATTAAAGCCTTAGAACTGAATTATTCACATGATATGCGCACTCTGGCATGACCTGAACTACTTAAACTCTCTTCATAAGGTGGTGTTAAAGTCAAAACTATCTGAATTTACAACTACTGGCTAAGCAGGCTTAATAAGAAACCATGACTCCTAATAAAAGGAGCTATGTCAAGAAGGATCGAATTTAAGCCCTGCAGTAGGATCGTTGAACGTATAGCTAACAAGCCGCTGAGGTTTGCTTCGGAGCTTAACATCCTCTCCGCTGAGGTCTTGGTTAACGGAGGGGCAGCTGAGGAGCGATTCTCCGAGATCGAGAAGCAGGTGGAAGTATTCAAGGATAAGCTTCCTTATCCATCTCTACTTTTGAAGTTGGCCGAGATGTGGCTTGCGTTGGGGAACGAACAGAAGGCTGAAGTGTACCTGCAAAGGGCTCGTGGCCGGGATACCCTCTACCTGCACCTGTCCGATCCTGGCCTCATATTCAATCAAATTGCCTTGATGCAGGCCAAGATGGGCCTTAAGGCAGAGGCCCTAGAGGAGAACTACTCTTTCCTGAAGGATTTTCCGCGTGGAGATATCAAAGACGAGAGTTATAGGAGCTTGGCCATGACGGCGGCTGACTGCATGCATATCTACAAGGAATGCTCAGAGAGGCACATAATTGAGCGCTCAATACAGAACATCAGGAAGAAGGCTGAGAGGGAAGATGCCTATGGGCTTGTTGCAAGGAAGCTCTGCATGAGAAACGAGTCCGAGCCAGCTGAGGCTGAGCTGATATCGTTTGCTGAAACATTTCTGCCAAAACTGAGTAATCCTCCAGATAGGATCTTCACCAATGTTCAGCTGGGGATTGCGAAGGCGTTGAAGGGGGATCAAGCGGGCGCAGAGAAACACTTTAACCTCTGCAAAGCCATGTTGCTTAAGGCAAGCGAGGTTGTTAGATTCCTCGGAGAGATGAACTTATTCAGGGCTTATGTGCAGGTGGGATTCGCACCAGAGGCCGAGGAGCTGAAGGGAAAGCTCAAAAACCAGTTCGAAGAACTTCTCATGCATTACCATGATGTGAACACTGTTTTGGAAAGGGGCGCGGTCAACTACAAGCTGCCGAAGGAGCTGAAGGAACTGAGAGATAGAGTAGAAGAGTTTGGCAATATGTTGGACGTGTATATTAAAGGCATTATATCCGCGTTCATACTCGCTGGTAGGCTTCCGAATAATACCCTCTACTTGGATGATGCGGAGGATATGGTCGATCGTATTCTAGGTGGCTACGACAAATTCAGCCTCTACCTAGAGCTATCCGAAGCTCATGCCTTAAAAGGCCAATCGGAAAAGTCTATCGAGATGCTCAACCTCGCTGTTGAACAACTTAAGCATGCCAATAAGAAGGCAATAAGGGCTATATTCTCAGATGTCGCCTCGACCTGTGCAACGAATTTCTTTTCAACTGGTGACGAGAAGTATGTAGATGATTTGCTCCGATATGGGCAAGCTTTCTCTGTGAGGGCAGGCGAGATGTCAGATGCATGTTTTCAGTTCTGCTATTTGTTATCAGCTTTGGCCGTTGATAGGCGATGGGGTATCATCTTCTATGTTCATTAGGCTGCAAATGAATTGAATTGATATCTCTTACAAATATGCAGTGCTAATGTTCAAGATTCTAAAATCCGAACACCAGTAGGGAATTATGGTGATGGGTTGACTCGGTTGCCGCTTGATTGCAACTGCCTGAGCTTCGCGATCTTCCTCAGGATGTCGTCTGCTTTGGCTGTTCACATGAAGTGATGCAGATTCTTCATGTACTTCGCTACGTATTTTTTATAGCTCTTACAAAAGTCCTTATGTTGTGAAATGAGTCCCTCCGAATTCTAGAAATCCTATCTTCTATGTGAAGTGCTCAGAATATCATTATGTGGAATTTTCTTGCAAAATCTCGACCATCGCTAGGATCAGCAAGTAGGAAAGCACGACATGCGTCCTGACCTTAGCTGCTCCCATTCATCTGAGGTCGTAGAGTTTGAACTGCTTCTTTCGAGCCCTATGCTCGGCCATTATGCGCTTGTGTTAACGCTTCATTAATCTGACATAACCTTCCATTACGAAGCCTCTCCTTACCCTCAGATTGACTCCTTGGCCTGTGGTTGCGCCGCCATCTTAACGTGCTCTGCCTATAATCTGAAGAAGATCCAAAGCCTTCAACTCATTGAGCTGCAGTGGTGTCGCGGTTAAGAGAAAGATCTTATTCTTTTTGGACGAACTTGATTTCCTTTTTCGAATTCTTGATGTCTTTGAGACTATAGTTAATAATGTCAAGAACCTTTCTATTATCGATCTCTTCTTATCTGTGGCAGTGCATCTTAACATTTACCTAGCGCGATTTCTTTAAAGAGAGGTAAGCTTAAAAGTTCATGATGGACTTTTATATAATGAGGCTCATGAAGCCTGAGCAAGCGATCGTAGATGTTGAGCTAAGGCATGAGGGCAGATCTATTAAGCTTAAAGCCCTTGTGGATACGGGAGCGAGTAGGAGCGTTATCCCTAAGAGGCTAGCGGATAAACTAAAAGCGTTTACTCCTTTGAGCAAGCCTTACGAACTTAGAACTGCCGACGAGGGAGGAAGATTAAGGATAATCGGATATAGCAGAGTCGATATGTCTTTCCAAGATATTGAAGTGCCGGGGGGTGTCGTGTTCGAGGTGGCTGAAAACCTTAGAGAGGATGTGGAGCTTATAATAGGTAGGCCTGAGGTGGACGCTTGGGATATCATATTTACATCTGAAGGACCTAGGCCAAGGAAAGTACCCATAGAATTCGAAATAATCTAGCGATTGTTTTTTCATTTACTGCACATCTGAGCGCACTGGGTTATGATAGCATCTAACTACAATTCAAGAAGATTTAACGTCGGGTTTGTTCCAGCGCAAGTTCTAGAATAGACATTTTGTACTAGTGACCCTTCTCCCTTCTCTTTGTGCGCAATTGCCTTGCCAAAAGGGCAAGAACGGCAACATCCTCAACAGCAACGAGAGCAAGGAAGAGCTTTGTTGGGGGCTCAGGTTCTACGATCAGCTCTACCTCCATGCACTCTGCAGGCTCGTTGAACGCGTCGCCTGGCCAGGAAGCGCTTACCTTCCAGGTCCCTTCCTTTTCCGGCCTGAATGAATCTTTGAACTCCCCTTCTGGGCTTGCCAATACCGTGTGATTTACTGAGCCGCCTTCCGAGCTCTTGTACTGTATCAGTATCGTGGCGTTCCTGCTCGTTGAGTTCAGGATGCCGAATAGCTGCACAGACTTTCCAACAGTGGTAGTTAATGATGAAAGGGATATCGAGATTGCAGTCGGTTCATTGACGAATACCCTAAGGAAAGCAGGGGAGCTGCAGGCTTCGTTAAGCGTAGCACGTATCGAGTAGTTTCCAGCATCTTTTGGTGCTGCCATAGCAAAGCTGTAAAAACCTGAGGAGTTGGATTTGGTGCGCGCGATGGTCTGCCAATCCTTGCCATCCTTCGAGAGCTCCAGCAGCACCTCAACGAGACGCGCAGGATATGCTTGGCCGTAAACTAGGATGGGCATTGCTGGGTAGGTGAAGGAAGAATTCAGGAGGCATGTGATCGAGTTTTGGGATACTTTGAAAGTTGCAAACGCCGGGCTTTCATCCACAGTTGCTATTACTAAGTATTCGCCCAGCGAGGCATTTGGCTGAAGCGATAGAAGTGTGAGGAAATAACCTTTTGAATCGCTGTGCGTGAAACCAAGATTAATCGAAGCATTATCTGGCGTTAAGACGGTTATCTCGACGAATGTTGATACAGACCTATTCACTTTGTCTTTAACGAAACCGCTGATCTCGACGAACTCGCCCGCAACATAAGCATCTCTGTCCGTCCTTACTTCTATGGAGTATTGGGTGCAAAGAACGAAAGTCACTGGGGCGCATACTATGGTAAAGGATGCGATTACTGCCAAGATCCACTTCAAATGCAAAGAGATCAACTCAGCGCTTTGGCATGTGTTGCAGGTGTGGACTGTGATTTAAGTGCTACTATCGCTCGTCAAGCAATTCTGCTCTCTATAGAGTCGAAAACTTTGAGAGGCTGCAATTGAATTGATTATAGCTCAGCTGTCTAGGTACTTCTAAACACAAAATTTAGTCCATAAAATGGGCTACTGTCGCAATATTTTGATACGCTTGGCATATTAGATGATAAAATTCTGTAAAAATTGGATTGCGCAGCCAAAAGGCAGGTAAGCAAATCATCCAACCGCTAAAGCATCTTGCTCAATCACTTTCTAAAGCCATCTGCTGTCATTACTTGACATCAGCATGAGCCCTGTAGCCCTTACTTTGGTTGCTTCGCCAGTCGTCGGATCTATCGCTATGCCTAGGTCCTCCATCGTGGATATCCCAAGAAGTGGGTCTGGGGTGTCGGCGACGGCAGTAAGAGTAATGCTTTCGCTGTCAAGAGCTCTAACGTAAAGCACTACTAGGGGAGCTTCAAATTTTCTTCCGTCGGCCAGGACCATCATTCTGCTAGCTACAGGGCTTATCTTCAGTTCCTTCACCACGGCTGGCTGAATGACCATGTATCAAGAGCCACTATCAGCTAAGAACTCGACTTCCTTCAGTCTTGCTTTATCGGGTGAACCGATTATGGCATTGATCTTCATGTAGCCCATCTCGCCAATGTTAAGGTACCCATTTGGTATCTAAGTAATCTTCCACCGCATTGATGCAGCCACTTACCTCCGAGCTTCGAGGGAGTAGCAGCTGTCTCTTATACACATCTCCGAG
>CAZWAU010000252.1:0-3271 GCA_964631995.1 uncultured Nitrososphaerota archaeon
ATAGAGAAGAGATGCCTGAAGAAGAGATAGGAAAGGTATCCAATTACTTCTCCAGAATAGGGGTAGCTGCGATAGAGATTACGAATGGCTACCTGAAGCGCGGAGATATGATAAGGATAAAGGGAGCGAAGACAGACTTCACTCAGAGCGTCGATTCGATGGAGATCGATCGTAAGGCGATCGAGATGGCTGAGAAGGGTGCTTCGGTAGGTGTGAAGGTCAAGGAGAAAGTCAGACCTGGCGACACGGTGTTCAAAGTCTCTTAGCACCAAAAGCTATACGGAGAGCCTCATCCTTTCAGGATAGTGTTTCCAGAGAAGCTTCTCGAGCTCTATCTTGAGCTTTAAGTCAAGCTCCTCCTGCTCTTTGGAAAGGAATCCCGATGTATGACTCACATGGATTATGGGCCCGCTCAAAAGGCTAGATGCCTTGCTAGCATCGGTTATCGAAACTGGGTTGCGGCTCAGTATCTCGCGAAGGATCTTTTGGGAAAGATTTTCGTCAAATAGCTCCAAAAGCTCGTTTTGCGGCACGGGTCTCAGACCGAATTCCTGGCTTTCGATGGCTGGGAGCTGCTTTCCTTCGATTTTGGCTCCCAAACCCAAGGCTTTGTAGGGGCTGAGGTGGTGCTGCTTAATCAGGTACAGTTTGGATTCCAAGTCGGTTTTGTGGGAAAAGAAAAGGTTCTGGTACCCGCCGGCTCCCCTGCCTATGTAGACTTGCCATCCTCTTGGATTTCTATCGTATCTCCTCATTATCTCCTCCATTATCCTTTCTACGGGCTGAAACTCCATGCTTTCCGCCTTCCAACGATGCTTTGAGGCTGCCGTTCCGGTCAAGCGGCCAAGGGTTAAATACGTTATGCCAATTTCTCCTAAGACTATCCACTAGATCCTATGAATCACTGCTGTCTCGCATTGAAAGTGCCTATCCATTGGCCAAGAAATGGGTCTTCGTTCTCCTCCTCACGTCTTCACCTTGTGTTCTGATCATCTGCGATACCCTTTCGGCGGTTACTCCGGTTGTTGTTCCTATCGCTGTCACACAGGCAGCGCCTGCTGCCTGCGCTCTTTCTAAAAGCTCGACTATCTGCTCTGCAGGAAGGCTGCCCACCTCGTTCTTCCTTATACCCTTACTGAAGAACATGTCCATGATGCCTGCGCAGAAGGCATCACCAGCTCCTGTTGGATCGATGGCCTCGACCCTAAAGGCTGGTTGAGCAACCCTTTTCTCTCGATCTATGGCGTAAGCACCTCTCTCGCCATCCGTTAGGAGCATAAGCTTGACGCCCAAGTTGAGCATTTTCTTTATGGAAGAATCGAAGTCTGAACCGTCTGTGAGGTTTAGCATCTCCAAGGTGTTGCAATGGAAGATGTCTGAGTACTTCATTGCATTTCTTATGAAGCTCCAATCGATCCCCAAGGCGGTTATGACGTCCAAGAAGGTGATGCACCCAAGGTCGCTGGCCTTACTCATTATCTCGGCGATCCTGCTGTCCACATCTCTGCACATCCCTGAAACCACGTAGAAGATTCTTGGAGGTTCCTCTTCAAGGGCAGCGATGACCTCGTCTGCCTTCAGTTCCCAGCTGGCGCCTGGCTCAACGTGAAAGCGCCTGTCCTCCCCTTTGACGACGAGGATGATGTTCTTCGTCGTGCCAACTTTGTACCTCGATATGGCCGTTCTTATTCCTTTAGATGAAAGTGTGTCTAGGACGAAACTTCCGAAAATATCCTCCCCGACTGCTCCAACAGCCTTAAGGCGGTCACCCCTCTGTCCTAGATTTACCAGATCTATCGTGATGTTTGCTGGGTGCCCGCCTACATGCAGCTCGACCGTTCTGGGCAGAACAACTAGCTCTCCTGGGCTTGCCACCTTCGGTAAATCTGCTGCTATGATGTCTGCCACTATTACACCCACCGCCGTCAATTCGAGATCTCCCACAACCTCGCGCCTCCCGAGACCTTAGCAAATGAGGCTCCGAAAGCCATGTAAGCGTTACCCCTGGCTGGGCTCCAACGCCGATCTTTGTTTATGGCAATACATAGACTGAAATGAGTGTTTGCTAATCCCCGCATTCCGTAGATCCAGTATTGGTGCACCACTTCTCTCTATGCGATGGCCTTGAGCCACAACGTCTCGAGAAGCTCAGCGCAATTTGATAGCTGAGAGTCATCGTGGCCCTAAAACTCAAGATAGGAGAAGCTGCCACATCAACCGAGGCAGATATTGATATGAAATAGAGGTTTAACTCCTTCCGCGGCTGGTGTTGAACATTGGCAGCGAAGGTCTATCTTGCCGTACCCATCATCGGTGGAAGGGACTTGGAATCTGCACGAGAAATCGCTCAAGTTATTGAGTGTTTGGGCCACCAAGTAATTTCCAGTTGGGTTCTAGCTCCAGACCCTGGTTGGAGCTTGTCTGCCAAAGATGTCTACTTAAGGGACACGGAGGCGATCAAGCGCTGTGACATATTGATGGCCGAGGTCTCGGTTCCAAGTCATGGAGTTGGGATGGAGATCATGCTGGCACACATGCTCAATAAGAGGATCTTTTGCCTGCACAGGCCCTTCACCAACATCTCGAGGCTAATCTTGGGAATGCCGGGCGTTGAGATAGTAGAATACAGATCGTCGACAGATCTTAAGGAAAAATTACGACATCTCCTGTAGTCTGCTCCACAGAAGGCGTGTTGCCCTTCATTTGGCGCTATGACTGCAAGGAATTTGAGACTTCAAAACAATGCAGATACCTTGGCGATAACGATAATAGGTGAGCCCATCAATTCTCTCAATAAATGTTCTTCGATTGGATAGTTTCGCACGGTGACTGTGACGGGATATGCTCAGCCGCTCTGGCTTTGGCTTGCTGTCCAGACGCGAGGGTATTCTTTAGCCATCCAGCTGGATTAGCTAACGATCTGAGGCAAATTGAGAGTGGAAGCGTACTGATCTGCGACATAGCGGTTCCCAAAGAATTCGCCGACCAAATAGCTCTACAGCTAGAGAGGCTTTCGGAGTTCGCTTCCGTATACTATGTTGACCACCACCGCCTTCCGAATGTGGTCAAAGAAGCAGCCAAGAACGTCGAATTCATCGTTGGTGAGGAAGAAGGATCAAGTTCTGAATTGGTATGGGGCCTCCTGTGTGATCGATTGCCAACGAGCATGAGCAGGGTTATGATCTATGGTGCTATTGCAGACTACGGCGATAGGACCAACATCGTGAAGGAAGTGATCGACTCCTGGGACAGAAGGGAGATCTTCTTAGAG
>CAZWAU010000253.1:0-11317 GCA_964631995.1 uncultured Nitrososphaerota archaeon
GGAGGTATTCGACGCCGCAAGGCTCAAGGATCGTCTTGCAAATGAGATCGTTGAGGAGACCATCAAGTACTTGGGGATAGGTCTCATCAACCTTATCAACATGACCGATGCAGCCGTCGTGGTCTTGGGGGGAGCCGTTATGGCGAACTCCGACCTAATTCTCGAACCTCTCAGAAGGTACGTAGAAGATAATTCCTTCATGGCGATATCAAGAGGAACCGAAATAAGGCTCTCGAAGCTAGGGAGGTTTGTAGGAACCGTTGCGGGACTAAGCCTTGTCGTGCCAAGCGAGTGGATTCAGGAGTGGCTGACTACCAAGCCCTGGGAGAAGGATTTCAAGGAGGAACAGCTTTAAGATGCACTCCAGCTCCAGCGAGATCCCGAGGACAGATTATCACATTCACAGCCAATTCTCCAAGTGTGCTGAGGACGTGACAATCTGCAAAGATGTGCAGCGTGCCGAGGCAATGGGCATATCGAGGATGGCTGTGACCGACCACGGCTCAGTTAAAAAACCTGAATGGATCCGCGATTATTTTAGTGAGATTGAAGCATCCAGAAAGACATCCAAGCTTGACATTCTTGCTGGCATAGAGTGCGATATCTGCTTAGGTGGTTTTCCTGCCGTTAGCGAAGAGATATTGGATGATATGGATGTCGTTATCGGAGCCCTTCACAAACTGCCTACTGTAGGTTTAACTCAAGGTTCTCTTGACATCATGCATCTTTACGTCGAAACTGTCTTCGCAGCTTTAGAAAAAAAGTGGATGCGGATACTTGCACACCCCACAGACCTTGGCTGGGTCAAGTTGCATCTTTCATGCGAAGTTGCGGGAGAATTGTCGAGAATAGCGGCGAGGAATGGCGTAACTTTCGAACTAAATTTCCACCACAAAGATCCGGAACCAGAAACCCTTCATACCTTCCTAATGAACGGCGTCAGCATTACTCCTACGTCCGATGCACACTCTTTGGATGAAATCGGCAATTATCACTGGCATAAATCAATGCTTAAGAAATGCGGCTTCGGTGGGGAGATAAATTGGCTTGAAATTTAGTTTGGCGGACGGAATCCTTTTTTACAGAGCTTTGAACCCGAACGGGCGGATGAACCTGGACAACACTGGTGAGATAGAGAAAATAGATTCTTTGGGAATGTTTAGGGCTTCTGAAAATTTTCCATTCCAGATCATAGATTCCATTTCGGTGGCTGAAGCTACCCTTTCCAAGATTGAGAAGAAAAGGTTCAGGAATGTGGTTGGTTGCGGGATGGGGGGCTCAGCGATGGGATTGGAACTCATCAAATCTTGGCTTCAATGGGAGCTTGAAGTACCTTTCGCTGTAGTTAGGGATTATCGGCTTCCCGCTTACTTTGGGCCGGATGATCTTGCACTATTGGTCAGTTACTCAGGAGACACAGAAGAGACGCTTAGCTGCATGGTTGAAGCTGCAAAAAGGCGATCATCTATGATCTCTATGAGCTCTGGAGGGGAAGTTGAAAAGTTCAGCAGGGCACTGAACGTACCTCATCTCAAGATTCCAGCTGGATTCCAACCAAGGGCCGCATTGGGTTACCTCTTCACATTGCCACTCATTTTGCTGGTACACTTGGGCCTTGTCCAAAAAAAGAACTTGGATGACCTTCTGGGATCTATTACGGCCCTAAAAGCGATGGCAGAGAGGTGTTCTTACAAGACACCATCATCTGAGAATCCAGCCAAACAGTTGGCCACGAAGCTTCTGGGCTCTTTTCCAGTTATTTACGGATACGGACCGTATGCTGCGGCTGCTTTGAGATTCAAGCAACAGCTTAACGAGAATAGCAAGGTAATGGCCAAGTGTGAACAGTTTCCAGAACTAGATCATAATGATGTCGAAGGTTTTGGCTCCACCCCAGACCAAGTTAGGCCTGTGTTGGTTTTGCTTCGAGGAGATTGTGAGCCTAACATAGCAGCAAGGATCGATGAGACTTTGAAAGTCTTGAGAGATTGCGTTACGGATGTGGTCGAGGTAAAGGGCTACGGTTCTGGCATCTCCCAGCTTCTTACGACGATCCAGATATGCGATTCCGCAAGCCTCTTCCTTGCCTGCTTGATGGGCAAAGATCCTGGGCCTGTGAAAAGAATAAATGAGATGAAAAGGGCTCTAGCAAGCAGGACCAACTTGATCGATTCTCTCAAAGCAGATGTGGAACGACTTTCGGGACATACGATTTCTTGATCTTTAAAAAACAATATGGAAACTGGTAAGGCGAATGGCTGAAGAAAAGCGGGCGCAAATATCACAGCTTTTCCTCTTCGTTTCTGCTTTCTTAGTCCAAGCCATAATGGGGATGATTGGAATAGCTGTTCCAATTTATGCGAATTTCCTAGGAGCTTCGCCTTTCCTCCTTGGGATTATAGGAGGGGCTGGAGGGCTGGTTTACTCATTCCTTCCTTTGGTCTTCGGCACACTCTCTGACAGGTTCAGAAGGAAATGGTTCATTATAGCTTCTATGTGCCTCTGTAGCCTTTCATGCCTTCTTTACCACATATCCGATGACCCTGCCGAAATAGCAATCATCAAGGTACTCGAGTCAACATCCGTAGCTGCCTTTTGGCCAGCTATAGAGGCTTTGATAGCAGATACAGATGAGAAAAATCTTGAGGAATTTCTAAGAAAATTCAACATCTCGTGGGGGACAGCTATGATTGTAGGTCCGGCGATCGGAGGAGGTTTGATAAGCGCGTATTCTTTCAAAGCTCCATTCTTAGTCGCACTAGTGATCTCACTATTCATTGGATCAGCAAGCCCTGCACTAATAAATGAACTAAAAAAGGGTTCGAATAATGTCGAGAATGGAAAGCAAAGCCCTTTGGGAAAAAACGACGTCAAACTCTCTTCTGCTCTCTTAGCGATCTTCTTGTTCTCATCGCTTGGCGGGATGGCTGCTTCCTTGTTCCCAGCGTATGCAACAAATTTGGGAATACCAGCTTACGAGGTAGGGCTCATAATGCTCGTTTGGGGGGTGGCCAGGGTAATCACCTTTTACAACTCCTCAAAGGTAGAAAAAAGACTCTCCAAGAAAGGAATGTTCATAGCTGGCTCGTCTATTCTGGCTGTTGCTTCCTTCCTGATAGCCAACAGCAGTATGTTTCTCTCATTCGCAATTTGCTTCTTGATTTTTGGATTTGGGAGTGGTATATTATACTCCGCTTCCATATCAAGCATTCTCAGAAGGTGGAGTTTTTCAAGAGGTTATGCAGCTGGTCTGTTTGAAAGCCTCATAGGGGTTGGGTACTTCCTAGGACCCATAATTGGAGGGGCGGTCTCGACCTATGGCGCTAACGCTCCATACATTTTTGGCTCTCTTTTGGCCTTTTCTGCCCTCTCAATTCAGCTTATCTTGAACATGAAGCCTAAAAGAAAAGAATCTGAAATCTAAACTCCATACAAGAGAGATTTAGAAATCGATAGGTCGTGCAGACTATGCCATCGAGGCAAAGTGAGAGCAATCATGACGCTACTCGATTGGCTCAAAGAACTCTTTTGAGGCACCGCACACCGGACAAACCCAATTATCAGGCAGTTTCTCGAATGGGGTCAAAGGTGGTATTTTGGATTCGGGATCACCGACAGCTGGGTCGTAGACGTATCCGCACACCGTGCAACTGTATTTTTTCAATTATATGCTACAAATCCAACGCAATCTTTCCCACTTATTAAAGATGATTGAAATTTGAATGAAAAAATCGTTTCCCGCCTCATTTGAATGGCCAAAAGGCCTTTAAATGATCAGCTATTCATGCAGCAGGAATCGATAGATAAGCCTTGATTCAGGCAGGATTTGATAAAAGCGAAATTACACCGCATGTTGGGATCAGACTCGGTGGCTTTGCCAGTAGGCTCGGAAAACCTTCAAATGCGGTTCACGATCCCCTCATCGTGAGGGCGATTTTTCTAAGTTGTGGGGCTGAGGAAGCCCTTCTAATCAGTGCCGATGTGCTAGGGGTTTACAGAGGGTTTGCTGATGGTGTAAAAGGTGCTATATCGAAGAGAACCGGCATTAGAAGTTATTGTATAATTTTGGCAGCAACTCATACTCACTCAGGCCCAGAAACAATAGTTCCAATGTGGCCCAACACTTTTCCATATAGCAAAGAAGAAAAGGGAATGCTTGAAGACTGGTTTGATTTCTTCAAAGATAAGATCGTTGAAGTTTCGACCAACGCGTATAAAAATGCTTCATCGGTTTCCATCAAAGCTGGATATTTCAATGCAAGAAAATTAACACTCAACAGAAGCTATGAGGACGGCCCTTTAGATGACCAGCTCTCTACCATCATCTTTAATGGTCGGAATAGCAGGTTTCTAATAACGAATTACGCATGCCACCCGGTATGCAATTCGGACTTAGGAATCTCTGCCGATTATCCAGGGGAGCTGTCCTTGAATCTTTCAAAGATGGGATATGAAAATTTCTTTGTGACAGGAGCAGCGGGCAACATTAACCCTTTTGAATTGGGAAGGGAGGCTGCACAGAAGTTAGGTTCTGAGCTGTCATACGCAACGATTGAGGCTTTGAATGAATCCCACATAATATCTTCAGATAAATTAAAAGTCACAAGCAAGAGCGTTAATCTTCATGTCAGAAATGTCGATAAATTGCAAGAAGCTGAGGCCAAATTCAAAGAAGTTTACAGAGAATGTGCTGAAAATCTGGAAAATCCAGATTGCCATGTCCGTCTTCTATATGCGGACGAGGAATTAGAAGTAGCCAAAGATCACAAGACCTTTACGGAAACGACCATCAAAGTATTCTCCATTGGTAATGAAATAGTGTTTATCTCTATTCCAGGAGAACTGTTCGTTGAGTTCGGCTTGGGAATTAAAGAGGCTGCAAACGAACTTGGTTATAGGTTCGTTGTAATATCGACTTATTCAGACGATTACATAGGATATATTCCTGCTAAGAAAGCTTTCGAGTTGGGAACATATGAGGCAAGGCTTGCAAGATGGAGCAGGATTACGGAAAAAGCCTCTGAAGAGATGTATGGAGAGGTTTTAGATTGCTTGAGGTCATTAGGAACGTAGGAATGCTTCATAGCACCATCTTGGGTGATTGCCTAGGCCACTATTTATGCTCACTGCCGCTTTCTCTAGACCCATTTGCTTCCTTGATCAGTCTGGATGGAATGACAAGCATGCATTAAATTCCATTAACCTTCTCCTGCTCTGGGAAAACATATCTACCCTCAGGCCGATATGGGAGAAAGGGCAATACAATTGCCAAAACTTGCAATTAATGGCGCTGAACCCGTAAGGAGGAAGCCATTCCCCCAATGGCCCATATTCAATGAGGAGGAAGTTAGAGCACTAAATGAAGTTTTACAGAGCCGAGTATGGGGAATCGGTGGAAGAAAGATCGAGGAGTTTGAAAAGAAGTTCGCATCCTACCAAAATGCCCAATATGGTGTTGCTGTTGCCAATGGGACCGTTGCTCTCGAAGTTGCCCTTAGGGCCGCGGGCATCGATGCTGGAGATGAAGTGATAATGCCCGCATATACCTTCATGGCGACGCCTGCAGCTGCTATCGAGGTGAACGCGCTTCCAGTTTTTGTTGACATCGATCCTTCGACATATACCATTGACACGAAGGGCGTTGAGGAATCGATCATAGACAAAACAAAGGCGATAATTCCAGTGCACATTGGAGGGTGCCCGGCCGATATGGATAGCATAATGAAGATTGCGAAAAAGAATGACCTGCGCGTTATCGAAGATGCTTGTCAAGCATGGGGAGCGGAGTGGCGTGGTAAAAGGGTTGGAGCTCTGGGAGATCTTGGAGCTTTTAGCTTCCAATCAAGCAAGAACATAACGTGTGGGGAAGGGGGCATAGTCATCACTAATGATAGGAAATTATACGAGTTGAGCTGGTCTTACCACAACTGCGGAAGAACTGTAGGCGGAGCTTGGTACCAGCATGATCTTTTAGGATTCAACTTCAGAATGACGGAGTTTCAGGCCGCCATCCTCTTGGTACAGCTTACGCGCCTGGATGGTCAGACAAGGATTAGAAACGAGAATGCTCTATACTTGTCGAGAGAGATCGCTAGGATAGAGGGTGTTGAACCACTTAAACGTGGTCCAGAAATAACGAGACACTCCTACCATCTGTATATTTTCAAGTACGACAAAGAGAAGTTCGGAGGGTTGCCGAGAAGCAAGTTCATCGAAGCACTAAGAGCAGAAGGGATTCCTTGCTCCCCCGGCTATGTACCACTTTACAAAGAACGATTCATGCTTAATTTAGCTCAAGACCGGACATTATCCAAACTGTATGGAGAAAAGGTTGATTATGGAAAAGTGAAGCTCCCTGTAACTGAGCGGGCTTGCAATGAGGAGGGTGTCTGGCTTTTCCAGAACATGCTCTTAGGAACTAAGGAAGACATGGACGATATAGTCAATGCGATAGCAAAGATAAAGGAAAACGTGGAGGAGCTTATGCGCGCTTAAGAGCTCACTAAGATTGAGCCCCAATTCGGTTCCTTCAAAAGAACGTAAGCTGATTAAATGGAGCTTGAGCACTTACCTTGCCATCTCCCTCTTTACAGTGATTCGGCAAATTCCTTGGAGACATGTAGTTCGTGCCAAGTGTTTGGAATAGAATTCGCCACCGGCATGGTGTCACAAGCGTAAAGGGGACGCTGCTTTATTCTTCATTTTATTGTACTAGCGTTCGCCAGCCAATCTTGGACCCTATGTGCCGCCTCACTCTCTAGAGCCAACCTAAGGGCCTAAATGCATCGAGTACATTGCTACCCTTGCTTCTAACAGTTCTGCTGTCGACCCTTTCCAAATTTTCGGATCTGCAGGCGGAGTCTGCATAATTTGCATGTGAAAATTCAACTTCAACCAATATTGGCGGATCGAACTTAAGGGGTCTAATCAAATCGAGTTTCCCCATTGCTCTTTCAGCTGCCTCCTTTATCATCTTTGATGTTCTCGACTGCGGAAGGCAGTATGCAAAGTTCCTGCTCACCCCCTCCTTAACGACAACCCCCTCTATGTCGCCAAGAAGCTCTTTGGCCTCTTCGACAGCCTTCCTGCATCCAGAGACCAATACGACTGGAATGCCGTAGAATCCAGCTATTGCGGAGTCGATGCCTATCTCACCAACTTTCTTACCATTAATCGAAACTCCGGTGATGACTCTGGTCGACATCGTGTGCTCCAGAACTGCGCCCTGTGTTCCAACCATTGCGTGATATCCAACCATAAAGGCAGCATTATAGCCCGCATCCAAGCTATGGTGCCTGCACGGCCTGGGGCCTCCCGTCAAGTATCTGGCTTCCTCGTGGAGAAGTTCTGGAACGAAATTGAACCCTCCCCTAGCTCCATGCAAATCGTTGACCACTATCTCCGATGCCCCGCCCTTGAGCGCTCCTTCGATAGCAGCATTGATGTCGCACGTAAGTAATCGGCATGCTTCATCATATTCTCTGCCCTGCCCAGATGTTTGGTCCTCTCTCATAACATACGTTACTCCCTCGAGATCAGTCATTACGTAAATCTTGGTCATAGTCTTCGCAAGAATTTTTTTCACTGATAAATTTTTGCTTTCAATGGCACTGCAGGAAGCGCTCCTCAGGCCTGTTTTTGAAGCTACATTAACTTGTCTGAATACTTCAGAATCGCTATGTGTAATGCTTAAAACTCGCGATAGTTCAGGACCTGCCAAGATGGAGCATGGAAGATTTACTCAAGATGGCGATCGAACTCTCGCAAGAACTGGGAGCCAGCTACTCAGAAGCTAGGTTCCAGTCAGATTCTGGCGCGACATTTCTTTTGAAAAACAGCTCCCTCGAATTCATCGATTTCCATGTATTAGCAGGAATAGCGATAAGGGTTGTAGTCAATGGCTCCCTTGGATTCTCCTCAAGCAACAATCTGAGCAGGGCTTCGGTGAGAAGTGCGGTCGAATCTGCTGTCTCTTTTGCACGCTCAACTACCAAACTGGTAAAGAAACCTGTGCTATTGAGTAACGAAGAATTTTCTGAAGATGTGGTGGAGATCAGACCGAGGATCAGGTTCGAGAATGTTGAATTTGGTGCAGCGGTTGAGCTTTTCAAGGAAGCCGATTCAGCCATAATAGAAAAAGCTGGAAAGTGGGGCGTTAAAATGGCAAGCCGAATCTTGAGGGTTGATGCTGGCACATGTACTAAGTTCATCGTCAACAGCGAAGGTGCGAAGGTGCGAAGCTCGATACCAAGGACGATGTTCAGCTACACGCTCATAGGAGTTCATCCCCAAAAGGGAAGTGCGATGAGGCAAAGCGCGCTTGGCGAATCCAGGGGGTGGGAAGCCATAGAGAGGTGGGACATTGTTGCGCTGATGGAAGAAGAGGGCGAAGCCATGGGGACGGTCCTTGAAAAGGGAATCTCCCCTCCAAAAGAAAATCTTGATGTCTTGCTTGGTAGCGAAGTTGTTGGTTTGGTATGCCATGAATCTACTGGCCACCCGAGCGAAGCTGACCGGATCTTGGGAAGGGAAGCGGCCCAAGCTGGCGAGAGCTACCTTTCCGCCGATTCGATCGGAATGGAGATAGGCTCCACTGTTATAGATGTAATCGATGACCCAACCATTCCAGGATCTTATGGTTTTTACATTTACGACGATGAGGGTGTTAAGGCTAGGAAAAGGTACCTCATCAAGGAGGGGAAGGTAGCTGGTTTTCTCCACAATAGAGAAACCGCTGCCTCTTTTGGAACGAAAAGCAATGGTGCCTCTAGGTCTTTGTATTACGATAAGGAGCCGATCGTCAGAATGGCCAACACCTACCTTGAGGCGGGTGACATGTCATTCGAGGAATTGATAGAGGACATTGAGAAAGGAGTCTATGTGCGCAACTTCACAGAATGGAACATAGATGACAGGAGGTTTAACCAGAGGTACACGGGATTTGAAGCGTATATGATAGAAAATGGCGAACTTGGCACTCCTGTGAGGAATCCGACGATCGAGATGACGACCACCGGGCTTTATAGGGCTGTCGATGCAGTAGGGAAAGATCTGCGATTTTACGGTGCAACCTGTGGAAAGGGAGACCCCATGCAGGGAATTCCAGTATGGACGGGGGGTCCAACGATCAGGCTCAGGAACGTAAAGTTGGGAGGGGCGTAGGATGGGGCTTTCCCAGATTGCGGAGATCGCACTGCGAATCGCTAAGAGAGAAGGTAGTAGTGATGCAGTTTCGATCGTCAGGAGAACTCATTGGAGGATGATAAGATTCTCGAACAATGGTGTAACGGTTTCAAAAAATAAGAGAGAAACTGGGCTGTATCTGTATGCCATAATCCGGGGAAAGAAGGCTTTCTTGACAACTACAGATCTTTCAAAGAAGTCCATTGAAGACGCCATAGGCAAGGCATTGGGAGCAGCAAAGGTCTCATCGGATAGGGAGAGCTTGTCAATTCCAAAGGGTCATTTCAAGTATCCTGGGAAGCTCAAGAGCATAGGAGATGCCAAGTTAAGTGAACAAAAGCTGCTGGATATCGTTGAGGTGGCGATAGGGGCTGCCTTGTCTGCAGGAACAAGCAGGGTTGCTGGAACGCTCACCGCTGAAAGGACAGAAAAGTTCTTGTGCACGACTGGCGGAGCTGAGGGAGATTACGCCTCTACAATATACAACTTGAGCGTAAGAGCTTTTGCAGACTCAGAGGCGACAGGCCAGTTCGCCCAAGTTGCAGCATCCTTTTCAAACTTGGACGCTGAGGTGGTTGGAAGGCAAGCAGGTCAAATCGCAAAGGATGCAAAGAACCCGAGACGAGCTGAACCTGGAAAATACAGCGCCCTTTTTGGGCCAATGGTCGTGGCAAATTTGGTTGGAGAGGTCGCCCGATCGGCCTCTGGATCCAATGTCGATGCAGGACTTTCCTTTTTCATTGGCAAGCTGGGTCAGAGCGTTACTTCGTGCTCTTTCTCGCTAGAAGATAATCCTACAGACGAAAAAGCTGCAGGGTCGGCTCCATTCGATGATGAGGGGATGCCCACTTACAGGAAAACCATCATCGAAAGAGGCATCTTGAAAACTTATTTGCACAATTCGAATACTGCCAGCAAGATGGGAACAAAAAGCACGGCAAATGCCGGCCTTGTAAAACCTATGCCGTTCAACTTGGTAGTTTCAGCAGGTGATGCATCGATAGAAGACCTAATCTCTATGGTTGACAATGGAGTATATGTTACGAATAGCTGGTATCTAAGGTATCAAGACCAAAGAAAGGGGGACTTCTCAACAATTCTCAGGGACGGTTTGTTCAAGATAGAGAATGGACAGATAGCAGGACCTATCAAGGGGCTAAGGCTCTCTGGAAACATGTTAAAGCTTTTCAGCGATATCGAGGCTGTTGGAAGGGAAAGGCATTGGATCAAGTGGTGGGAAGTTGATACTCCTACTCTCTCCCCTGCCATCCTAGTAAAGGAAGCGAACTTTACGATGCCATCTCTCTAAGAGATAAAGCAACCCAAGAATGCCTAACGTAATCTTCCCGCTGTAATAAAATTAACAGTGGAAATATTCTCATTTACTTTTTTTGGCTTTCCTCTTCGCATTTGATGGACATCTTTTGCAATCGATTCCGCACATGTTAAACTCGAATGCTTTTTTGGATTCGTTTCATATATACTTTTTGTTTCTGCTAAACACTGCTAAATTATGCAGGCTGGTAGCGGAGCCCAGTAGAACAATTTGAGATTTGAGGAGCATGCCACGAACGCCTAATTTTGACTTCCTACCAGAGACTGACATTGGCAACTCGGTCCTACACCGCAGCTCGGGAAAAGGTAATGGCTTTCGCTCTTCAAATTAGAGTACCAAATTTCAATTCTTTTTCCTAGCGCTTTACTGGAAAAACAGAAACCTCAGTTACGATGTAGTCGACAGGCTGATCACCCTCCTCAAACGGAACCCTTTCTACGACCTGCCTTGATGAGCAGAGTACAGCTACTTTAGCGTTCGGATTCAAACTCCGCGCATAAGCTATCTCTTCATCACCGTATCCTCCTCCCTTTCCGAGCCTGTGCCCATTTTCATCTACGGCCACGCACCCTTCTATAACTAGATCAGGGGGTATGGTGGATGGCATCCTTTTCCCAAACCTGAAAGCTCCAGATATGGTCGAAGCTGACCTTGCCAAATTACCAATTTCCTTTGGCTCCAGGAGCAGATATCCTTCCTTGAGCTTTGGAGTAGCCATCACTAAAACCTTGCCATCCAACAAACACTTTGCTCTTGCATGGAAAAGGACGTAGTCTGGAGCTGCAAGTACTACCTTGG
>CAZWAU010000254.1:0-6633 GCA_964631995.1 uncultured Nitrososphaerota archaeon
CTATCTCGTAGCTCAAGTTATTCTTGACGATTATGTTAGGGTACTGGCTCTCAAAGTCCAACTCTGCAAATTCTCGTGAACTATGCCAATCTTCGGCAATATGATCATGCCTCCTCTATCACTTGCTGCAACTTCCTCATCGGAATTAATAAGAAAGAAAAATGAAATTTGATTACTTATCAGCGCTGTGCGTAATTGGGCTCATATCAGGTCGCATAGATATAGCTCTTTCGATATCGGATTACCACGTTCCATCTTGGGCCTTCGGTTTGTTTTCTTTTGCAATGACAATAATTGCTATCGTAATGGTAAAAAAGAAAATATCAGATTTTTGGATGATAGAAAGAAAAAAGACTTTAATAGAATAGTGTACTCATTGCCCATCACGCTCCTTGCTTCGACGGGCTTTTCCTTCATATCAATGCCACACACATTAATTTTTCCCGAGTCAGGCCTCAGGATGCCAAGAATTATCTTCATTGTGGTACTTTTGCCTGAGTCGTTTGGATCGAGGAGCCCCTTATCTCCCCAGCCCTGACCACTAAATTCAGATCTTGACGGCTCTTACAGGGCCGAATGACTTGTTCACCGACTCGACCCTGATGGCCTCCATAATGGAACACCGATCAACGGAAAGATGTTAAGACATCCTTTTCGAAAAGCTCCATGCTTGGAAGAAGGTCCTCGATATGAAGCATGAAGTAAGATGCCCCGGCATCGATAAAATTCTGCAGAAGGGAGATGCAGCGCGAAGGTGTGCCAACGAAACGGTCCTCCGGCGACCTGCTAAAGGGTGCGCTCCTCTCAATTCGGCGTGCCTCAGCTTCGTCCTTTCCTAGAAGCAATTCAAGGGTTACGGACTTTACGATCTCGTTGGACTTTCTACCAATCGACTGGCAGTGGCGTTCCAGTGCCTCCAACTTCCTTTGAAATGTCTTTAGGCTTGTAGAAAGTCCTGAGAAATTGCACGCATCTGCATGCTTGGAAGCAACTCGAAGCGTGAGCTGTTCCCCTCCCCCTCCAATCCACAGGCGTGGCCCTCCTGGCCGAACTGGTTCTGGTTTGCAAATGGCTCCCAAAATGGCGTAGTACTTTCCGCGATATGTTGCTGGTTTTCCGCTCCACATCAGCTTTATTATGCTCGCTGCCTCGTCAAGTCTTTCTATTCTTTCCTTTGGAAGACCAAAGTGAAACCCATACGCCCTGTACTCGTCTTCTTTCCAGCCAGCTCCCATTCCGAGCTCTAGACGCCCTCCCGATATGACATCGAAGGTTGCCGCCATCTTGGCTACCAATGAGGGGCTTCTGTAACCATTGCAGAGGAAAAATGGACCAAGATGAATTTTTGATGTTGCTCTAGAAAGTGCCGAAAGCGTGGTCCAGCACTCCAGCACGGCGTCATTTGGTCCCCAAGTAAGGTGGTCCATCAACCATGCTGAATCGAAGCCTACATCTTCGCACCTCTTGCATAGATTTTCTAATTCTGGGTAGTTCGGTGAAATGGACATTTGGGGAACCTCATTTAACACCGCTCCAAATTTGACTGTGCCCAACTTCCTTCGATCCTAAAGCGCAAGCAGGCGGTATATGTTTGTATGCTGTGTAGGCGGACCAATGATTCTTGCTCCTCGACAGTAAGGTTTCGCCATCATGTGAATCCAAGGAATGGGCTATACATCATCTAACATTTGACTGCGCGCTTTCCTTATCTTTCCCTTCTCAACGTTAAGGCCTTCCCAGACCACGGCATAACCAAGAGCCTTGAGAACTTCGAAAGGATCCTTGATTCCACATGCTTCGACGACCTTTAGCGCGTCTGCAAGCTTCTCCAAGCTGCTGATCTTCCCTTCAATTTCCGCTAACTTCGCATTCGACACTTGGTACTTTCCAATCCTCCTGTAGCCATCAAACTCGGTGCTTTGAACCGCCTTATCGACCGCTTCAGTTGACAAACCATACTTCCGCGCAATATCTTCCACGCTCACTATGTCGCCTTCTAATTGCATTTGTTTCATCATTAGCAATCGCGCCTCCGCTTCGATCGATTCTTCTTCTCTCTTCTTCAAGTATTCCAAGATTGGCCTTAGGGGCACATCCTTTCGATAGTATATTATCCGCCCCTTCAGCTTCTGGAGCTTCGAGCATGCCAAGCTTTCATCTACAGCTACGATCAGGTCCTCGCTTACGATTGAGCTCAGTTTTCGGATCTTTTTCTCCAAGTAATCGTGCGTCCAGAATCCGACGATTTCCAGATAAATCTTCATGCCACGTTTCTCAAAGCTAAAGTCTGGAATCAGCACGCTTCTTCCGGCCAAAATGGGTTCTGGCTCTCTCCTCAGAGTCCAACCTGAGCCACAAGCTGCAAAGGAATTCGCGAATCTTTCCTCAACGGTGCTGTCGAACTGCTCATCAGCAATCCCTTCGCCAAAGACATCTTCCATTATGCCCTTCGCTTCTTTGCTACAGAGTTCGAACACGTATATTCTATTTTTTCTCTTTGCAAGAACATCTGCTTTTGCAAACCATGATTCCGTCGCCACGATCTTTGGCAGGAGCTTTGCGAGGGATGCCCCATACCTGTCGGTCATCTTGAAGATCGACATCGGTCCATCTACGGAAACTTCGTAACCTCCAACTTTTTGCTCGATCGAGTACATGAGCCCCAATCTTTTCATCGCTCTGAAGATGCTCTTCCAATTTCCTGAAGCTGTGAAAACCATCCTCAGGGACCTTAAGAGGAGGGTCTGTGTCAGCGAAAGGTTGTAGTATTTAATCAGAGCTTCCGACGATATTGGATTGAAACTCTTGAGGATGAGCTCATCCTCAAGGTCGCTGTAAAGGACCTTCTCGAGGATTTTTCCATCAATGCCTAGCCTTGATGCAACACTATCGATCACCCTCTCCCTCTCTTCCATGCTTACGGCCTTGGTTCTGCTTGCTTCCTCGAAGACCATCATCCTGGCTTCCTTTGGATCGATGGGGCTTTCCGCTTCGAAGGTGCACATCCTCTCAAGAAGCGCTGCCATTCCCCTGACTAGCTTGTAGTCGAAGCCTTCATCCTCGAATGCCTTCAGCTTTCTAATCAGATCGCCTTTCCTTCTGCCAGAACTGTTCCTAAAAGTTTCAACGATTCTTCCGGCAAGCGAAAGCATGCCCGAATCGAGGTTCGCGTAGATTGGAAAGATCCGCCCCCTTGAAACTCTGGCCCTGAGGAGGCTGAATGGCAGCAACTTTCACCACTCCCTACTCCTCTTTCTCCTCCAACTTGTTCTCATCTCCGAAGTCTCCTTAGAGACAAGTTCTATGAGTTTTGCCTGTTTTCCCTCCCTCTTCCTCAGAAGCCTTCCTAACCTCTGTACAAACTCCCTCGAGCTGCCAGTTCCACTAACTATTATCCCAATGGAAGCCTCTGGGACATCTATCCCCTCGTCCAGAACCTTCGAGGTTACTATTGCCCTTAGCCTCCCTTCCCTGAAGCGCTTCATGATCTCGGATCTTTCATCCTTGTCCGTCTTGTGGGTTATGAACGGCAGGAGAAATCTCTTCGATATTCGGTACACAAGCTCGTTGTGCTGTGTGAAGATAAGGATCCTCTCATTTGGATTTTGCTTTAGTAACTCCTCCAACACTTTGATTTTGGTCTCCGAATTGAAGGCTATTTCTAACGCTCTGTTCCTGGCTAGGAGAGCTTGCCGTGCCTCCTTCTCGATAGCACTTCTCATTATGAACTTTCGAAAATCTGCAGAGTTCCTGAGCCTTATTCCTCTGCTTGCAAGGTAGTCCGTGAATGCCTTGTAGTTCTTCTTGTATTCTGCCTTCTCTTCCTCAACTAGCTCTACGCTCATTCTTTCAAGCGTGTAATCTGAAAGGTACTTTCCTGCCAGATCCCTTGCCTTAAGCCTGTATACGACACCTCCTGTGATCCTTGGAAGTTCTCTGTGGAGCATGTCTTCCCGCTCATATGTTGCGGTCAGGCCCATTCTGAATGGAGCTGTGAACATCTCTGCAATCTGCCTGTAGCCTTCAGATGCCAAGTGGTGAACTTCGTCGAATATGATGAGGCTAAACCTGTTTCCAATCTCAGCCGCCCTAAGGTATGCTGAATCGTAGGTCGATACCGTAAGAGCATTGAGAACATTGTCACCTCCTCCGAAGACTCCTACTTCAACCTTAAACTCTTCCTCAAGTCTCTTTCTCCATTGATCTACCAAATCGAGTGTGGGAACAACTATAATCGATGGAGCATTAACGAGTTCGATCGCCTTAATCGCTATGACGGTCTTGCCAGCTCCTGTTGGAAGAACTATGATGCCCCTCCTTCCAGCTTCATCCCAAGCCTTCAAGGCTTGCTCCTGGTAGCGCCTAAGCTTTATAGCACATGCTAGGAAAGGGCAAGCTATTGGATCCTGGACACCGTCCTCGAACTGGAGCCCACTTCTCGAAAGATATTCAACTATGTCTCTGTAGTACAGCGCCTGTGCCCTGAATGCCTTAACCCTTTCATCCCATGCAGCATAGGGGACTCTCACCTCGCCCCTTATCAGTATGCTACCCCTGTCGAAGGAAAGAGATGCAGGTTGCACTTGGTTCGCAGAGACCTTAGTGATGGGCCAGATTTATGAACATATCGAATAGTATCGTGCAAGCTTATAATGCCCTGAAAGCATCTCTGGCGCTGCGAGCGATCCCCTATGATTAAGTTCAAAGAAAATCTGCGCAGGTTCTCCGATTACTGCGCATTTGATATTAACCTTCACCTCTTTGCTTTCTTCAGAATTTGATTTTTTCTGCGATTCGTGATGCAAGGCTATTCTGAACCCCTACTCAACAAAGTCCACTAACAATCTACGACATATGGCGAAAGATGAGAACTCAAAGAGACCTCGCATACATACCCTACAAAACAGTAAACAGGAGAATCAGAGTTTTAGAAGAACACGGCTAAATCGGAAAAAAGAGGAGAAAAAACAAAGACGGGTTTTGCTGCTACACTTTATCAGTTAATCATCAGAGCTTACTTGGTCATACTGTTAGAACGTATCGACCTAGAAAACTTCATATAGAAAGCGCCGGACATAAGTATGCTAAGCGCAATAGTAGCCATCGTCCCTGCGCGTTTAAGCCATTTGTGAAACCTAGACTTACTTATTTGCTTCAAGTTGTCGTGATTATTTGATTTATGTTGAGGTTTAAAACTATCTCAGCGATATCTCCTGCATATTCAGCAGTACGGCGTATGCTTTCCATAATCATTCTTATACTTGATATCTTGAGCGCTTCTATCTTTTTGGTAATGAACTTCATAGCTTCGTTCTCCATTGCAGCTATTGTTTTTGCTTTCGTGACTACATTGTCGGCCAACGAGTAGTCTTTCTTGAACAATGACTTTATGGAATCGTCGAACACTGACCTTGCAAAAGAGCTCATTTCAGCTATTTTCTGAAAAACTGAATCGTCGATCCGCTCATCCAACATAAGTATATTTTCGGTTATTTTGACTGCATGGTCAGCGATCCTCTCCACTGACTTGACTATTAGCCTATAGCCTAAACAGTCTCTTGGAGTGGAAAGCCCAATGTCTCTGAGGACTAGCTCACTTTGCACAGCAGCCTTCAACTGGCGGATTATGTAAAGGCTGAATCGATCTACTTCATCGTCTAATGCGGCCACATCTTGGGCAAGTTCTTTATTTAATTCCTTTAATGCCTGCATTGCGTCCTCATGCATCGCTGTAGCAATAAGACACATTCGCCTCAAGGCGCTTTCAACTGATAGCTCCGGATAGCTCAGCAAGACTTGTAACTTCATTTCATTAGGAGAATCCAAAACAATTTCAGTTCCGACCAGCTTTTTCCTTGCCAGATCCTTGATGAAGTTTCTCTGTAAAGAGGTTATGCGTTCGTCTTTTGTTTTAATTTTGATGGAGCTGTAACCAACCAAATAGAGGGCAACAACTTTTCTTGCGATTACGTTTGGGTCTTCTTTCTGATACACCATTATTTTGGCTTCTCCAGGTTTCGCTGGTTTTGCCAGTTCTTTTGGTGTCAGAAGAAGTGATGCGTTACTTTGCTTGGAGATAACTAGTTGGCTTCCCGCCTTGAGATTCATGCTCGTTACCCACTTCTTGGGAAGGGACACGATGTAGGTTGATTTGCCTGTTAGCTGAATCTTTCTCGTTTCTTCGTCCAATTCTTCATTCACTTTTTGTTCTTTCAAATAGATCACGCTTTCTATATAGTTAATTTGCTTCTATATTTAGTATTTAGACAATGTATATAGGATTTTCTGTCTCTGCGAATGAATGAAGGTGATGAAATGAACTACAAAATCGTCATCCCAATAGTTGCAATAGCTATCGCTGTAGCGAGCGTATTTGCCTACCAATATCTATCGACACCACAAACTATCACCTTGAACGGTGCAGGAGCAACTTTTCCTTTTCCACTGATCGACAAGTGGACGGCTGAATATCATAAAATTAAGTCCAATGTCCAAGTGAATTATCAGTCAATCGGAAGTGGTGGAGGAATAAAACAACACATGGAAAAGACGATTCAGTTTGCAGCAAGTGATGCACCATTGACTGAGAAACAAGCCGCTAACGCAACAAACACTCTACACATACCAATAACA
>CAZWAU010000255.1:0-6991 GCA_964631995.1 uncultured Nitrososphaerota archaeon
GGTCTGAAGCGTAAGCCTAGCCAGTCGGTTCATGAGCTGAATCTATGACATGGTCAGCGCGGAAGGGGAGATGCGGTAGCTGGTTAATGGAATTGAAGTGAAGTGCTCATCTTCGGTTTTTCAGACCGCTACGTATTAAAACAGGCTGCCCGCACACTTTGAGCAGGTGGTTGAGCTTGTCAAGCGGCAAGGGATTACTCGACACACCCGAAATAGTAAGGTGTATACCTGAATATATTGTGGATTGGTCTAAGTCAGGCGGATTCGTTCTGATAAAAACAAAGGACGTGCCTTTCAAGGAACTCAATGTACGCAACATTCCAATATTCATAGGCTTCGAGCAGAAGACCGAATTTTCTTGCCAGCTGGACGTAGTGACGGAGGATCAGATGTCTGAATCTTCAGCAGAGGCATACAGACGGCTAAAGGGAATGGAGTGTGAACTCACCTATACAGGCAGTTTGATAAAGAAACCTGCTTTTAAACCGATGCGCCTTTTGGAGAGGCTGCGTAAAGAGGTCCCTGAGCTAGCTACTAACGATGAGCTGATAAAAAAATTAAGTAGGAACGACACGCTGATGAGACTCCTCTCATCGGTTCGACCCGATGACTTTGTCATTATGCTGCAATCTTTCACCCCTGAAGGGGTTGCAGCGGCGGGAAGCCCCGAAGGGATCACAAAAGTAATGGCAGAGTTCTACAGGAAACCTACAAGGATGACTTGGATGCTTTCTCTGACGAGGATGATACCGAGAGGACCAAGTACAAAGAGCCTTAACAGGGGGATCTTTGGGATCCTCAAGCTTAGCTCTCTGGAAATATTGGACCTGACCAAAAGTTACCTGCCTTAGGAGAGAGTAACCCATTTCCAAGCTGCTTTGGTGTGTTCTGGGGCTGGCAAGAAACTTCTGATTCATACAATAGCTGCATCAAGGAAAGGAAAAAGGTATCCAATTCCAAATCCTGTTTTGCTTTTGGTTTGAAGTTCTTTGACCTTTTGCAATTTGTCTTTGCATTGGAGCTTTTCGAAGGTTTCTACGACCATAGTCTTGCTGGAAAACGAACTTTAACTGTTAAACTTGTCAAAGCGCTTCTAAGATGTACAAACTTTGTCCAAACACATTTCTAAGGTTAAAACTCTGCTCGAAAAACCTCTAAGGGTAAAATTGATATACTCCTTCTACGTACTCTGTAAATCGGAGGCATTAAAGGAATAAGTTGGGCTCTCAAGTTCAGATCGTGAAGAAGAGCCTTTTTCTTCCCACGAAGTTTTTCGTCACAAGTGGCAGAGCGGTGAGCTCCACGTCTGCCCTTAACGCGTTCGATGCGGCGCTTGCAGCAGCAGGCATTGCGCAATGCAACATCGTGACTGTATCTTCGATCTTGCCAAGTGGAGCCGAACAGATCGATCCTATAGAGATCCCACCAGGTACGATAACTTTCTGCGTGATGGCCAGAATGGACGGCCAGTCCGGTGAAACTATTGGAGCTGGAATTGGGTGGGGCTGGGGCGAAGGTGCCGGAGTTAGGTACGGATTAGTGGCTGAGGCGCACGGTTACAAAGACAGGGAGGCTACGAGAAAGGAGCTGTGCTTAAAGCTCCAAGAGATGGCAAGGATGAGGAAGTTAGAGCTCAAAAGCTTCACGACGGTTGAAGAGAACATGGAAGTTACAAAGGGTAAGCATGGAAGCGTCGTAGTCGCTTTAGTATACCTACCTCAAGCCTAAGAAGACCACATAACGCCAGTCAAATAGTCTTCCAGTTCGCAACCAGCTGATGGACTGAACGCATTTATCCCTAGGAGGCGTGCAGTTTAGCGAAGGCCATTTGGTCGAGGTATGCTTAGTCTTTGAGGTGCATCAACCATATAGGATCAACAGGATGTTTAGGATTGAGGAAGCTGAGGACAAAACCGATCAAGAGCTCTTCGACCTTTATTTTGACAACCAACTGAACAGGGAGATTTTCCAGAGGGTTGCGGACAAGTGTTATCTCCCGGCGACAAAGACACTCCTGGAGTCAGCTAGGAGGAACCGGAGAGATAAAAGGCCCTTCAAGTTTGCCTTCAGTTTCTCAGGCATATACCTTGAGCAGTGCCAGAGGTGGTGTCCTCAGCTCCTTTCCTTATACAAGGATCTCTCCAAAACCGGTTGTTTGGAGCTTGTCTCTCAGACATACTTTCACTCGCTCTCGAGCATATTCTACGAAAACATGGAGGAATTCAAGGAGCAGGTGAGGCAGCATGTCTCATTAATGAAGGAGCTGATGGGCGCAAAGCCAAGTGTTTTTGAGAACACTGAGCTGATATACAATAACCTGATAGCAAGAGCCATCTTCGAACTTGGTTTTAAAGGCATAATAACTGAAGGATCGCCGAAGATACTGGCTGGCAGGTCTCCTCACCGAGTATATAACTCGAAGGGAATCCCTGGTCTCAAGGTATTGCTCAGGGATTACTCGTTGTCGGACGATATAGGATTCAGATTCTCGGCGAGGTGGTGGGAACATTATCCGTTGACGGCTGAAAAATATGCCTCTTGGATAGCCAAGATAGCGGAGCCTCTAGTACTGATATTCATTGATTATGAGACGTTTGGCGAGCACCATTGGCCGGAGAGCGGAATCCACGAATTTCTGCGCCTCCTTCCAGATGAACTATTAAAGCATGATTCGGTCCACTTTTCAACGCCTTCCGAACTTGTAGCGAAGATTCCTTCGGAAGGAGAATTGGATGTCTATGAGCAGGGTAAGACCGTCTCTTGGGCCGATACTGCGCGCGACCTTAGTCCTTGGCTCGGAAACGAGTTCCAGAGGGCTTCCTTTAACGCTGTCAGGCTAATGGGCACAAATATTCCAGAGGGGCATTACAAGAGGCTTTGGAGGTATTTGCAGACAAGCGACCACTACTATTACATGTATACTGGTTTTGGTGGTCCTGCAGAGGTTCACTCCTATTTCGCAGGTCCTCTCAGCTCTCCCTCGGATCTCTACAGGGTTTTTTCAAGCATTTGGACCGACCTTTTAATTAGAGCAACCAAGCGCCAAGGCCTGGTTTCGGCAGTTGAGGCGGAGATTAAAGGGAATAAGAGCAAGTCTTTCCAATTCTGGCTTGATGAAAACAAAGCGCTTAATATAAAGGCAATGGGGCTCAAGGAATTTAGTGAAGTAATCAAAACCATAGATCGGGGGTCCATCGAATACCATTCCAAGCGGGGAGATTTCGAGAAATGGATTGAGGGGTGCTTTGGAGATCCAGTCTTGGCAAGGGCGCTTAAAGATATTGGTTCAAAACTCCAGGGGGAAGACCTTCGAAAGGCAATGGTTGACATTTTGGAAAAAAGAGTTCGCGAACTTGAGCGAATAGTAAGAATTAATGAGAAATGACTTTTCGAGAAGACAGACCTTGAGGCTTGCGCTATTCACAGAACTTTTTTCCCCCAGCGTTGGGGGGTGTGAGAGAAGATTCCTCCTACTTTCGAAATGGTTGGTTTCTAGGGGCCATAGCGTAGATGTATATACTGTCCGTCACGATGAAAGACTGAAAGCTGAAGACGATCTTTATGGAATTAAGATACACAGATACACCTGTGGAAGTAACTACGTAAATGCAAAGCATGGAACAAGATCGGGTTCTGGAGTCGTAAATTACGCCCTGAAAGCAACCGCGAAGGTAATCTTTGATCGGCATGACATCAACTACTTCAGCGAGTGGCCCTTGCTACACGCTCTGCTTTCAGTCCCTTTTAGCTCGCCCTATGTGCAGGAGTGGTGCGAAATATGGACCGAGAGCATTTACTACTACGAAAAACTTCTTTCTTTGTTTGCAAAACATAATGTCGCAACGTCAGAATTCACTAAAAGCCGGCTCGTACGTTTCTTCAAGGTACCGGAGAGCCGAGTTTTTGTCATCCCAAACCCAGTAGAATCCATTCCGCAAGGAAAAGTAAAAAAGAAACATGGCAGATTCGTGTACACGGGAAGGCTCGTTCCCCACAAACATGTTGACATCATAATAAGAGCCTTTAAAATAATCAGGGCACGGTTTCAGGAGGCTGAATTGCACATAGTCGGCACGGGACCACTAAAGGATGAGCTGAAAGCTATCTCTCGCGGGATCGAGGGGGTGTACATTCATGGCTACTTGCCGGACGGTGAGTTAATGATGCTGTTGGAGTCCTCTTATGCATTTCTTCTGCCCAGTGAGAGGGAGGGTGAGGGAATTTCAGCCATCGAGGCGATGATGGCTAGGAACGTTTTACTAACTGCAGATTTCCCTAACAACGCTGCCAAGGACCTTGTCCAAGGTACCGGCTTAGTGGTCAGGCCAACACCTGAAGCATTCGCAGAAGCGATGACCAAGATTTTGAGCGAGGAGGACGAGGCCAAAGAGATGGGTGAGAGGGCACGCGCCGTTGCTGCCAAACACGACATCAATGTAGTTGGCCCAATGTTCGAGAGATACCTTCTTTCTGTGATCGAGCAAAGTTAAACGCCCTTTTTATTCGGCTTAGGTAAGCAACACATATCCTACAAAAAAGATACCGGTTAGTTCATGGAAGTTTCTCTTGAATTTTCATTGACGAAATTATGCTTGAAAATTTTTATTTAATACGACCATCATTTAAGTAAGTATGGCAACATGGAGACATAATGGCGTACATGGTCAGGTGGAAAGTTTCCTTCTCTCACGCCCCTAATCATCCGGCAGATCTCCTCCCAAGCAATGCGAGCCTCATCGTCTGAGATCCACCCCTTCGATTTAGCATCGAAGAACTCACCCTCATCAAGGACTGTCGTTTGTCCATCTGGGGAAATCCAAAGATCGAGGAAAAGATCGGTTATATCGTAAATGCCATCCCGACTTATTACTGGCAGGATTGCGTCACAGTAGTAGCCAGTGAAATTGCCAT
The DNA here is from genome assembly GCA_964631995.1 of uncultured Nitrososphaerota archaeon. Classification (GTDB taxonomy): domain Archaea; phylum Thermoproteota; class EX4484-205; order EX4484-205; family DTQO01; genus DTQO01. The sequence goes on from CAZWAU010000255.1 coordinate 4,912, forward strand.
TCGGATCACTTATGACACCGATGTCGTGATACTCCCCTCGATAGACGAACCAGACGGCATTATATCCATCATCCAAGACTTTGATTCCGTTAACCTCTAGTGGTTTAGATGTCCTTATTGTGTGCTGCATAACGACAAGATTGCTCGTTTCCTCTAAAATGCGAGTTTCAATTATAGCTAGGCGATCTGGAGGCCTACGGTAGTACAGAGTTGCATTTCTCATGCGTAACCACGATTATAAATTGGCAAATATTCCCTATCACGAACATGCAGAACATTAAAAGGTGCCTTTTATATATAAATCGGTGACAAAGATGCGGGGTATTCGACTCGCTTCATTATAATTATGATAGCACACTACTAATAAATATGTGTGCATAATTGAATAACATGGACCGGAAAAGACTGGGAGTCCTTGCTTCCATGGCAGGGCCAGTAACCGGTAGTTCAGCCTGGAAGAACGCCTGACTTGCACTCAGGAAGTCTTGGGTCCAAAGGCGAATGTAAATCCGCCGAACATATCCCAACCGGTCCACCACTATATTACTCAGATATTATCTGAGGTAATTTTTATTGATGCAGAATTACTTACTTTCAGCTATTTTATGTTCTTTGTGCTTGCTCAAGATCGCATCTGCTAACCTGTCTAAGGCCTTGTAATCCTCTGCTTTCGGAAACCCTCTCACGATAACTGGCGGTATCAGCTCAACCTTTAGATTTGAGATCATTCCGGTAATCTGTTCAACCATCCTCCCTCCCCATCCGTATGATCCGATTATGGATGCGAACCTCAGTTTTGGTCTCAGCATATTCACAATATATGCCGCATAGACGACATTCGGGTGTGGTCCAACTAGAGTTGTAGGAGAGCCGATTACAAGCGTTGCTGCATCCACCAAGGCCATTGCCAACTTACCGATGTCTGCTCTAGCAAGATCGAACTGCTTAACAGTTATGCCCCTTTCTACAAGTGCATCTCCAAGATATCTTACCATCTTCTTTGTACTACCATGCATTGAGACATACGGGATTACGACAACATTATTGGGAGGTGAGGAAACCCAATCTCTGTATGCTTTGATTATGAAATCAGGCTTGTTGTAAACTGGACCGTGGCTCGGAGCAATGGTGTCCAACTTCAGATTTCCAATCCTCTCCAAGTGCTTCTGAATTATGGTTCGAAAAGGCATCATGATCTCTGCATAATACCGTTTTGCTGCTTCGTAAACGACAGCCTCATCTGTTACATATAGGTCTGAAGATGCAAGGTGAGAACCAAAAAGATCGCAAGTGAAAAGAATCTTGTCTTCTCTCAAGTAAGTAAACATGGTCTCGGGCCAATGAACCCATGGCGCATGCATGAATTCCAAGGTTTTATCGCCCAAAGAAAGGGCTTCGCCATCTTCTTTGCTAATAACTCTGCTTTCTGGAGTTAGCGATAGATCAATCAACATACTCTTGCATTTCGGAGACACTATGACCTTTGTTTCAGGATATAGCTCCAGTATCCATGGTAGCGTTCCCGAATGGTCCTGTTCGGCGTGGTTAGCGACGACGTAATCCAAGCTCTTGACTCCGAGCATGCTAAGATTCTCCATTAGCACGTTCTTCATTGTCGGGTCAACCGTGTCTATCAGCGCAGTTTTTTCACTTCCCTTGATTAGATAGGCATTGTAGAGGTTGTGCCATCGGGAAGGGGAATTAGCTCGTCAAAAAGCCTCCTGTCCCAGTCGACCGCTCCAATCGAGTAGACGCTCGGCCCAATCTCTCTTGGTTTCATTGCTCACTTTCACCTTTAGAAATTCCCTTTTATCGATTAGATGTTGCATTATAACTATTTCTATTAAATATTGGAACATAATTCTGATTCACCAAATCATGCATGACAAAAATTTTGTCAGGCCATTATGCACTTGAAAATGCACAATATCTATTTGCCTTAGGTAGAATAAATGTGCTTTTTCAATAGATACCTTGCGTGATAATAATCTTGAAGGGTCTATCTCCTAGCTTACCTCTCTTCCTTCCTGCTCGCTAGGTGAGCAACCCTCCGGTTCCCATTATCCTGAAGTTGACCAGA
>CAZWAU010000256.1:0-12184 GCA_964631995.1 uncultured Nitrososphaerota archaeon
GTTCTGGAGGGTGGACAAGGGTTCACCGCTTCTCACAATTTAGACATGATACAGTCGAGGATCGCTTCGGCGGTGAGCAGGGGAATTGCGAACTATCTGTCCGACTCACTCCTCCCAGCCAACTCCATTGCTGTTGAAACAAGCTTCGATAAGCTGCACAATGATGCTTACGAAAGCCCTGAAGACAGTGCTGCTTGGCGCGCGATTATTGATGCGTGCAGGCTTGCTGGTATTAAGCTTAGTGGCGAAGAGAAAAGGGCATGGAGGGTCAGTTGCGATGCCAGAGTTTACGCTAAAGCTCCTAAAATTATCGATCCATCGAGAGATGTTAGGAATGTTATCACCTTCGGAGCAGGATCCCTTAAACATGCTCATAGCGACTCAGAACAAGTTGAAATCTCCGATGTGCTCCTTGCTGGATCGGCGATGGCAATTTGGACATTAAAGTTATCAATGGCCCATAAGTGATCATTCCGCATAATGGTCTCGTAGACAATCCTTCATTCATTTAGGAAATAGAAGATTCTTTTTAACTACGAATTCGATGAAAAGCTTAGGACTAAATTTATTAGTTCGGTTGCAAGTGCACAGACCTTGGGGAAGCCGCATGGTCGTTAAGGTCGGCGTTATCGGAGGCGGTAGATTTGGGACGAATCACCTTAGAACTTTCACGCAGCTTGCATATGTGGGTCGGGTTAAGCTTGTGGCTTTGGCAGATATCGATCCAAAAGTTCTAGAAGAACAGCGCAGGGCTTTTGGTGTAAAGGGTTACGTGAACTACGAGGAGATGCTTAGAAAGGAGGATGTTGACGCTGTCACAGTGGTTACTCCAGATCATCTCCACAGGGAGATTGCCATCACAGCTGCAAAAGCTGGAAAGCACATCTTGGTCGAGAAACCACTGGATGTCACAGTCAGCGGATGTACTGAAATGATCGACGTAGCTCGAAGAAACGATGTCATTCTCCAGGTAGATTTCCACAAAAGATTTGACCCTGATTTTATCGAGCTCAAGAGGGCCATAGGCTCAAACAAACTAGGAAAGATCGAGTATGGCTACGCCTGGATGGAAGATACTTTAGAGGTACCGTCGAAGTGGTTCCCCAAATGGGCTCCGAAAAGTTCCCCTGCATGGTTCCTTGGCATACATTTTTACGACCTTGTGAGGTGGCTCATAGAGAGCATGCCCAAGAGGGCATATGCGACTGGAGTTAAGTATAAGCTATCATCTATGAATGTGGATGCTTTCGATTCCATTCAAGCCAAAGTCGAGTTCGATAACGGGTCAAGTTTCTTCTTCGACACATCCTGGATCCTTCCGGAGAGTTTTCCGGCCATCGTCAACCAGGGCTTGAGGGTGGTAGGCAGCGAAGGTACTTGGGAGGTTGATTCACAGAACCGCGGCGTCGAAGCATGTACAACGAGCGAAGGGCCCAAGACATTCAACACACACTTCATAAGAGAGGGCAGAGATAAGCTTGGAAGGACTGTGTTCTACGGTTATGGGATAGATAGCATCGTCGACTTCGTCGAGAATGTTGAGTTTGTGCAATCTGGCGGGAAGATCAGAGATCTGGCTGGAAAGTATGCTTCCGGGGAAGAAGGCAGGATAGCAACAAGCATGGCTGTCGCGATCCACAAGAGCATCGCTGAGGGCAGAATCGTTGATATCGAGCAACATTAGTTATAGGCATAAGTGATCTAGCCAAGACAGATTCTTAGAGAAACTGCAGGGACTAAACCACAATTTTTACAGGGAAGCCAAGAAGATTCATCAGAATCTTGGAGCGATATGGTCAATCAGTTCCTAGGCCTTAGATTTCGGCCGGAGTTCTTCCAGATTCTCCTTTATCTTTACCACGGCATCTGCTATCATGTCTGCACCCTGGCGGCCTGCTAGGAGAACTGTGTGCGGAATCGTGATTTGTTGTTCAGCGCAGAACCTCTCCACTATGGGAAGATGTAATTTGGAGTAGTCGGGCAGATTTTGGCCGGCAAGTGTACCAACAAGTGCCAAGTTCTCAGGAAGGAAGGCAGCATTCTTGTACAGCGGCACACCGTATCCTGCTCCACATGGCACACCCTCAGCTCCAAGTGCTTTCAAGAAAGTGTCCCTGTCGATACCACCAAACTCTTCAGCACTATATTTGATCACAAAGAAGTAGTAGCCCCTCTTTGTTATTCTTTCGTCGCTCTTTAGGGGTTCAACGCCCCCTATCCTTCTCAACCTGTCTGCTAAGTAAGCTCCAACCTCGTGCTTGTACTCAGTCTGCCAAGGAAGGTGGCGCATCAATGACAGAAGTAGTGCCCCCTGCATCTCAGTCATCCTGTAGTTTGAAGAGAGAACATAGTGCAGGTACCCAGGCTTACCAACTGCCCTACCTATATTGTGTATGAGCGTTGCCTTGTCCGCTATCCGATCGTTATCTGTTAACACGATGCCACCCTCTCCAGCTGCGAGAGACTTGCTTGCTTGGAAGGAGAAACCTCCTACGTCACCTATGGCACCTACCTTTCGACCCTTCCACTCGGTTCCATGAGCATGTGCACAATCTTCAACTAGGAGCAGACCATTTCTTTCAGCAAAAGGCTTGATTGAGTCGAAATCTATCGGATATCCTGCATAATGAACACATACAATGGCCCTTGTCTTTTTTGTAATTCTTTTCTCAGCGTCTTTTACACTTATAGAAAGCGTGTACGGGTCGGAGTCAACAAAAATCGGTATTGCACCAATACACGCAACTGCACTTGCGCTCGCTATGAATGTCAATGCTGGAACAAGGACCTCGTCTCCTGCCCTGACACCGCCTGCAAGGAGAGCTAGCTCAAGAGCTACTGTTCCATTTGCAACCGCGATCGCATGAGAAGCGTCGTGGTAATCCGCGAATGCTATCTCGAACTTCCTGACCCTCGAATATTCGTAGATTCTGCACCAATCGTGACCATCCAGTACGTCGAGCACCGATCTCTTAGCTTCTTCATCGGCAACAGGCCAGGGTGGGATCATGCTGGCTAGCTTTGCCGCGGAACGTTCACCACCATTTATGGCAAGTTTCATATTTCTTGTATCCCATCGAAAGATGAGTGGAAGACCGGTTAAATGCTTATCGAATAACCGGAACCAATCCTCTAAGCTTAGATAAAAGGAAGGGAGATTTTAAAACCGAGATCATCAGATAGGCCAGATCTGTGCCCTTTACAAGGTATGAGGCTCCGAAATGATAGGAAAATCTTAAGATGTGTGACGAATGCTCTAATCGGTCAATGGCTCTTTGGCTTGGTAAGCAGAAAGACAAAGCTATCATGAAGCTTTGTGTGGTTCATGCAGACTGGATACTAAAAACGGTCGTGCAGATGAGGGAAGTTGTATTCTCCTTCTGTGACAGAAAAGCGGAGAAAGCCAAGGGCGAGTTCAGCGCTGTGTTTGACAACGAACGTGAGGCGGATGAGATAAAAAGAAAGATTCTGGAAGATTTGTCGAAAGGCCCTTTCCATCCAATTGACAGGGAAGATGTGATGAGACTTGTGTTGACGATCGACGATGTTGGCGCGAATGCGAAATCTGCTGCAAGGAAGATCAACTTCTCTTCTCCAAAAGATATAGATGAGGATGTCATGAAAGGGCTGAGGGATCTTGCAGATATGCTCGTGGAGATCGTAGGCAAGATGAAGATAGCGATCGAGATGCTTCTTCAAGATCCGAAAGAAGCTATAAAGTTGGCCGACGAGATCGAGAGACTTGAGGAGAAGATCGACGACCACCGAGTAGAACTTTTGGTGAAGATAATCAAGATTGGAGATAGAGCAGAGAGCTTCAGTTCTTGGCTTATGTTGAAAGAAGCGGTAGACAACATGGAGAATGTGGCAGACAAGTCGGAAGATGTTGCAGATTTGGTAAGGACGATAGCGGTAAGCCACTAATTGAGGCATGGCTTTGAGCCTGACGTTTGTTCTTTTGGGCATCGGTCTTGCACTATCTTTCTACATGGCTTGGAGCTTGGGGGCAAATGATGCAGCCACACCCACGGATTGCGCGGTTGGTGCTGGCGTCATATCATTAAAAAAGGCCCTGATCCTTTTTGCATTATTCTCAATGATTGGGGCCCTGACGCAGGGGTTTATGGTGATGACGACGATAGGGAAAGGTCTTGTGCCAAACATCGACCTGTTGGGCGCCATAACAGTTGTCCTGGCAGCTTGCATCTGGGTTACGTTCTGTACCTGGAAGGGCCTCGAGATATCAAACACGCACTCTGTCGTGGGAAGCGTCATAGGTTATGGCTTGATTGTACATGGTACAATTGACACGAGGATAGTCACTGGAATTGCTTTGGCTTGGGCAATCTCGCCCATACTTTCCGCTGCTTTAGCTGTGTTGGTTTATGTAACGCTCAAGAAGGTTTTTCGTAGATCCATTAACGAGAACAAAGTGCAGAGGGCAATCTCCCTCCTACTCATAGGCTCCCTCTGCTTCTCGGCCTACTGCTTTGGTGCAAATGATGTTGGCAATGCAACGGGCGTCTACGTGACCGTAGCGCAGAAAATTGGAAATATGCCCGACTACAACACAATGCTGCTGCTTGCCGCATTCGGTTCACTTGGCATAGCCGTAGGCGGATTGACTTGGGGAAGTCGAGTTGTTGCTACCGTTGCATACAAGATAGTACGCCTAGATCCTTTATCTGGGCTCTCGGCGGAGGTAGCGAACGCACTGGTCATATTTCTTTTCGTTACCCTCCCGTATGCCGCATTCGGTTACGGACTTCCCATATCAACTTCGATTGCCAGCGTTGGCTCAATAATTGGCATCGGTATTGCAAAAGATAGGCATTCCATAAACATGTCAACGATAGCACGCCTAGTTGTTACGTGGATAGCTACGCCATTCGCTACAGCTCTCATGAGTGCCACCATTTACTTGGTCCTTTCTCCATTCGTTCCTTCGATGTGAAGATAATGGCTCAGAGGATTCTACATTCTTTCAAAAACCTTTCATTAACTTTATGTCTTATGGACCAAATTATTTCATTTTTCTCAAGTACTCGAATGAAGATTTGATAATAGCATCGATATTCTCAGGTGGTGTGGATGAGGGGACAGCGGTTTCGACAATACAAGGGCCTTCAAATCCCCTTCCTTCCAGAACTCTGAATATTCCTTTGAAGTCTATGCTTCCTTCTCCAGGAGCGACTATGTTTCCTCCCCTTCCTCCTATTATGTCCTTGGCACAGAGGCCAGTCACATAATCAGCTATGACTTCAAGATCATCTGGCGTATCTTCAGGCCTTAGTCCCTCATAATAGACCACATTCGCTGGATCGTACCAGATGCGCACGCCCCTTGAACCAATCCTCTCCATCGTCTCGAGGCACTCCTTTGCTGTCCCAGTTATGCCTGCGTGAGGCTTGAGGGCGATCTCGACGCCACTGGAAAGAGCATAATCTGACAAAACCTGCATGGCCTTGAAAAAATTCTCCAAATCTTTCAGCCACTCGCTGGTGCGTTTCCTGACCGTGATGCCCTCCAAGTATGGCCAAGGTCCAGCTGTAAGGATCGTGCCAATCCCTAGGTCCTTGGAGATGTCGATGACCTTCTTGAAATTAGTGATTCCCTGATCGTCCGGTTGCAAAACACCCCAAGTGGCCAAGGGCTTAAGATTTTTCAAAAGCATCGCCTTCCGAATCTCCTCAACCTGATTTCTCTCCATATCTGGAGATATCATGCCAGGTTTCATCAAGCCCACGTATCTGAACCCGGCAGAGGAGATCCCTTCTAAGGCTCTGGCCAATGTGTATTCGCCATAGGGTCTGGTGAAACAGCCAAGTTTCATAGATCTTCTATCCCTTCCTTTCCTTTTCCACATGTCTTGATAAATTTCAGTTTATAGCACTATCGGGCTCAAAGATGCTGACGAAGAACCTATGAGCCATAAGGGCATTTTGGGAGTGGTCAAGTAGTTTTTCTATCTTGCGCTATCGTTCTGAATAGCTTTCTCAGCGTTTCCATCCATAGTGTTATTGCTTAGCTTTACGCGTTTCGCTTTCTTTCCAATATATATTCCTATTCGCTGTAACTTTTCTCCGTTTTTCCTCGTATCCGTTATCAAATTCTCTATTATGTCTATGTCTTGTGTTTCACCACCGATGTATATCCCAAAACCGATTCTTTCGTTACCATTATTTTGGATGACGTTATTCTGAATGATGTTTCTGTTTCCTCCCATAGGCTCAGCCTCTTCTCTGAAAAGTATGCCGTAAGCTCCATTCTCCGAAACGATATTGTCCCTGAAGATGTTGTCCGTATCTTTGTGTCCTATCGATATTCCTATTTCGCCGTTTCTTAATATTTTGTTACGTTCGAATGTTCCTCTCCTCACCCTCCAGCAGAGATAAAGTCCGACCTGTCCGTTTTCTAGCAGCTCATTGTTCCTTACGATTGGTCCTTGGCTTCCACTTCCGGGATGAAGGCCAAAAATCGCATTCCCCCTACAAACGCATCTCTCTATAACTATGTGATTGCTTTGCTGAAAGCTTATCCCGTCGCCATTGTAGTTGAAAGCTTCTACCTCTGATATGCAAATTTCATTTGCCCTGTAGAGGAAGATGCCCCCTCCTCTGCATCCATCCAGGTTTTCATTCTTTTCCTTGTTCCCCTCGATGATTATGTTTTCAATCTTCGAATTTTCAATATAGTAACCACTTATGACAGGGAAGGTATTTTTCGCAATAGCGCCATCTTCAACCATGCAATCGGCCAAAAGAGGACCGTTGAGTAGAAGCGACTTCCCATCGATGCCAATTATCGTTCGTACTGTTACATGGAATCCTTTGGCCTTCGAGTCCATGATAGCGATCCCCATTCCAACTTTGAAACCCGATGGATCTTCGACCGTTACCTGCCCTTCTCCGTAGTCACCATCTTCAACCAGCCGCGAGGAGAAGCCATCGCATTTTCGAAGGACAACGGTTCCAAGACCCTTTAGGGCCACATTGCTCCTCATGTGCAGGGAATCTTGCATGAGGTAGGTTCCAGGAGCTATTTCTACAGTCCCACCTCCCAGGCCGGCAACATAGTCAACGGCCGCTTGTAGGGCTCTGTTGTCGGTCCCAACAATGTCTGCACTACCCAATCCAACCTTGATCTCAATTCCTTTGGTCAAAACGCTCTCCTCGAAGGAATCTTACTTTACCCCATATGCATTACGATGTTCCAAGCCATGTTCCGGATCTAGAACTTCGCTTTGACCTGATGCCACGTTTTCTCCTATAAATGAGGGGCGTTGCTCCAACCAATCCTAGAATTAAAAGCGCCATTACCTGAACGTAGTCCCTGTGCCACCTTGCATATACACTCTTTGCTCCATCCATCAGTACAGTTGCGTTCAAGGTTCGAGCGATAACATCTCCCTCCCACCCATCGAAGACATATCCTACCAAGCTGTATGGGGGAGGCTTGACGCCGAAGGAGGCATTAGAACCATCCGGGTACCATCCTTCTCCCCATGTCTCGCCATAAGCGGATGAAACATTGAGGTAGAACTCTTTCTGCCAAACCACCTCTAATGTTTCGGACGAATCGACAACCAATGTCATGTTTGGATGTTGACCTGTAATACTTCCTTTCCAGCCATGAAATGTGAAGCGCGTCCCATTTGAATCGTATACAATAGGCTCTATCGACACATTTGCAATTGCATACTCATTGTACCAACCGGCGCCAAGAGGCAGACCATGATCTGAGTTTATAGTTACAAGGTACTGGGTCCTCCATTGTGCTGATTCTTTCACAGGTCCCGAGACTGTGATCGTGCCATTCGGCTTGTTTCCAGTATAGCTTCCATTCCCTTCCCCTACCCAATGGTCGAAGATCCTCCTCGTACCGTTTTGGTAGTCCACAGCAGTTGGATGTAGCGAGAAATCCACCTCGGAGCCTTCATCATGCCATCCTCCGCCCTCCGTTTGGCCATATGGTGAAAATATTTGGAAAAGGAACTGCTTTTTCCATCGAGCTTCGACTTTCATCGGTCCTTTCACTGTGATGTTTATGGTTGCACAAGAAACGTTGTTAGACCACCCGTCGAATACAAGCCTCGTGTCATTATCTTGTGGGATTATCGTAGAGTTAACAGAGAGCTGTATGATTGAACCCTTTCCATACCATTTACCATCTATTTCCGAATCGGGCTGAATCTTTGTCGATACAAAATACTGGGTCAAGTAGAGGACTGAATAGACGCCTGGTTCTTTGACGACTATGCTCCTTGACCATTCTGCGCATCCATCGCTCCACTTGATAAAAACGTACCTTCCTCCATCTATGAACTGATGTACCTGTTCCACAACAATTGTGTGGGTGGTTCCTTCGCGCCACTTGAATGACTGTGGCATCGAACAGTTGACTCCATCGATGACAACACTCAAGCCAGTTGCATTCGAATCGAATGTCAGGCTACACAAAGCTGGGTCTACTTGGAAAGATATCTGTGCTGTACTCGAGCCGAAATGGCTCTCATCTCCATTCCAAGAGGCCCTTACGCTCCAAGTACCAACTGCATTAGGAGCTGTGGTGTCGTAAAAATTCCCATCCTGGTCACTTAAAACCTGCACAGTAGCTTGTGAGCCATCAGGTTTCCTGTAGGTAATTGTCACGGTGCTCGCATGTGGGGGGCTTATCGATCCCCTCACCGTTAACTCTTCTCCCCTTGCGACAACTGTAGCCGAAATCGAGACTGTAATAATCGATGGAAACTTGACGGATACCTCAGCTGGTTGGGACCATGAAGATTCCTTGCCGGTCGAATCTATCGCCTTTACCTTTACGTAGAATGTCCCCAACCTGCTCCATGCATGGCTCTCGGTGAAAGTAGACCCGGAGCTCTTCATCTCCGTCTCAGTGGTCGTGCCATCTCCCCAGTCGAAAACGCAACGAATTTCCTCTCCATCCGGATCGTAGGCGTATGCCCTATATTCATATGAGCTGTTGGGTAGGCACGATAAAGTCCCTGATGGAGGAGCAGGGATAATTGGAGGTGCGTTCTCTATCTCAATCTTCGCTGCCGGCGACCAATCCGATTCACCCCCGTCGCTGTCTGTCGCCAAGACTTTGACATAGTACGTTCCAGCTGCGCTCCAAATGTGGCTCGCTCTGGCCGTCGATCCAGATTCCAAGAAACCTGTCATCGTTGTTGTTCCATCACCCCAATCGAAGGTGTACTTGATCTGGTTTCCATCTGGATCTGTTGTCGAAGTTGTGAAACTGTAGCTGGTCGCGGTGAATCCAGCTGCAGGGCCAGAGGGGGTGCTTGGTGCATTTGGAGGCCTGTTCTGTATCGTTATTGTAAATGGTGAGGACCAGCCGGATGAGGCTCCCTTGCTATCTGTTGCCTTCGCCCTCACATGGTATTCTCCTTTCTTGCTCCAGGTGTGGCTGAGTATTCCCTCCGACCCAGATGGTTGAAGGCCGGTTGTTGAGAACTGTGTTCCATCATCCCAATCGAATGTGTATTTTATCTGATCTCCTTCCGGATCGGTTGAGCTAGTTGAGAAGTTGTAGGAATCTCCTACGTAACCAATGCTAGGACCAGATGGAGCTGTAGGCACACTGGGAGGATTGTTGGGAGGCGGTGGAGGGCCAGAGTCATCATATCCACCGAAGTCCGTAGTCCAGTAATATTTGTATTGGGAAGATTCATTATATGCTATGCCGATGCCGATGACAACAAAATCAGGATTCAACATATTCGCGTTATGGCCAGGAGAACTCTTCCAAGTGTTGAAGACGGATTGGGCCGTGTATAAGCTCGTACCCGCTGCTATGTTCTCCCCGTAATACGTGTTGTAGTTATAACCCGCAGCGCGCATCCTGTCTATAGGTGTTCGGCCATCCAAGCTGTCGTGAGAGAAGTAGTTGTGGGCAGCCATGTCTTCACTGTGGAGCTGCGCTGCGGTCGTAAGTGCGCTCGATATCTTTAGAGGGGCTATGCCATTGTCTTGCCTGTACTGGTTGATGAGAGTCAAAAAATTGGATTTTTCCGAATCTAGGTCGGATGAGCAAGTGCTTATGTTGATTATGAGTACGAATAATGCGAGGAGGGCGATCCTGCGCGTGGTAAGATGCATCGCTCTATATTCAGATCAAGAGAAGCAGAATATATGATGCCGTCTCGCTCTAGAATCCTCAATATTGGATTATATAATTGTTCAAAAGTAGAAGCATAACTTAATATCGTCAGCTGTCGAAGAAACTATAGTGTCAATTGAAAATAGCTGGCAGTATTTAGATAGTTGCAAGCTTTGTCACAAATGAAAATCATCTAGAATTTATGGGTTTAATCACAAACGCAGCATGGTCAACTGCAGAACTGAAAACACCCCTATTTTCTATCATTGCAAACAAGAACATTGAAGATCGAATCTATTAGAGCGCATTAAAATTTGCTCAACCTTCAAGCGACCTCCTGTACAGAAGCGCGCCCAATAATGCGAACAGCAATGAGACCGCTGCTAAGGAGAGGATAGATTGAAAACTTATGCCTGTGGGTAATGAGCGAAAGGCCTCAACCGTCCAAGTCATCGGATTCGTGAGAATAATGGGCCAGAGGAAAGATGGGAGGCTTGTCATCGGATAGAAAGTCGTGCTGAGGAATGAAAAGTATGCAGATGTTGCACTTCTACCCGTTGCGTAGGCCTCTGGACTTCCAGCTATCGTAGCTATAGACATGCTGATGCCCACGACGCCCATTGAAAATAGGGCTGTGAGAACCACTGCCGTCAGGAAGGACGTAGGTATGAAGTAGATGATACATATCACAGCCGTTCCAGGAAGAGCTGTCAGTAAGCATCTGACAGTCCAAGCAGCGATCCTAGCGGCGACGAAGACATTTCGGCTCACTGGTAAGCTTGTCAGGTAAGGTTTTGTCCTTAGCGTGTATTTTTCCCTGAAAATCCACCTGCCAGCCTGGAACGCTGCTGCCGTGGCCGTTATCAGGTTGGCGCCCGGAGCTAGGTAAAGGAAGTAGTTGAAGCCCTGTACTAACCTCCCAAGAGTCACACCTGTAACAAAAAGGTCTATGCAGAAGTTGGCAAAAGCCATCATTAGGAGAACCTTGTCGACCAAGAAGAGCCTGATGTCCCTTTCCATTATGGCTGCGAACCCCTTCACTTGTACCTTCCTCCCTCTATCCTCTTGTAGTAGAAAGCAGAGCTAACCGCAAAGAAAATGAACACGAACGCCAAAAGTGCCCCCCAGCTCGTGAAATCCGTTGCTGAGTAGAAGAGTTTTGACTGTATTGCCTGAGCCGCGCTCGTGACTGGCGAAAAAGCTGAGACCATTGAGACATAGTAAGGCATGGCCCTCCAAGGGTAAAGGGCGGTGCTGAACCTGATCGTAAGTAGCTCGATGAATGCAAGCAATATGTCGAACCTTTCTTCATTTCTAATAGAGATCGCGACCGTTATGCTCAGTCCGCTTATGCCAAACGCCAATGCAAAGAGCGCTAGAAGCGATTCAACTATGTCAGGAAAATTCCTGAATCCAAGCGTTATCATCACGACAACGAACATTGGAGTACCGTATGCCATGCTCCTTGCAGCCCCACCAAGAGATCTTCCGACGATGAGCGTCCTTCTTGAGATCGGGAGGCTCAGCAGGTAATCGAGTAGGCCCATCTCCGCCTCGTGGAACATATCGCGTCCCATGATGTAGGAGACGGAACATACGGTCGTTATGACTGTCCCGATTCCATAGTACGTGTAGAAATCGAACCCCTTGATGAGCGTACTGACCGTGTAGCCAAAGATGAAGAACTGGACGAGGAAAGACAGCGTTCTCGATATGACCACGAAAGGTCTGCTGAGCAGGTTCTCCAAGTCCCTAGAAACTACGTAGTAAACTTCGGAAAGCCAACTTCTATTTTCCATCCAGAGCCCTTCCTGTATATCTGAGGAAAACGTCCTCAAGCGTGGGTTGCGATATGGTCACGTTCTCAACACCTATACGATGATTGTGAAATATGGCCAGTATCTGTTGCAAGAGCCTTCCGGTCTGGTTCAGGTAAATCCTGACACCTGCACCCTCAAGGTAGCTTGCTTCAACTACCTCCGGTATCTGCCTTATCTCCTCGATCACTTCTTCATCTGGCCTTTTTGATTTCACTACGAGAACCTCGCCTCCCCTTATCGAT
>CAZWAU010000257.1:0-10988 GCA_964631995.1 uncultured Nitrososphaerota archaeon
CTACTATATGGTTAATAATCAGACTGACAATCGAGAGCCATGAAGGAATGGGACCAATGAGAAAGAAGAGTTGGACAGAGAAATTAGCGGACAGCAAGGATCTGCCAAGGATTGAGAAGATTACCGGAAAGATGTCGAAGAGGTGGGGTTCTGGAACGGTCGTTATCCCCGCACCAAAGGAGGTTGAGGCGATCATGAGAAAAATACCTAGAGGCAAGCTGATAACAATCAATGAGATAAGAGCAGCTTTGGCCAAGAAACACGGGGCGACGATCGGTTGCCCAATAACTACTGGCATATTTGCTTGGATAGCTGCCAACGCTGCTGAAGAACAAAGGGCAGGGGGAAGAAAAGACATTACCCCCTACTGGCGCACCCTCAAATCTGGCGGGATTGTAAACGAGAAATATCCAGATTTGAGACGCCAGGTTAAACTCTTAGATGAGGAAGGACACAAAGTAATTCGAAAGGGAAAGAAGTACATCGTAGAAGGTTTTGAAGAATCTTTGGCAAAGATTTAGGATAAGATTACCAGGGCAACATGCAAACACGATGCTACAGTTAAGTGCCAGATAGTTATGGCACTAAGAAGGCATACTGAAGCTAGTCGATATCGATTGTGTAGGAAAAGAGTTGCTGACCTCTGTCGGGAAGTTTAACTGCCCACCTTCCCTCAGGAGATACAATGCCGCCAGGCGATGAGCAAGGGATGTCTTCAGGCAAACAATTGTCAACGGTTGCGATCCAAACACCGCCCGCCTTTGCGCGCAGCAGAAGGTTTGATTCGTGATACTGCCTAGTCACAACTTGTGAAAACTCGCTCGCGTTCCTTCCACCATTCACGGCATGGAATATGACCTTCGCCCCCATCCTAGCCAGTTGCTGCGATAGATGCGGATCCGGCATGTGTGTGCAACATGGGTTCGCCCACATGTCATTGCAAACCAATCCACCGATGATGACCCCTTCGAATTCAAAGGTTCTAAGTGGCTTTACTGAGTAATGCTCCAATTCCCCTTTTGGTGGATAGGTAACCGTACTGCAGAGGAGCATCTTGCTGTGAAACCCCAAATACCTGCCTTCCTTGTCATAAAAACGGATCTGATCATAACAAAGGCCATCTTCCTCAATGTAACAGGTTCCAAGTGCCAAGCCCAATTTTCCCTTTGCTTTCTCGACAATTGCAGCCAATGCTCTAGAAACATCGTTTTGGTCGAAGATTTTCCTGTATCCTGAAACGGATCCTTCGGGTGTCAAAAGTATGTCTGCCTTCTCATTTAGGGCGAAATCAATCGCATTGTTTATCGATTCGAAATTTGCCTTGACGCTTTCGGTCACGGGTATCTGGGCTCCAGCTATGCGAAGCTTCATGAGCGTCGATGGACAGCCATTCATTATAAGGACTTTTATGGCAACTGATTGGTCGGATCATACATTACCCAACCGAGATGTCCAAGCATGCAAAAGACAACCTTGCTTACACACCCTAGACCATCAGCCTTGGATATTGTCCTGAAGGATGAGGAGGCTTTTCAAGTTTGAATATTCCTGTACCAATTCCTAAAGCTCAGTACAGACCAAAATCTGCACAAGGTGAAAGAAAAACTATATACTCAACAGTATTGGCCCAATCCATGGGCAAGAAGATCATCCAGCAAGACCTTGTCTACAAGTTACTAAAGCAAGTTCCAAATGGCAGGATCACAACGTACAAGGCCCTTGCTAGAGCAGCTGGCTGCTCCTATGCTGCCAGGGCTGTTGGGGGGATGATGAGGCGCAACCCGTATGCTCCGATTGTGCCTTGCCACAGAGTGGTTTACAGCGATGGAAGGTTGGGCGGCTTCGGTGGCTCGAAGGGAGTAAAAGCTAAGGCGAAGATTCTTGAAAAAGAGGGTGTAAAAGTAAAAGAAGGAAGGATAATCGAATTCGAAACACTTTTCTTCGATACTTTCTCCACCAAATTGGCTGAAAAAGATTCGCTACCTTGACCCCATGTTCTTAGAGCTGCAAATTTATTCTCTACCTAGCGTTGCTTACATCGCTCTACAAATAGTTTAGACCATAGTCCACAAGCGGCATTGGGAAGATCGAATTCAGCATGTCCTCGAGTTTGGAGTTTGCATGCTTCAGTTTTTGCTGTTTTTCAACAGATCCAAAAATGAATGATGTTATCTCATCGATGCCCCTGATGCTAAACTTCTGATCCATGTATGTGAATGAAAGCTCAGAGGTTTTTCCTTCATATTTTATCGAAAGATCCTTTCTCCTCCTTTTTCCGATAACTTCCGTCATGTATGTATCAATGCTCTCCAAGAACCTTTCTATGTCTATCAACTTAACGGTTCCCATGAATCCTCCAGTACTTCGTTTGGCTCCTGCAGAAACCATCAGATGATCCAATTCGACATCTGCTGCAGTAGTTCTTACGATTGCAGACTCTGTTCCAACATCATCCATCAAGCTCCTTAAAGTTTTCACGATAGCAAAACGAGATCCTGCAAGTTCTAATATGGCCAGTGGCAAATCTCTGGACCTTGGAAGCTGAAGGCTGACGTATGCCACTACTGGACCATTTCGTTCAACAACATAGGTCTCGGAGATTTGGTCACATAGCCTCTTGGATTCCAAAAGCGTTTTGAAATCCTCATACGTCCTGATGAACCTTATGGGTTCAAGTTGGTGAAGCTTTACAAGCTCGATAACATCCTTTTCCCCATACTTCCTGAGGGTTAGGTTCTTTTCGTGTACTTCAAGCTGGTCACTCTTGATCGAGTGCCATCGGTAGATTCCCGCGTCAACACATCCAAACCTCCTATAGAGGCCGCGGTCTCCAGAGACAAGCATCAACGAGGCTCCCTCTTGGACTGCCCTGTTGGTTGCATCCTCCAAGAGTTTCGATGCAAGCCCCTTGTTTCTGTACTCAGGATGTGTGCAAACCGATCCTATGCAAACTACACCGATCATGCAACTCATTATAATTACATCATTGATACACATTCCAACCATCGAAACAACTTTGCCTGCATCGACAAATACGCGTATGTTCTCCAAGTTATTTTCAGAAAAAAGAAGCGGAAATTCTTCCTCCATCTTGTATGGGCTATCGTGCCGAAAAACGAGGTTTGCCAATTCAGCAGCAGACCGAAGCTCGTCTTTTTTAAGCCCTCTTGGCCCTTCCATAGAAAGCTCATAGATCTACTCTTATTTCAGCCTTCTCTTAATGAGAGCCACTTTCCAAATCTGCATCATCTTTAACCCATATCGTTTCCCAGCCTCGGGTCGTTCTAAGCATGCCTAAGATGTGAATCCTATGAAATAGCTCAATGTAGCTTGCTTAATTCCTCCAAAAGACCTACAGCTTCATTCACAAGAACCAACCCTGCTTCGGGTTTGAGAATTGATGTGGTTGGCTCGTATCCTCCTTCACCATATGCTTGAGGCGTTGGTACGTAGCCGATCCACTCCTGGTTGCAAAGCTCGGCTACGAAGGTGTGCTTGAATGGAGACCTTCTCCTTATCTCCATCCCAAGTTCGAGGAAAACCTCTCCTGGAAGCGCCAAAACAGCTCCATCCCCAATCTTAAATGCCTGAAGTTCGACGGTAATGTCTCTGTAATCCTCTTTCATCTTCTCGAAGCGCCTTTCGAACCAAGTGGGTAGAACCTCTTGAACTGGAAGCTTTATTTCCTTGGATTTTGATGCGATCTCGACATCATCGCGAAAGTCAATTATCTGTTCGAGAATCTTCAGGGATTCACCACCCAGGGAGTTTCCAAGTCTCTCTGCCTCTTTGAACCTCTCTTCGCTCTTCAGATCGTTCCACTTGGGCGTTAACCCGGCCCAATTGAACCTGGGCGCTGCTCCTTCGGGCTGTGGAATCTCCCAAATCCACCTTGGATTTACATTCCCGCAGGGAGCGTTTAGGAACATGCATACCGATCCGGGTTTGGCTTCTTCCAAAAGATCGACCGCATATCCTGAAAAATCCCTTGAAATTAGCAGTTCATTGGGTCCCAGCGTCACGCCGTGGCAACCGTAATTCATAATCGTGCAAATCGTTCCATCGTTGAGTTGATCTACACGCAGAATCTTGACTAACGGCTCGAAGGGACCATCTGGCCATGAGTATAGAAAATGTGGCTTCACAGGGCTAGAAGGATTTCTCCTGTTGACACCAACAAAACTCTCCCCTGAACCAAACCCTATTTTGGCAGGCTTCAGTTTGCGCCAAGCTTCCAGAAAAGCTCCAGCCATCTTCCTTCCCAGAACCGTCTTCCACTCCTCACCCATGGCTTCGTTGTTCGGTCCTGTGTGGGTGTGTGTCCCGTGAACCATCACAGCGGATCCTGGTACGCCGGTCTCCTTCTCTATAAGGCGCCTAGCTTCCTCGACACTCTTCTGGGGCGTGGATATTATGTCGCAGGAAATTATGCCAATGGTTTCTCCTCCAGCCCTCAGGACAAGCGCCTTTGTGAAGAGTGGGTCGTGGACCCCTATTGAGCCCTGCACCCTGTTGCTGTATCCGGCCAGGGGATAGCCCACTGGTGGTGTGATGTCGTGTTTTGCAGCTCCAGCCTCGATCTTGAACATATGGCTAAGGGGCTCCCCTTATCTTTCTTAAGGTCTTCGTAATATGTGTCAGAGGAGAATATGATATTGTGCAGCCAAATCTGGGCATTCTGGAGGGATCCCCGGATACTTCATCGTCTCGAATTGCCTAATGTTCTCCCAGATGGGCTATTACAGGCTTGCTTGCAATCTATCGCGAGCTCCTGGTAATTTTTCAGCCACACTCGAAGAACTTCTGTTTCGGAGGCAGCGCCCGGCCAGAAGAGCCATTAACTAATTGAGCTGAGGAGCGCGGTCTGAACGGGCGCCACGAATTATAAGTGCAACAACTTACTCATAAACTTGTTCGATAAATGTTAAAGAAATAACACCCCATTCTTTCTAGATTTCGCGAATCAGCTGTAGGAAGCCTTAAAGGAGCTGCCAAGCTACGCCAAGGTGGAGGATTTTGATGAAGCTGGGGTGCGCAAGCTACTCCTACCACCGCATGTTTGAATCCAAGAGGATCGATTGGCCTGGTTTTCTGGAAAGAGCCTGGAGAATGGGCCTAGATGGTGTTGAACTCAACTCCCTCTTCATGCCAAGGGACAGGAAATTTGCTGTCGAAATAAAGAGAAAAGCCATGAGATTTGGCTTGGACCTTTACGCCCTAACGCTGGACATCAACCTATGCGAACCTACAGCTGCTAAAAGGGAGAAAGCGGTCGGCGTAGCAAAGCAGTGGATAGAGATCGCATCACTTCTGGGTTGCCCGGCGATGAGGGTTGACCTTGGCTCTACGCCCAAGGGGCATTCTGACGAGGAGGCGACAAAATGGGCGATTCAGAGCTATAGGAAGCTCGTCGGATATGCGAAGGCGAAGGCCATAGTACTGAGCATAGAGAACCACTATGGACTTTCAGCCTCGGCCAGCAAAGTTACGGAGATAATAGAGAAGGTTGGGCCTGAATGGTTTGGCCTAACCCTAGATACGATGAACTATGGCACAGGGGCAGAAGCCTACGATCAGATTGCCAAAACCGCTAAGTATGCTGTATACGTTCATGCCAAGACGCACAGGCTTGAGGCTGGAGGGGAGGGCCAGCCAAGATGGGTCGAGAAGGACATAGATTACGGCAAGATAATGGAGATTCTGCGAAGCGTTGGCTATGAAGGTTACCTTAGCATCGAGTACGAGGGAGAAGAGGATGAAGAAAGCGCTGTTCCAAAGAGCGCCGAGTTCTTGAAGGCATTGTTGAAACGGAATATCTAGAATACCGCCTAGGGTCGAGGATGATCTGCTGTGCCAAGGAACTTACAGGCTTGGAGTTAACGGAAGGAATTCAAAGCCAAGAATTTTGGTCTAGCCAGATGCCCAGTCAAACCCTACGTGGTGGTCAAAAATCTGGCCACTTCTTCTCACAACGGTTAAATCAACTGCCCCATCCTATTGCAATTAAGGTGGTGAGAAAATGAGTGAAGAGAAAGAGGAAGAAGAGATCGAGGTAAGGAAAGAGAAAAAGGATGTGGAAGAGCTTAGGGAAGTCTTAAGCATTGTTTCACAACAGGTTCCAAGCCTGATAAGGAACATAGTGACAAGCATTTTCTCTGAACAAGCAGGAGCCGACATGGGCAAAGCTGTTGGAGCCTTCTACAAGGGGCTGAAGGAGGCTGGGATCCCAGAGGAGACGGCCATCAGGATGACAGAGAACTACATATCAACGTTCACAAGTTTGGGGGACGTAATGAAGATGGCTGTAGGCGGAGAAAAGAAAGGCAAGGAAGTAGGCGAGGACATCTCAAAGGCAATAAAGGAAAAATTGGACAAGGAGCTTGGTGAAAGGAAAGAATAAAAATTCATCCACTGGATAAATTTAACAAGCGATTTCTGATGAGGATTCGCAGCATGATAAGCATAGCTTTTTCGATAATGAATCTAGTGGTGAATCTCCTTTTTTTATGGATCATGTTTGGATGGCGCGTTCGCAAAGCAAGAGGGGCATTTGAGAGAGAGCTAGTTCTTCAAGGGATGAGGAAGGAAGATGCGAAAAGGATAAGTGCTCAATACTCGAAGTTGAAAGAAAGCTTAATGGGCACGCTCAAGATGAGCTTAAGGTAGTCTCATCGGCCATGTGAGGCCTTCAAGGTAATGGACAACGAGAACGAAATTTCCAGAGAAGGAAGATCAAGCATCGAGGCACTTAGTAAAAAGCTAGACCTGATCATCAGGAGATTAGACACTCTGGAAACTTTCGTGATGAATAACCCTGAATATGCCTCACTGGCACCTTACCTACGAATGACGCGCTTCGGCATTGGACTTTATGGGGAACCACTGAAGATCGCTGAAAGGCTAAAAGCTGCTGAAGAGCACATGGCGAGAAAGCAAGACATTGCCAAAGACGATATCTCAAGGTGCATAATTCAGGCACTAGCTTTGTATGGAAGGTCAAACATATCGGCTATAACTCGTAGGGTAGAGGCGATGCGCGGAAAAGCATCCAGGAGGATAGTGAGGGAGAGAATCGAACATTTGGAAAAGGAAGGAATCGTTCGGCGTTCCGAAGGATACACAAGCGTATACGAGCTTGCCGAGTTACCAAAAAAGTGACCACTTTTTCCCACGACCAATAATTACTTTGTTCAGACCTCTTCGATATAAGAGGTGAAACGTGAAATGAAGTTATGGAATCTGTTATCAAGGATCGTGGCGATGTTGAAGGATTGCTGGAATGAGACTAAGCTGTTGCTGGATGGATAGGCACCTTGGATCGCTTGTCGGAGCGTTCCCTTAGATCCATTTTTCCACCTTTTTTATCATCTCTTATCTTTCCTGCTTTTTTTGAGATTTCAAAATTCCCAGCCACCTAGGCGCGATTTCGGAAAGAATTCGATTTAAAAATTGGTCATAGATTTTACAGGCATTCTATCAGCTCAATATAGTTTCGTACAGTTCAGATTCAACATCCTCGAGCAAAGGAATTCCAGTTACTTTTGCCGCTCTCTCCGTTAGGGAGGCAAGGTCGCGCCTGTCCAAAAGGTTCAACTTCCACTTTCTGGCACCTGCCATGAGCTGTTGAAGCCCAACCCCTATCCTATCATTAAGGTAAGTGTAAAGGCCAACAGCTTCCCAAGGAAGTTCAATACCATCACGCTCCTTGACAAGGAGAGATCCTATGAAGAACTTCTCGGGTTCGGAGCCATATCTTTCCGCAAATGATTTTGGCAATCTTCCCTGTTTGGCAAGTTCTACGAAGTAAGATGATTTCATTACGGCGGTCAACGGCGCTCTGGCCATCGTGATTGCTTTGACGATCGGGCCATCTCCAAGGTTGCTCATGGCTATGGACTTCAGAATCTGTGTTTCGTTGATGAAACCACCTGCCATCGATATGTCTGGCACATGCCTGTTTTTCCTTCTCAGGATTTCGGCACATCTTAGTACCTGGGCTTCTAGGTAAACTGTTGGCGAACTCATCTCGTTCATCATGGGCACGGGACTCATCCCAGTCCCTCCGCCAGCGCCATCGAAGGTGATGGCATCCAACTTGGCTTCCGAAGCAGCCTTCATGGCAAATGCGACGGCCGAGGGGCGGTACGCGCCAGTTTTCAGGAAGACACGCTTCGCGCCCTGTTGGCGGAGCCACTCCACATCCTCCACGAAATCGATGAGACGGGGCATTCCAACCCTGCTGTGTCTCTCGAAAGTCTGGAAGACACCAGACTTGAAAGCCTCCCTCACGTGCTCGTTCTCGGGATCGGGCATGACGACATAACCTCTTCTCTTAAGCTCCACCGCCTCTTCGATCGAGTTTATCCTCACCTCACCTCCAATGGCCTTAGCTCCCTGTCCCCACTTCCTTTCGATTACATTCACTTCCAGTTTGGAGATCGCATAGATGTCAACACCCATCCTCTGGTCCTCGACGTTCGTCTGCACCACTATGTCCCCGTTCTTTCCGTCCCAAAAATCCCTGTATGTCCTGATCCTATGCTCCAAGTCATTAGTGGACACAACTTTGCCATCCACGAATTTCGATTCAGGATCCATTCCGCAGACGTTCTCTCCGACAGTCAGAATAACTCCGGAAAGTGCAGCTCCTATTGCAAGGCCACGCCAATTGTTCTTAGCTACAGCTGTTGATCCAAATGCACCAGTGATTATGGGAAGCTTTAGCCTTATTCCGCCTATTTCGCTTGTCACATCTACACTTGGAAAAAGGGCGATGTCTGGATCCTCTTCAATTCCATTCGCACCTAAGAGGTTGGATAGGATCGTCATGTGCGACCAGTCAAGGAAGTAGTCCTTGATTGAGGCTGCCGTGCTCTGCCCAAACTCGTCCACCTTAGGATAGAGTGCCTCCCTCCCCCTTAAAGCTGAGAGGCCAACTTCGCAGAGAGAGGCGCACTCCCTGATGCAGAGAGGACACATCCCGCTCGTTGGGGAAACGTCCTTAACACGAGTCGAAGTTCCGGTGGTTGACATTGCGTTCAGATATGAGGAGTTGTGCGATACTCTTTCCATTCTATGTATCTGTAAGGTTGTGGCATGCCAAAAGAATGTATTTATAGCATAATTACTAATTGGTGCATGCTTTTTTAACTAGAATGATACATTTTAATTAATTTATAACGAAAATTGACATATTGTCTATCTCGCAAATAGCGGATCTGCTAAAAGACAAGAAGCACCTTCTGCCGAGAGGTGTATCGAGCCAGGATGCAACAGGTATATTGTCGATCCACATGGTGTACCATGTTCGCTAGAGCTACCAAACAAAATTCCTTTTCCCTTTACTGTGAAGCATTCGAAAAATGCTTGCATGATTAAATTTCAAGAACCTTCTATTCTCTCACTCTCTTCCAGCAGAGGGGGTGTAGCTCTCGATCCTCTCGATCAACTTTGGGATCACTTCAAATAGGTCGCCAACTATGCCACAGTCCGCTACATCGAATATGGGCGCATTCGGATCTTTGTTTATGGCTATGATCCTTTTGGAATTTCTTATCCCCATTACGTGATGTATCGCCCCGGAGATCCCGCAAGCTATGTAGATGTCAGGTTTGACAGTTTGGCCCGTCAGTCCAATCATATGACTCTCAGGTATCCACCCGGAGTCTGTTGCTGCTCTGGTTGCTCCGACCTGCGCGCCCAATAGGTCAGCGAGCTTCCTTATTAACTCAAATCCTTTACTTCCTCCAACACCTCTTCCACCACCAACTATTATCTTTGCGCCTTTGAAGTCTGCCTCTGTCTGCCTTGCAATGACCTCGACAACCTCGACGACATGATCGAGATCATTTAAATCAACTTCACATCTCACTATTCCCCCCTTCCTGCTCGAATCCCTTTTTGGCAAATCGAATGTCCCAGGACGGACTGTTGCCATTTGGGGCCACCTCTCGGGGGTAACTATTGTGGCCAAAATATTCCCCCCGAATGCAGGCACTTTCTGAAGAAGAATACCTTTGTAAGTTCTCCCACTCTCCCTGTCTTCAAAATCGCCTATATCCAAATCGACACAATCTGCCGTTAGTCCGGTTTCCAATCTCGCTGCGATTCTTGGAGCTAAATCACGACCGATCGAGTTGGCTGAAAAGAGTACAACCTGTGGCTTTTCTTTCTCGATGAGGTCTGCCAATATTCTCGCGTATGGCATCGTAGTGTAATTGATGAGCTTCTCGTGCTCTGCCACGTAGACCTTGTCTGATCCGTAAGATATCAATTCATATGCCAACGAGCTTATGCCAAAGCCAACGAGTATCGAGGAAAGTTCGACTCCGATATTGTCCGCCAGCTTCCTTGCCTTTCCGAGCAATTCAAGAGTTGGCTCACTAACTTTGTTATAATTTCTCTGAGCATACACTAGGATGCCGCTACTCCCCCTTTCCACATCGATCACCAAATTTTATACCATCTTCAAATATTTCCTTCAAAAGCGCATCCACTACCTCATCTGCTATTTTGCCCCCGATTAAGCGATTATTCCTTCTATTCACCGATCTTTCTATCTTCATTATTTTTGTGGGCGATCCAGCCAAACCGACTTTACTCGCATCAACTTCTAAGTCATCCAAAGACAATGTCACCACAGACATCCTCATCGCTTTCAGTATGCCTGAGAAATTTGTATTCCTTGGCTTGTATTTTCTGCTTGTAATGGTTAATAGTGCGGGGGGTCTCGTTCTTAGTCTCTCAAATCCGCCTTCAACTACTCTTCTCGCTTCCAAAAAATCTCCTTCGATATCGAACTCCTCGACATATGTTATTTGCGGAATACCAATATACTCAGCCACTTCAGGACCAACCTGGGCGGTTCCACCATCCGTAGTTTCTGCTCCACACAAGATCAGATCGTAATGCCCGATTTTGACAATCGCCTTATGCAAGACGTACGCTGTAGCAAGCGTGTCAGAACCACGAAGTCTTCTGTCAGATAT
>CAZWAU010000258.1:0-12865 GCA_964631995.1 uncultured Nitrososphaerota archaeon
ATTATAGACGGTTCTGATTTACCTCCGGGCTTTTTGGAGTTCTACAGGATAGTCTAGGCGGTAAATAACAGCCTGCATGAAAGGGGCTTTGGTGAAGAACACAATGGGGGAAATGCATTATAGAGCCTCCTAGTTGTATTGCGTTGCTATGAAGTCGAGAAGTGGTACATTCGAGAAATTGATGGAGGAGATAAGCGAATCGAAGGCTATCGATGTGCACTCGCACATCGATCCAGCTCATCCATCTGCCAGGACGACAGCAGATATCGTACTTTACCACTACTTGGCAACGGAGCTCAGGTCTGCTGGAGTGCCCGAAGGCATCATAGCGGAAGACAGAGACCCGGAACAGAGGGCAAAGGGAGCCTTGCCATACATGCGGCTGATAAAGAACACGACAACCTACTGGTGCCTTATGAAGATTCTCAAGGAGCTATATGGATTTGAGGGGGAATTGACTGAAGGTAGCTACCAATCGATACGAGAGAGCATCATAAACCAATCAAGACGTTCTGACAGAGCTGAAACGGTCCTTAGGAAAAATGCCAAGATCTCTAAGACCTTCCTTACATTCGACTGCGCCAGTGATCCATTGGAGCACGACCCATCGCTCTTCATCGGGGCATTGCGCATCGAGCCCCTCATTGGTAGGTTGAGTTTGGCTTCGGTTAGGAATTTGTCAAAGTCGACTGGCAGAGATGTTGAAGCCCTGAGCGACTTCGAAGAAGCGCTGGCTGCATTGTTCAAGAAGTTCAAGGGTTGCGCAGCTGTGACAGCGAGTTTCCTCCCAAGCGAGTTTTATGTAAGGCCTGACAGAGGGAAGGCCGAAGAGGTTTTCAAGAAGGTCCTTGGAAATTTCGAAATAAATAGAGAAGAGAGGAATGTGCTTTCTTCATTCGCCCTCCATGAAGTCCTGAAAAGGGTTGAGGAGAACGAAGTTCCTTTCCAGATGATGGTAGGCGTGACGAGGCCCGTTCCTGGAGCATCACCTCCAGACCGTGCAATAACAGCTTTCGAACCCGGAATGCTGCTCTCCTACTGCCAAATCTTCCACGAGTTCAAGAACGTCAAGTTCGACATCTTCTTATCAAACAGAGTTCAGTCTCAAGAGTTGACGGTCATCGCAAAGAACTACCCTAATGTTCACGTCTCTGGATTTTGGTGGTACAATCTCTATCCTACCACGATCAGGGAGATATTGCGGGAGAGACTCCAGATGCTCCCAGCGAACAAGATCAATGGATTCTTCAGCGACGCATACGTCGTCGAGTGGAGCTATGCAAAAGCCTGCCTCGTCAGGTCGCAGATTGCATACGTTCTGGCTGAGATGGTCGATGATGGCTTCTATTCGATGGAGACAGCAAAGGAGCTGGCTTTAGACCTATTGGAGAGAAACCCGACAATGCTTTACCACCTCAATTGAAAGGAATAGGCTTAAGTGCGAAATTTATAGCATGTCATGGCGTCCAAAATGCCCAAGTGTGAAAGTTGTGGTGCTGAAATTCCAGAGGGAGCTACGATATGCCCCAAATGTGGTGCGCCAGCGAGGCTCCCACCTCCGCCACCACCTCCAATAGAGGGTGCAGTCAGTCGTGAAAGAAGGGAACGCTACGAAAAGGGCGAAAAGGAGAAGGGCGAGAAGCACGAGAAAGAGGAGAAGCATGAGGACAGGTTTGGTGTCGTTGTTGGCGGGCTCATACTCATCCTGATTGGAACCATCCTGTACTTGGCGCAGAACAGGATCATATCGTGGAGCGACTTTGGGGGCTATTTCATGCTTGGTCTGGGCTTGATACTCATAATTTGGGCAGCTGTAAGGTACATCTCGATAGCTTTCAAAGGCACTGCGCTGGGCCTGTTTATCGGCGGACTTATTTTGAGTGCGATGGGGCTCTCAGCTTTGCTTGATATTAGAGAGTCCTGGCCCTTGGTACTCATCATCCTCGGGTTGATCATAGTCGTTGGGAGCGTGGCAGCTATTAGGAGAGGCTCAAGGCCACACTAATCGAACCAGCGAGTTAGAGCTCTATACAACATGTGTTCCAGGACGGTATTTGCCTTTGCCCGCCCGATGATCCTGAAGAAGTTGTTGCCAAACGATTCCACTAAATCACCAATATCGTACCTTGGAAGGATGCAGGAGGATATGACCACCCTACCCCACTCGCCCCTCTTCAGTTCGTGTAGCATCTTGAATCCTCTTTTGGTCCAGACCTCGAAGAGATAGGAATCGTAGTTTGGTGAAACGTAGGGGAGTTCGTTTAGCTGCTGGGCATAGACACCCTCAGTAGCGCTGTATATCTCTACAACATCGGCATCGCCGTATAACCTTTTGAGGTAAGGTGCATACTTAACCTGGATCTTTGGAACACTTGTGCAGAATAGGGCATTAATGTTCCAAACCTTCTTGGGATAGAGTCCGTGGGATCTTCGAAGGTATCTGGCGAAAGAAACCATGAGAGGTGCAACCCCGATGAGCGTGCCGACCTCCAGATCTTTCGCCTTTTCGAAGACAAGCTCGAAACGGCGAATCCAATCGTTTCTTTTCCCTCCTCGCCCAAGTGCATCTATCTCCTCTTGGCTCGGCACAAGCCGGAAACTTCCTATGCCTGGATTAAGCCTGGCATATGTTCCGGAGCTATAACCATAGCTTACCATATTCCCATCCCCGGTCTTCATTTGGCCGACCTCAGAGGGGAAGGAGAGGTTTAGCACTGGCTTTGAGAAGATTTCGAACCTGTTTCTCCTTCTGGCATAGTTGAGAAGGGCTCTAGATCCGCAGATGAAAATCTGCCTCAAATGTGTATTCGTAATTGGTAAAAGCTTTGGTGGTCCTGTCGTTCCTCTTGTCATTACCCACCCCCTAGCTGGCTCTGGAAGAAGAGCCTCGTGTCTCCCTTCCGCGATAGCATCTAGGTAAGGAATAAAGAATTCATAATCTGCAACTGGGAAATTTTTGCGGAAATCCTCAACGCTCGAAACTTCGGAGGCGGAATATCTTGCCCCATAGGAAGTTTTCCTGTAACCTGCTAAGAGAGTTTTGAGCACGCTTTCTTGAGCCTTCTGGGGTTCATCCAGAGAAGCATACCAGGGACCAAGGAAAACGTCCGATTCGGATAGCCAGCGAACTTCCAATGCTGGCAATATGGCTGAGGATGGCTCTCAAATCCTTTTATGTGAAAGCCTTCTTTCCCCCGATTTGGCGCTCGATTCGAAAAGCTCTGAAAATGGACTAAAGGGTAGTGTGTTCGGAACTCAACCCGCAACTCTTTTAAATAAAAAGCTTCTTTTCCGGTTCGGTGCGGAGAATGGACGTATTCAAAGCGATCTCCTCCAGAAGGAGTATAAGGAAATACAAACCAGATCCGATACCTGAGGATGTGCTTCTGAAGGTCTTGGAAGCTGCGAGGTTAGCTCCATCGGCAGGCAACAGGCAGCCCTGGAAGTTTGTAGTGGTCAAAGAAAAGAGCAGGAGAGAAGAGATAGCGAAGGCCGCTAACAACCAAGGGTTTATCGCAGAAGCGCCTGTCGTAATAGCCGTTCTGGGAGAGTCGAAAGCCTCGAGGTGGTTCAAGCAAGACCCGATGATAGCAGCGGAGCACATATGTCTTGAGGCGGTAGAGCTTGGGCTTGGGACATGCTGGGTTGGTGCTTTCAGCGAGCCCGATGTGAAGAAAATTT
Source organism: uncultured Nitrososphaerota archaeon (assembly GCA_964631995.1). Lineage (GTDB taxonomy): Archaea > Thermoproteota > EX4484-205 > EX4484-205 > DTQO01 > DTQO01. The sequence goes on from CAZWAU010000258.1 coordinate 3,682, forward strand.
TGAAGATACCTGAGGAATCATCTGTCATATGCCTACTGCCACTGGGTTACCCTGCGGAGAGCCCACAGGCGAGGGAAAGGAAGAGCATCGGAGAAGTTTTTTATCGGGAAGAGTACGGCCAACCTTATTCAACCTGATCATTGAATTTGAATGCAGATAGTTCGATGAGAACAAATTCCATTCTTTTTCAAAGCTCGCCAGCCATCGCTTTTTTCAATTCATTTGCTTTAGCTCAAGCCCAAAGATTCTCAATCTTCCACAGAGCATATAACTTGATGTGGTGCGATGTGTGGCGATTAAATCGAGGAGGTACGGATCGCTGTGAGCAAGTTGGCTATCGACGGAGGAAAACCTGTGAGGAGCTCACCCTTTCCGAGAAGAATGACATATGGTTTGGAGGAGGCACAGCAAGTAATTGAGGCATTGAACTCTCAAGACCTGTTCTTCGCGACTGGCAAGAAGGTTTACAGATTCCTTTCGGAATTCAAGGAACTTTATGGTGTCAAGCATGCAACAGCCTCTACATCTGGAACATCGGCGATACACGTTGCTTTAGGAGCACTGAACTTGGAGCCTGGCGACGAGGTCATAACGACTCCGATAAGCGACATGGGAACTGTGGCGCCTATCCTCCTTCAAAACTGCATCCCGGTTTTTGCAGATGTCGAGCTCGGTACCTGCAATCTCGATCCAAACGATGTGGAGAGAAAGATCACCGAAAGAACAAGAGCGATCATAGTAGTACATTGCTGGGGTCAGCCTGCCAACATGGACCGGTTCCTCGAGATATCTAAAAAGCACAACCTGCGGTTGATCGAGGACTGCGCCCAAGCGCATCTCGCGCGATACAAAGGTAGACTTGCTGGGACTATAGGAGACATGGGCGCATTCAGCCTTCAGCAATCTAAGCATATGACATGCGGCGACGGCGGGATCACGATAACAAATGACGAAGAGCTGGGGAAGAGGGCGGACCTTTTCGTGGACAAGGGATGCGATTGGACCGAGGACAGGAGGTACCGCCTCAGGTACTCCTTCCTTGCACCTTGCTATAGAATGACGGAACTTCAGGGAGCGGTGCTCATAGCGCAGATCAAGAAGCTTAGATGGGTCGTGGAGAGGAGGCAGAAGCTGGGAGACCGGCTTACGGAGTTGCTCAAAGATGTTGACGGAGTTCACCCGCCAGAGCGTGCGAAGGATGTTGATCACAGGTACTGGGGATACCCGTTAAGGATCGATCGCGAGAAGGGTCTGTCGCGCGACAGGTTTGTTGAAGCGCTATCCGCCGAGGGAATCCCAGCAGGTACCGCTTGGCCTGGGAAGCCCCTTTACCTCTATGATATGTTGCGAAATCATATCACATATGGAACTTCGGGCTATCCGTTCACGGCCAAGGAAGGCAGGATGGTAGAATACCATGAAGGTCTTTGTCCGAACGCTGAGCGTGTCGAGGAGGAGATGTGCACGATCTGGATAAACGAGTTCTATTCTGAGAGCGACATAGATGATATCTCAGAGGCCGTCCACAAAGTGGCCCTCCATCTGCCAAGGCGTTAGGTCAGGTTGGTAATGCTATGCCAATGAGCAAGCTTGACAGGTTCATTGCTGCTGTCAAGCTGAAGGTTCCAGACATGGTGCCCGTTTCGCCCCTAATACACGACCGGTTCGCCTACAAGATGCTTAAGAGAACAGGATGGGAGGCTGCCTTCGAATTGCACCAGCAGATCGGGTCTATACATTTTCGAGGTCCTCTTGGCGTTGGCGTGATCAGCCACCTTCCCGAGGGCTACGAGTACAGGCAGGAAGTGGTTGAAACGGATGGCGTTCGCCATGTGATAGAGGATACATTAGTTACACCAGAAGGAACGATAAGGGGCAAGGTAGTGAGGGGATTCAACCCAAGGGACCCAACGATCTCAACACGCATCGAGCCTCTTGTGAAGAAAAGGGAAGACTGGACGATTTTCAAGTCATACTACGAGGAGTGGGTCGATTCAGCTGAAGGGCCGGAGTACCGGGAGATGGAAAGGGCAGCTAGGATTATGGGAGATGAAGGAGTACCGAGTGCGGGCTTGAGCTGCGTTTTCGCACACCTTGGAGAAGCACGCACGATGGGGAAGATCTTGGTGGACATCCATAGGTGGCCTGACACAATCTTGGATGTTTGTAAAACGATGCAGAAGGTTGTGGACAAGTATGTCGAGTCGTTCCTCGCATCACCTTCTCCCATCCTTTACTACGACATCTGTTGGGCGACGGGAGCGGACCTGAGTACAAGCCTTTTCGATATCTTCGTTAAGCCAGACATAAGCAGAGTTGCTGAACTCGTTAAGGAAAGCAAAGACAAGTACGTCGGATTTTACACGCTTGGAAGGATCCGCCGCCACCTTCCGACACTGGTTGGTACTGGAGCACACTTCATCGAGACCTTCGAGCAGAATCAGGGAGACATTACGCTCAGGGAAGCTAAGGAAAAATATGGCAACAAGATTTGCCTGATGGGAAACTTCGATTCAGTCATACTGGCATTCGGAAGCGTGCACGATTCGGAAAAAGAGGCGCTTCGTTGCCTTAATGAGGGCATGGAAGGAGGAGGGTATGTCATGGTTACTGGAGATGAGGTACCAGTAGATGCCAAGATCGAGAACCTGCATGCCATGGTCCAGACGGTTGAAAAGTATGGCAAATATAGATAAGCGTTGATCGATCTTTTTTCGTAGCAGGCCGTTACATGCTCAGATCATCTATCTGGCAAGCACTGGACCCAATTTCATCTCCAGAATACCAATGCACGATCTCCTCTAGCTCCTTCATCTTCCTTGGTTTTGGTTGTTCAGCTGGATAGCCGATACCAACCATGGCGACTACCCTATACTCTTTTCTTATCGCCAGAATGCTCCTGACGATGTCTTCCCTTTCCGTGCTCCTTGTAGAGTAGACCGCAACCCAGCAGCAACCAAGACCCAATCCATGGGCGGCAAGCAGCAAATTTTCTATTGCAGCAGCACAATCAACTGGGAAGTGATGCTCAGATAAGCTCTCGTTTCCGAGCACAACTATTACGACTGGAGCACCTTTCAGGAATGCGCTGTGCTTATGAACGGTTGACAATTTCTCTCTAGTTTTGAGATCCCGTATAACTACGAACTTCCAGGGCTGGATGTTGCTTGCTGAAGGAGCATGCCGGGCAGCATCAAGCACCTGAATTATGAGATCCTTCTCTACATCCCGATCTGAGTATCTCCTTATGCTCCTCCTTGTCCTTATAGCTTCCATTATCTCCAATGGTATTCGATACGGATTCGATGCTCCAATTTTATCTTTTTCCTCACGCGAACGACTGAATTCTTCGATCTCGGTTTAATTCCTTTTATTTATATGACGATCCTTGGCATCATTTCGAACTTTTTCTTAAGGGATTCATGCTCAGCCTTTAATCTCTCATACCTTTCCATCAGTTCGTAGTAATCTATTTTGAATTGCGATAATCTCTGTCTTTCCGAAGATGAATCTTCAAGTTCCTTGCGTATTTGCCTTATTTCCTCCTTTGCCTTTTGATTTTCTTTTTCCATATCTTCGAGGTGCTTCTTCACTGCCTGGTCCATCGTCATAACCTCTTGGTTCTGCCTCTGTAGTTCTTCTATCTTCTTTCGGCTATCGATCAGAGATTTTTCAAGGTCCGTCCTAGTTTCCTGAAGTTGCTTCAACTCCTGGCGAAGACTTTCGGCTTCCCTTGAATGTAAACTCGACTCAATCTCCATTCTCAATCTTCGATTCTCTTCCTCAACAGATTTGGCCCTGTCGATATATTGCTTGGCTATAGAGTAAGCTTTACGCAGTTCCTCCAAATCGGCACTCAACCTCTCGTTTGCTGCTAAAACGGCTTCGTACTTGGCCTTCTTCTCGTTGCACTCCATCCTGACCCTTTCGATCTCTGTTTGGAGGGACCTGAGCCTGTTCGTCTCCTCCCTCAATATCCGAAGTTCCGCTATGTCATCCTTCATCTTATCAAGTTCCTCTTCAGACTCCTTCTTCGCCTTTTGCAAAAGCTCATACTCGAGTATCAAGGATCCGAGCTGATCTTTCAATTGATCCCGCTCTGTAAGAATTTCACTGTATTGCTTGTTAAATGAGGAGCATTGAGTGAGAAGAGCACGGTAAGCCTTACTTGCTGCCTCCAATCCTTCTCCCAGGGCCTCGAACTGTTCCTCTACACTGCTCTTTTGTTGATCTTTGCCTTCGGAGCTATCCATACTTTCCAATGGGCTTGGAGAATCGAGATGGCATTGGGCGATATCGGAATCGTTTGTCATGTAGCATTTTTCAAGGATCAAGTCAGTACTCCTTTGCGGAGGATCGCTAGACTCTGCCATGGAAAGTGAATGGCGCTTCCAGCATTATAATGGTTTTGGAAAAAAGATGAGGACGTATTTCCTCGGATTCTCCTGCGTATGACGCAATGCCGATTTTCTTCCCTGCCACATTTGAATCATCTACTAGAACTTCCATGCCAGGAGTAGGAAATCCTTTATCATCTAGCATGTATGGCGGAAGGCATGCGATCGAGAAAAGTTCTAGTCCTATCCAAGATCACGAAGAAGCAGCTGGAAGGCATAAGATCGGTATCGAGTAAGCTGAAGGTCGTAGCTTTTGAAAAGGAATCTGAAGCTTCAAGACACATTTCTGATTCGGAAGTCATAGCTGGATGGATCAGCGAGGGGGCATTGGGCAAAGCTTTGAAGCTAAAATGGCTTCATACCTTCTCTACCGGGGTTGACTCCATCCTTCGCTACAGAACGATGAGAGAGGACGTGATTTTGACGTGCAGCAAGGGAGCCCATTCAACTCCGGTAGCAGAGCATGCATTGATGTTCATGTTGATGCTCGCGAAGCGCATGCCACTCTATAGCAAGTGCCAGAAACAAAGAAGGTGGAAGTGGCTCCACACCTCCGAGCTACGTGGAAAAACTGTAGGCATAGTCGGTTTTGGACATATTGGGAAAGAGGTAGCACGCCAGGCGAAATGTCTGGGTATGCGCGTCATAGCTATGAGGAGAACCAGATTGGTTGAGCCTGGGGCCGACATCCTTTTGCCAGGCGGCAATTTAAATACCCTTCTTTCTGAATCGGATTTCGTTGTCGTCGCGGCTCCTCTTACAAGGAAAACGGAAGGAATGTTTGGGGAGAAGGAGTTCAGGGCCATGAAGAGGGGAGCATATTTCATAAACATTGCAAGAGGGGGGCTGGTCCAAGAGGAGGCGCTCGTCAAGGCTCTAAGGAGGGGGTGGATAGGAGGGGCAGCTCTAGATGTTACCGAAATTGAGCCGCCACCACCTGAAAGCGAGCTTTACGAGTTGGAGAACCTGGTACTGACTCCACATGTTTCTGGAGGATCAAGAGAAGCATTTGAGAGAAGCTTGGGCATATTCAGGGAAAATCTGCGAAGGTACATTGCCGGGGAGACGCTCTTAAACGTGGTGGACAAGAAGGAATGTTACTAGCTGTTTGAGGAAAGTATAACTGCTCATGATAATCTGACCGCAAAAACATAAAGCTCTTCATCATATTGGAGACGAGCCTTAATATGAGGGGAAGTGAGAGAGTTATCAAGGCGCTTGATCTTGAGGAGCCAGATCGCGTGCCCCTGTTCGATTTCCTGTATGAGCACAGGTCGTTCGAGAATGTTCTTGGACGAAGGATATCGGAAGTAACGCCCGAAGTGTGTGTCGAAGGTCACAGGGCACTAGGGCTCGACATGGTTTGCGTGTCTCCAGGGCCGAGGAGGGGGTGGAGAAACAAGTTCGAAGGGGACATGATGGTAGACGAGTGGGGAATTGTGTACAAGGTTTCTCAAGACCTAAAAACGCTACCTTGGTATATCAAGGGACCGATAAGCGAGCCAGAAGCGTTCGAAAGCTACCAGATACCAGATCCAAGTGCTAAAGGTAGGCTTGAGTTTGTCGAGAGGGTTTTGGAAATTGTTGGCGAGGACATGGCGGTTGCTGCAAGCTTCCCGATAGGCGGTCCATTCACAGCCGCAAGCTTCCTGACTGGCTTCGACTCTTTTCTCAAGTACCTATTGACCGAACCCAGATTTGCTCAGAGGCTTCTTGAATCTGTTACGAAGTACTGCTGCGAAATAGGAAGTTTATGCATCGATTCGGGCATTGAGATGATATTCCTGAACGAGGATCTTGGGCATGTGGATGGGCCATTTGTCTCTCCCAGCCTTTTCAAGTCTTCTTTGAAACCACATATCGAGAAGGTCGTCCGAAGCATGAGGAGAAAGGGGGCAAAAGTCCTCCTCCACTCGGACGGTAATATTAGGCTGCTACTTGAAGATATATTGGAAATGGGAATACAGGGTTTGCATCCTATCGAGAGGAAAGCTTCAATGGACATTGTAGATATAAAGAGGAGATTTGGAGACTCTATAGCGCTCATTGGAAATGTCGATGCCTCCTCGACATTGCCATGGGGAACAAGGGAAGAAATAGCTAGTCAGACGATTGAGTGCATACATGTGGCAGCGCCAGGCGGAGGGTATATCTTGGCTTCAGATCATTCGATCCATCCTGGCATTCCGGGGCAGAATGCCAAATTCATGTTCGAAACAGCTAGGCGTTGCGGTACATATCCTCTAAAGACTTAATGTGGGATTCAGCCTTGGATTTTAATCTCGATGGTAAAGAGTTGGTGAATGACGTTAGCACTAAGCAGTACTGGATGATATGGGGAGGCCAAGGAGCCACTACGGAATATTCTTGTACTGCTGGTGGCTTTATGGTTGTTAATGGGCCAGCTACGTATAATCGACCACTCTATGCGCGTAATGGGAGTACTATTACTTTAGCTGGTGATAAGCCCCAAGTGATGCTTGCGGATGCTCCTTCCTCAAAGTATGGTAGCCTAACGATTGGCGTCATAATTGGGGATAAGAGCAGGTGGCTTCATGATTTTGATAAGATAGTCTCTTGGTACAACCCCGGCATGCAGAGATATGAGTTGACCGATCCGATTTTTTCAGGAACCATAAAGCTTGACGTACTGCCGCTCTCGGAAGATCCAGGTTTCATCATAAGGATATCGTCTGATAGACCTGTGAAACTTCTTTGGGTTTATGGAGGATTGTCAAAAGGCTATGACATAATCGGACAGGGCGGATATGATGGTGGCATAATTGCAAAAGAGTGCTCTGATGAAATCCTTGTTAACAGAAGAAAAAACATCTTTTGTCTTAGCAAACAACCTCTCCCCAAAATTGTGTACGGTGGCTCCACTTGCAATGGGACATTCCATGTCTGCGCAGCTCAATTCTCGAATTCACCCCTTACATTGATTGGTTTTGAATCAAAAAAGAACATCGGGATAACGAAGGAGGGAAGGTTAAGGCATCCAGATACTTACGTATCCTATCCAATTTTGGCGCAGGAGGTCGAGGTCGGATTAACTCCATGTTACATCGTAGTAATATTATCCGAGAAAATGGACGACACACGTATAATGGAACTTTTGTCTATGGCTGAAGCTGCATATTTCTCAGCTGTTCGAAAGTGCAAAAGAGTCCAAAAGCAGATCGTCGTTAAAACACCCGACGAAGAACTCGACCTCGCAATTAAGGCTACGTGTGTATCCATGGATGCAACTTGGTATCCGCCATCATTCATGCACGGAACTTTGCGTTGGGGATATGAGTCTGGAGGATGGTTTCTTGGTTGGCGTGGATGGTATGGCCCAATTGCCTTTGGATGGCATGATAGAGTGGCCAAGGCAATACGTTTTCATTCTCATTACCAACTCGAGGAGCCACCCCAAGGACCTGACAGTAAGGGAAAGGTTTGGCCTTACGTCCCATTTTCTGGTGCGATAGACCATCGGCCAAATGGTATCTACGACATGACCCAAGTCTACCTTGATCACATATACTACTATTACAATTGGACTGGGGATAAATCGCTACTCAAGGAACTGTTTCCAGTAATTAAGAATGCTCTAGATTGGGAAAGGCGTGAATTCGATCCAGATGGTGATGGCCTTTATGAGAATTTTGCTAATACCTGGATTTCAGACGGCCACTGGTATAGCGGTGGGGGGTGCGCACAGGCAAGCGCTTACAACTATCGCGCAAACCTTCTAGCTGCTGAAGCTGCTCGATTAACAGGGTGCGATGATACCCCTTTCCTCCTCGAATCTGAAAAGATCAAGAATGCCATGAATCAAAATTTGTGGATCCGGGAGATGGGCCATTTTGCTGAGTACAAGGAATTTCTTGGGTTCAAAAGACTGCATACTGCTGCAGAGGCTCCGACGATCTACCATACGATCGATTTCCAAGTTACGGATGATTTTCAATCTTACCAATCTCTTAGGTACTTGGAAAATCGCCTCTGGAAATTTGACGATCTGATCCTAGTTAACGATTGGTATCCAGTAATTGTAACAAATGGAACACTTGCCTTGGCCGAAACCCTTAACACGGCGATAGCTTACTACAGGTTAGGCGAGAAAAACAAAGCCTATCGGTTACTAAAAGCCTCCCTACGCTCATTTTATCATGCTAGGGTTCCTGGAGAGATAAGCTGTTATGTAAACGAAAAAGGCGATCAGGGAACGTATGTTGGTTTTACCGATGCCATAAGCATGTTCGGTAGAACTGTTGTCGAAGGGTTGTTCGGAATTCTTCCGAAGATGCAGGAGGACATGGTCACGATCCAGCCAGCCTTTCCTGAAGAATGGAATAGTGCGAAGATATCAACGCCTTACATTGAATTCGACTATCATCGTGACATCGTGTTAGAGAGGTTAACGGTCAAGACAACAAAACTAGTCAGCAGGAAGTTTAGGATAGCGACAAGAAACGGAATAGAAAAAGTAATGCTTGATGGCGTGGATTTGCCTTACAGGATTGTGCCGGGGATTGGGAAGGCTTTTCTGGAAGCTGAAACTCAAGCTTGTAAATACTCGGTGCTCGAGGTTATACATAGTATCGACGAAAATGAAGATCCAGGTCTCGTCTATGAGCCTGTTGCATCAGCGCGTACCGAATATTGCGTGGAAGCCAAGTCCTGCCGTCTTGTTGAATCGTACGACCCGCAAGGAGTATTCGCTAGTTGCTCATTGACAGATCAAGCTTTGAGTGGCCAGATAAGTTCTCTACTCGGTCGCCACACTCTGTTCGTGAAGG
>CAZWAU010000259.1:0-3056 GCA_964631995.1 uncultured Nitrososphaerota archaeon
GAACCGACTGGCTAGGCTTACGCTTCAGACCCTCTCTGAAAATAGTTTAGTTGTATCGGAGCTCAGCACTTAATTTGCTTTTAAGGGGCAGCCCTATCTTTCCAAGCCTCAAGAGCTTCTTTTAGAATTTGGCTCAGTTCCTCCCGAAACTCATGCCTTTCCTGAAGTAGTTGCCTAGCAAACTCCCTATTCCTTCCAGCTAGTTCCTTTCCAAGCTTTCCGATCTCGTCGCCAAGCTTCAGCATCAGGTTGAAGTTGCTCCTGAGTTCAAGCCTTATCCTTTGCAGTTCTGCAGAACATTCGCTCTGGCTTATGTTTCCGTTATTTAGCTTCTGCCTCAGAATTTTTACCTCTTGGAGCGAAATCCTAATTCTTTCTCTAAGCTCATTCTTTACTCTTCTAAATTCCGTTATCAGCTCCTCTCTCCTATTTTTAATTTCTTCGTTGAAAAGACGCATTCGAATCCTGGTCTCTTCCATAGCTTGCTTATGTGATGCGAACAATTCCCTTATTCGCAGGCGCAACTCCTTGCCGAACGCATTAGGAGAAGTTAAGTTTCCGAAGCCATTATCCACCAAACCTTGCATGTCTGAGAAGTCATCGTTATCTGTGCCTGAGGAACCATTACCAAAAACCAGTATAGTTTTTACTTGGAATAATGTCAAAGCTAGAAGCAGAAATGCACAGACCAATGCCATTCCTTTCTTCTTGTGCATGTTCAACACCGCTCGATACTATGTGCGTCATATAAAAAAGAATTTTCACGACTCTTTAACTTCTAAACCTTTTATTTTATTTTAAATTCCTTCCAAAACGTTGAAAATCATTTAAAAAATATCTAAAAGTTGTTTATTGCCTTTTTAGAAGAAATACAACCATTTCTCGGCCTTTCCTTTCTCTCCTAATTCTTCCGCTTTGCTCCATCTCTTTCAAGATGCGCGAGAGCTTAGCGCCCGAGAAGCCAGTTTCCGATCTTATGTCAGATTGAAGCATCGCACCCCCTGCCTTTCTGAGTACTGCCTCCACCATTTCATAATCTGTCGCTAAAAGCTCCACTCCGATGGCCCTTTTTCGTCTCCTAAACGACCAAACCAACCAAAATGATGATAAAAGGACAGCAAAAATAATGATCGCGAGTACAAAAGGCGATCTAAGAAGATATCTGACCAACACCTCCCTAACATACACCCTTCCCAGTTCACTCTTGCAGCCCAGGTATGTGCCGCTTCCTGGATACGAAACGAGGAATTCCCATTCTCCAGGCTCGTCTAGCGTCAAGCTCAAGTGAAAGCTCCCATCCTGCAGTGTTATAAGCGAGATCGCGCGAGACCCGCTTGGGCCGGAAATCATCAAAGTTATGGGTTCCCCGCCAAGCGGTGGCGAAAGCTGACCGGATATTGTGAGTCCCTCATCGATGGCCAGTTCCGTCCTTGAGAGAAAAAGGATCAATGAAGTCCTCCTATCCTCTAGCACCATTTTCGGTTCACTTGGACCGAAATCCCGCCTACCACGCCAAACTACTTCATTCGTGAAGTTGGAATCGGGAGGTGGAGAAGCAACGATAAGGCGTAACTCTTGCGGATAGCTTATGACCAATGTGTCGTTCTCATACATGTAAAAACCACCTTGAAAGACATCCCCTAGCGTCATCAGCCTGCCATCGATCCTTGAAAAGTTAGTCCATAGGAAGGAGTACTCTATTACGCCCACCTCGTAGTTGATTCCCACAACCATCGTTTTCATGTCAAATTGTACCGCTGTCATCTCTCTTCCTGTCAAATTCGAAGCTCGGATCACCAAGTTTTGAATCATGGCGGAGAAATCGGAAAGCAGAGCCTCTTTGTTGAGCTGCAGTGCCTTCGTGTAGTTATCGAATGCATCTCGATCCTCAGGGGTCGGCAGGTTAACCTCTTCGGAGAGAAACCATCTGGCATCTCCATCGAGAAACACAACGATCCTAATCCTTGTCCGATCTTCTGATTTAACAGGTGAAGGAAGGGGCAAGACTAAAACTAGGATTGCGATGATGGCGATAATACCGCTCTTATTCATGGACTACTTTCCATGCAGTCACGTTTTTAAGCTTGATTTGTTTGTGTTCAACATTCTGTATTTTTTGATCTTCTTATCAAAATAAATTTCGATATCTTCCTGTGCACTCGTGACAAGCAAACATTATGAACGGGCACGTAAATTGCTTTAGGTATTTTTTTGATAAGCCAGGAAATTATCAGAGCGTAATTCGCCAGAAATGAGTGAGAACACACAGCTGAGAACATAGGAAATCGCTGCAAAATAACACCGCACAACAAGAAGGATTTGAGGAACGGACTGTAACCTTAATGAACGAGCAGGCTCCTCGCAGCGGAAGACCTAGGCCAAGAAGTGCTTGTGCATCGCCTGAAGTCAGACATTTATGATTCCATCAAGATAGGCGAGGATCAACTTTGCTACAAATGGCCGCAAGTACTTTAAGCATAGTTGCTTCCTATTGGCATGGAGATCGCGGATGGATGCTCTAAGGGTTGGATTCATAGGTTGCGGAGCGCATTCAACCTCAAGCCTCTACCCTTGTTTCAGAGGCATACCTGAGATGCAGCTCATCGCTACCTGCGACCTCATAGAGGAGAAGGCAAGGAGGAATGCCAAAGAATTTGGTGCCAAGAACTGGTACACAGATTACGAGAAGATGATCGAAGAAGAGGAATTGGATGCAGTATTCATAGTGGGAAGCCCGCAGATGCACACAGAACTTGGCATAAGCTGCCTTGAGAAAGGCCTGCACGTTTTTGTCGAAAAACCGCCCTCGATAAGCGCAGCAGAGGCAAGGAGGTTCTATGAAGCCAGCAGAAGGGCTGGGCGCCACGTTTATGTGGCCTTCATGAAGAGACATACTCCAGGTTATGTTTTGGCCAAGAAAATTACCGAAGAGCCAGAATTCGGAAAAATAATGGAGTACGAGGCAAAATTCTCCAACGGTCCGTACCCGAAACTATGGGATCTTGATTCAGCTCCACTAAGTTTCTTGATAGGACAAGTGGTGCACCACTTTGATT
>CAZWAU010000260.1:0-4273 GCA_964631995.1 uncultured Nitrososphaerota archaeon
CTTTTTTGTGCCTTTTCTTATTAATTTGGGCTTCTTTTTATTATATGATTCATTAAGCGATATCACCTTACTAAGAAATTCAAAAAAATCTCCACAGTTATTTTTCTAAACTCATTTATATGGCTCCTCTTGGTCTCGGTCATGTCAGTAGATCTAACTCTTCTTTCATTCAAGCTCTTTCCTTCCAACGGCCCATGCCTAGTTATGATTGAACTCCAAACCACGATAGAAATCTCTTTAAGTCTCTCTATTTTAAGATATTCTTAGCTTGCTGTTCAACTTCATCAATAGTTAATTGTATACCCTCACTTGATGATGCATTTGTAAACAATCTACGACGTTCTCGTTCTTCATATTTTAAGTCCACATTTCCCTTAAGCATACTCTTATTTAATGAACCGGGTTTCTGATATAGCTCAATATCATATCGAAGTTTGCCAAATTCCGCCTGATAATGTTCTTTAGCTGCTGGTTTAGATGTAAGACCAGCAAGACCAATCTCTTCAAGATATTCCTAAATAATTTTCTTGTCTTCTTCTGTCATATCAGCTCCATTCAGTTTCTTAACAATGAAACCAACGCTTATCCTATTTTGGCTGAAAGTTAATTCATTAATAATTAATTATATCCGGCCGGCGAAGAGACGGATGTATTCCTTGGTTTTTTCCTTGACCATGTCGCGAGCCGGGCCACCGAGTTTGCGGAAGTCCTTCTCGCTCGGGTTGGCCTTGTAGGCTTGGATGAACCCTTCTATAAACGATATCGACAGGATCGTTGCTACATTGACCTTGGTCACTCCGCCTGTCTGAATGGCGTCGAGCAGCGTTCCCTCGCCCTTGGCCAGCTTGATTCCCTTCTCCCTAGCGTCCTTGGGTGTCATGAGGATACCCGAGGATCCATGTGAGACCAATGGTAGGCTGGTTCTATTTTGAATCTCGACCAATCGGTCCACTCTGACCGGCCAGATGTCGTCCCAGATACCGTGTATCGAGCCAAATGCAGCAGCAAGAAAATCGCAACTTGTCTTGGACACGAAGTATTCAACATCCTCCGGTTTTGCCATCAACTCTTCAACCGATTTGCCCGCCTTCGCCCTTATGGCCTGAACTGCCTCCGGCGCTGGAAGAGCCCTCAGTTTGGCGATCTCCGCTGGGGTGAAGTAATCTTCGATCTTTGGGATTTTTCCTAGTTCAGCTTCAACCGGAACGCCTTTCTGATGACACATCTCTACCACTTGCCTGGTCAGCCTTATGTTCTCCTCGAAAGGCAGCGCAGAGCCATCGAACAACACAGCCGTGAATCCCATGTCCAGTGCCTTCTTCACTTGGGCTATCTCCGTCGCGTGGTCGAGATTCAGGGCGATGCGGATATCTGTTTCAGAAGCTGCGATCTTGACCATCCCGGCGCCCAAAGCCCAGCCGGCGTATTTGCTCGCGCCAGGGCTTAGCTGGATTATAAGATCAACCTGTTGACCGATCTCTTTACTGGTTTCCTCCGCCGCCATGATGAACGCTTGGACCATCTCCATATTGTTGGCATTGAAGGCGCCAACCGCCCTCCGTTCTTTCAGGGCAGGCAGGAGCAGATCTCGCTCGTTGACGAGGGGCATAAATTCTATTCACTGATTAAGGGTTATTAAATCTTCTCGAAGGACTGGAAAAGATTTTCACTTTGCCTCTATAGTTTGCTTCGAGTTTTTCCCACATTCTGCAAAATGGGTACGTTTGACCCTAATTTTAATCCTCCTATACATTTTTCCTAGCTTTAAAGATTCACCTCTAGTTATTCGCTTTTATATACTTCATTCGCCAGCAAATAATAGTGCAGAAATTCGGAGCCCAGCCATGTTGATCCTTCATCCACTTCTTCTTCCCCTTTTCTCAGAACTTCCAATAACAGACCCTTCCTTAATGCCAGCTGCACTATATTGGACTGCTTCCTTACCTAAGAATGTCGTAACCTGTTCGTCGCTCTTCTGCCTTACAATGTTGATTGTCATTGGGATAATGCCCTGTTCAAAGTTCTTTTTTATGTCCTCATATTTCAATTTCAAAATGTCGCACGGAGCGAGTCAACTATCTCTAGCGACCAAGACATACGCTTTCAATTTCAAAGGACAATGCTCTAAGAACTTCTGCAACTGTTCTTTCGTGATTATACTCCTCTTCTTGGCTTTGGGCCTTTTTATTTTTCGGCTATGTTAGGGGTATGATGGGAATGGAGAGGCTTCTTGTTTCGTTCCACAGGGATCGAAGCTTGTGCATGAAATGTTCGACTTCTTTGTAGACTTCCAGATAGAAGCTGCAAGAAAAGCTGTTGAGGAGGCGAAGATCGATTTTGCCACGATATGGGAGGACATGGCGTACCGCACTGGCCCCCACATCTCGCCAAAAGCTTTCGAGGAATTCATGCTTCCTGGATACAAGAGAATAACAGCCTTTCTTAGGAAAAATGGAATCGATATCATAATGGTTGACAGCGATGGTGACATCAGGCCCCTTGTACCGCTCTTTTTAGAAGGAGGTGTTAACTGTCTTTATCCACTCGAAGTCCAAGCTGGAATGAACTGGGTCGAACTCAGGAAAAGATTTGGGAAAAAGTTTAGGGCGATCGGGAACATTGACAAAAGGGCGCTGATAAATGGTCTAGACGCCATCGAAAAGGAAGTGGATGCGAAGCTTTCAATGGCAATGGATGGTGGGTACATACCAAGCATCGATCACGCGGTACCAGCCGATGTTCCCTTCCAGAACTATGTCTATTATGTAAAGTTGCTCAAAAAACGTCTAGTTACATAACCAATTGGAGATCTTAACCGCCATCGATCTGTTGATCTGTGCTGATGCATATATCCTTCGCATATCGCCAATGGACTGAGGTAAGACAGAATGTTAATGGGAAAGAGAGTAGTGTTTGTTGAAAAAGGAGTGGTCAAGGTCGAGGATTTCCAATTGAGGGAACCTGGGCCCAAAGAGGTCCTTGTGAAGAGCGTTAGCACCCTTATCAGTTCTGGGACAGAGGGAGCTTTTCTAATGGCACTGCCAAACACATCCCAAACTTTCCCGCAGTACCCTGGCTATTCCAACGCCGGCATGATAGAATCAGTTGGATCAGAAGTGAAGTGGCTGAGTCGTGGGGAGAGGGTTGTTTCTTGGGCAAACCACGCAAGCCATGCACTGACTGTTGCAGAAGGCTTGTTTAAAATTCCAGAGGGATTGTCTTTCGATGAAGCATCTTTCTTTGCTCTGGCTTCCACATCCCTGCAAGGCATAAGAAGAGCGGAGATAGAGCTTGGAGACTCTGTTGCCATAATAGGTCAAGGGCTCGTTGGGCAACTCGCCCTTCAACTTGCAAAGCTAAGCGGCGCTACGCCATTGATAGCCATAGACCTTATCGATGGAAGGTTGGAAATATCGAAAAAAAGTGGAGCAGATTTTATAATCAACCCAAAGAAGGGAGACTTGGAGAATGAAGTAAGATCGGTGACGGAAGGTAGGGGGGCGAATGTGGTCGTGGAAGCGACTGGAAATCCGGAGGCGATACCGATCGCCTTTAAAATTGCCAGTGCTAATGGAAGGGTCGTTCTTTTGGGGAGTCCGAGGGGATGGTCCAACATAAATTTCTACCCAGAGGTACACAGGAAGGCCATATTGGTCATAGGTGCTCACAATTCGATGAGGCCAAAGTTCGAGTCGTACCATGGCCATTGGACTGAGAAGGATGACATCGGACTTGTGCTCAAACTCATGAGTCAGGGAAGGCTTGATGTTAAACGTTTGATAGAAAACAAGGTTTCATACAAGGAGGCGCCTGAAGCATACAGACAGGCTATTGGTAAAGGTTCACTGGGAATCATACTTGATTGGACAGGATGAGGCCCAATGCAGTAAACCCCAAGGTGATATGCTGTACGCGTTAGTTTTGTTCACTTAGAAATGACAAGATGCACTGACCTGAAGTGAGTAGAAAACAATATATTCCACCGCCTTAATACCTGTTGGAAGAAAAATGCCAAAGGAAGATGAAATTCTAGAAGAGTTGAGGCAGATAAGGAAGCTCCTCGAGCCGAAACCTTCTCCGCCTCCTCCTGAAAAGCCAAAAGGGTTGTGGCAGGAATTTATCGATTTCATATCGAAATACAAAGTGGTTGGGCTTGCTGTGGCATTTATTTTGGGCTTATACCTGGGAAATCTTGTACAAGCTCTAGTCAATAGATATCTTGCGTGATAATAATCTTGAAGGGTCTATCTCCTAGCTTACCTCTCTTCCTTCC
>CAZWAU010000261.1:0-7474 GCA_964631995.1 uncultured Nitrososphaerota archaeon
ATAGCCAGAGCTGGGGGGTGGGGTCCGTTGTTGGGTGACGAGGGTAGCGCCTACTGGATAGGCTTGGAGGCCCTTCGTTCTGTGGCCAGGGCTGTGGATGGCTCTGGAAGTTTTACGAGGATCTGCGAAGCCATCAAGGAGAGATTTGGCCTCTCTTCCTTCGATGAGTTAGTTAGCATCACAATGGACCTGAAAAGGAACAAGATCGCATCCTTGGCGGAACTCGTGCATGAAATTGCAAAGGCAGGGGATGAGGTTTCAATCGAGATCCTTAGACGGGCAGGAAGCGAGCTTGGTACAATTGCTGGTACAGTTGCAAAGAGGATCGGCCGAAGTGTAAAGATCGCACTGGTCGGAGGCGTATTCAATGCTGGCGATTATGTAAAGCTCCCTCTTCTCGAAGTTTTAAGGCGAATCGGCATCGAAGCAACAGTCATCGAGCCCAAATTTCCACCATGTGTCGGCGGTTTGATCCTCGCCTACAGGGCCTGTGGCATCGAGCTGGCTGAATCAACCATTCAGAATCTGGAAATGTCCACGCGCGAAGCCTTCATAAAATGAATAGATGGTCCTGTAAAGGGAAAGCCTAATTCCTTGATCTCTACCTAACCTTCTTCATGAAGAGCAGCGTTCTAAGAGAGCTTGAGGAACTTACCACCGAAGCCAGAAATCCCAAAAGCACCAACATCGACAGGGAAAGCACACTCGGCATTCTCCGCATCATAAATGAAGAGGACAAGCTTGTGCCTCTTGCCATCGAGAAGGAGCTCCCGAAAATAGTAAAAGCTGTTGACTCAATTGTCGAGTCCTTCAGGGCGGGTGGAAGACTAATCTACATTGGAGCTGGAACGAGTGGGCGTCTAGGCGTTCTAGACGCTTCTGAGTGCCCTCCTACATTCGGTTCTCCGCCCGAAATGGTTCAGGCCATAATCGCAGGGGGAGACTCTGCACTGCGACAACCAATTGAGGGAGCGGAGGACTCGATTCAGGCTGGAGCAAGTGCGATCATGAGGTGCTCTATTTCTCCAAAAGATGTGGTTGTAGGTATATGTGCATCTGGCAGGACACCGTTCGTTATTGGGGCTTTGAAAAAGGCAAACGAACTCGGCGCAAAAACCGTCGCCCTTACCACAAATCCTGGGTCGAAGATAACTAAATACGCAAAGATTTCCATAGCTCCAGATGTAGGTCCAGAGGTTATCGCGGGCTCGACAAGGATGAAGTCAGGCACTGCGCAGAAGCTCGTTTTAAACATGCTGACTACAGCCTCCATGATCCTATTGGGCAAAGTCTACGGGAACCTCATGATAGATCTAAAACCACTGAGCGAGAAACTGAGAGAAAGAGCAAAGGGCATGATCATGCTTCTGACCGGGGCAAGTTATGAGGAGGCTAGCAGGATCTACAAGGAATCTGGCGAAGACGTGAAACTTTCGATACTTATCCTTAAGGGAAGGTTATCGCCTGACTCAGCCAAATCTTTTTTGCAAAAAGCCAATGGAAGGGTCTCTCTAGCCCTCGACTACGCCATGCATGCACGCAAATAGAATGAGAAATGCCGCCTTACTAACATTATTCTCAGCTTAAGGTCTATTCTGCTCTTGATGAGCATACAAAAAATTGTTATTCAACGGCTCTGCCGTTTCTTTAAAACCAGGATCTCCTTTTCACCCAACAGCATCTTCCCATTAGGGCTTAGAGTTCTTCCGCAAAAAGGACACTCCGATAGGCTTGGTAAAAACTGGGATAGATCCTTCCCACACCCGGGGCAGGATCTTGCCACCACGATCGGATTTTGCATTTGATTAGAAACAGGTTTCTTTTTCCCCTCCTCAACATATGTTGCTATTCCACCTTCAAGCAAAAGGCTTGCAGATCCGAGTGAAAGGTAGAATCCAAGAGCAAGTGAATTCTCCCCAAGCGTTGGAAGCACCGTTGTGAAAGCAGCTAAGTTTTCAACAGCGACAACGAGCCCAGCAACCGAGAACGCTATGGGCTTAACCCTCCTTCCCAGGTAGCGCGTTAAACCACAAGAGCAGCAAACTACAGAGGGAAGGATCGCCATCCACCATCCAGTTTGGTAAAGTGTCAATGTTGAATCGGCCGTAACGACCCAAGGAAGGAACGGCGAAACGAGGGACATCGTCAGGCCAAGGATTCCAAGCACGGTCCCGAACTTTGATTCCTCCAATATTACTCCTTCCGCACTTAAATTGCGAATGCACCATCGACTATAGGCTTAAAGCGTTTTTCCTCAATATTTTTTGGGTTTGGCGATCGAACCAATCTAAAAGTACTGAAAGTTTGTTTCAACATAATTATCGAGAGATTTCCATATAATTAAATAATTTCATGTCTTTAATGGCAATCTGTGCCAAAAATGAATTTTAAATTAAATAAAAATTCATTTTCCAGATTTTTAAGCTAACCTCCTCAGTGCAACGATTGAAGGTGTCTAGTAAACTTGAAGTTCCTATGCGCGTGCTTTTGCCACATTCATTCCAGCCTAGAGTAGAAATAAGTGGCAATTACCAATGCTGCAATGATGATGAATAAAATCGCCAAGATTTCCAAAAATAAAAAGAGTTCCGCATCGAATTTATTCGCCATTTCTCCTGAGGCGTTAGCTGCAGTCCCCTGCCTTAATTCAGCTACATAGCTCCAATGGGCATCTATTGTATTAGCAGGCAAAACAAACACCATATAGTCATCCAGCCATAGCATGTATCTTAGCATGGTTGGTATCATTAGTAAAGATACCCTGTCGTACCTTACAAGCATTGGGACAAGGAATGATACTTTTTTAGTAATACATGAAGAGGTTGATCAGGTTCGTTAGGAAAGTCATAGACCTATTTGATAGTGACCCGGGATTCAAGAGCCTCATGTTAGACGGACAGACCGGCACCATTGAAGACTACCTAGTGGCTAGTCCTGAAGACGAACAGAGGTTCTGGCATTTCGTAACTTCCGGAAGGCAGAAAATAGGTACTTGTTTTACAAAGGTAAACGAGGTTCTCGTTAGCTAAGGCGATTATGATGAATTTGCTGGTCGGAATGATATCTGCGGAGTTTGGTGGTGTGATGAAGGTTGAGTACTTGAACGATACATTCTGCCACATACCTCAGATCTCGAGATATTTCATGGTTTAACATAGACAACTTCGTTTTCATGAGGAGCATGGGCGACAAGGGTGAAAATTGAGTTCCCACATAGAGATCTAGATGGCAGCGAGGCAATAGTAGTCCATCTGTTGACCCACTATCGCAACGCGAACATGCTTGGCGCTATGTTTGAAGAATTTACTTCTTAGAACGCGCTATGCGTCGTATAATTATCAGTTCGTATATTACAAAAAGCCCTAGAACCAAACCTATGAGTGAAAGCGTATACAAGAAGAAGCAAAAATATATTGTAAATGAGGCATCGAATGTTAAAACATTAATTGCTAAGAGGAAAGATATAATAAAACTTAGGAGCATGAGGACGAATCCTAATGTTATTTCAATACGTAGCTTATCCAGCTTTCTCATATAACCAACACTTCACATAATGATCTTTATTCAATTCTAGGGAAACAGGTTCTTTAGCATCGCATATGCCTTTCATAAAACTTGCACATCTGGGATTGAAACGACAACCAATAGGTGGATTAATCAGATCGGGTGGCTCTCCTAAAGGCACATCCTTAATGATAAAACGATTTGATGGGTCTGGATCAGGTATCACATTTAATAATGCTTTAGTGTAAGGGTGTGATGGGTTTGTCAAGATCTCTTTAGTATCTGCATGCTCAATGATATGGCCAGCATACATAATGTAAATCCTTTCTGAAAAATATCTTGTTGTTGAAATATCATGTGTGATGTAAATTATGCTTAAATCATATTTTCTCTGAATATCTTGTAAAAGTTTCAATATTTCAATTCTTACCGAAGCATCCAGCATCGAAACTGGTTCATCTGCAATTATCAGCTTCGGTTCAAGAATAATTGCCCTAGCTATAACGAGCCTTTGCTGTTGCCCTCCACTAAGCATATGTGGATATTTGCCTATGAAATCTTCTATAGGTGTTAATCTGACTTGCTCTAAAGCCTTGTGAATTCTTTCCTCTCTTACACTCCTGTCTTTAACACCATGTATAATTAAGGGTTCTTCCAAAATCCCTCTTATTGTCATGAATGGTGGTAATGCTCCAAATGGGTCTTGTTGGACAAGACCCGTCTCCCTACTATACCATTTTAATTTTTTGGACTTTAAGTATGTTATATCTTTCCCCTCAAAAATTATTTTTCCATCAGTAGGTTCATACAGTCTTAGTACAGTTTTACCTAATGTGGTTTTTCCACATCCGCTTTCACCGACTATCGATATAGCTTCTCCTTTTCTGAGGATCAAATCCACCCCATCCACAGCCTTTATGTAAATCCTTCCTAATAGTCCTTTCCTAACTGGAAAATACTTCTTTAATCTCTCAACATTCAACAATATCGTTTCACACATAGTGCTAACTCCTTGCGTATAGCCAACACCTCACATAGAAATCTTGCTCCAAGAATATTAGAGGAGGGTCCTCAGCACACTTGTCAAATCTCCATGGGCATCTTTCCCTAAACCTGCATCCTTTGGGAGGATTCAGGAGGCTTGGTGGGGACCCAGGTATATAATCAAGCTTCTTGTCCACTCTGAGCATAGGAACACTTTCCATAAGCTTTCTAGAGTAAGGGTGAACAGGATTATTGTAAAACATGTCTGCTTTGTTGAATTCAACGATTTGCCCAGCGTACATTACTGCAATCTTGTCAGCCAGTTCACTGGACAAGCTTACATCATGAGTTATGAAAATCATGCTTGGCTTACGCTCCTCCTTAATTTTCTTCATTAGATTCATGATGTTGGCCTGTGTCAAAACATCTAGGGAGGAAGTGGGTTCATCAAGAAGCATTAGCTCTGGATTAACCATTAGCGACATTGCCATGATTACTCTCTGCCTCATCCCGCCACTTAACTCGAAGGGATACCGATACAAAAATTCCTCGGTTATTCCAAGGCTTCTAAGTGTTTTTGCAGCCATTTCTAAAGCTTCATTTTTACTATTTTTATTCCGTAAAACTAGAGGTTCGATCATTTGGTCACCTACCTTGATAACTGGGTTCAATGAGTTTAACGCTGCTTGGGGAATATATGTTATCTTAATCCATCTTATTTCCTTCTCAAAAGTTTTCTCATCGAGTTCAACCAAGTTTAAACCATCTAGTAATACAGTACCTTTATACACCGATACGTTTCGGGGCAAAACTCTTATCAGTGATTTTGCAAGCGAACTCTTTCCACATCCAGATTCTCCAATTACAGCGATAGTTTCCCCCTCGTCTAGGGAGAATGAAACACTGTCAACTGCTTTAACTTCCCCCCTTGAAGTTCTGTAGTACATCACGAAGTCCTTTAAGTCAAGGTGTTTCCCATTCATTTCACTACATTTCCTTAAGTTTTGGGTTAAATATTCTGTCAAGTGTGAAGCCTAGGAGGGCAAACCCCATGGATGTAATCGCAAGCATGAAAGATGGTTCTAAGACCCAATAATATAAACCCTTATAGAGGGCTCCGTATCTAAATGCGTCTTCAATTATTTTTCCCCAAGTAGGTATCAACGGATCACCTACGCCAAGCAGTGATAAGACAGCTTCTAGGAACACGAAGTCTGGGACAGAAAGAACTATTGAAGGGATAAGCGTAGGTAGGATCTTTGGAATCATATAGCGAAATATGATTCTGAAGTTTCCAGCACCATAAGCTTTAGCAGCTTCAATATATGGAAATTCTCTCACCTGTAGGAATACTGCCCTATATGTTTTAACGCCAGCACCAAAGATGCTTAATGCAATAATAGTCAGCAGTAAGTTAAAGAGAGTTGGTTTAAAAAACGTAGCTATCATCACCATTATTGGTAAGAAGGGCAGTATCATGAAAATCTCTGTAATTCTCTGTATAGCTGTATCCACATATCTTCCAAACCATGCACTAACAGCACCAAGAATAATGTTTACAAAGGCTATCACGACTGATGCTGTAACTCCAAAAGCTAATGCGACCGGAGTGCCCCAGAGGATAGCAATCGCGATGTCTCTTCTTAAATGATCTGTTCCAAACCAACCGTAAACCTTGCCGTAAATATCCAGCTTCGCGTCAAGATCTGCATCCACCTCGAAAGTTGTACCATCTATCCACAATCTATAAACCCCCTTCATTACTTTAACAGTATCAGGATTTAGTGCACTATCATCTACAATTGCAAATAAGGAGACCGAAATAGGCATGTCGTATTCAATCGTATTATTTAATTTCTGCGATATCCTATTTTTAAGATCGTTAGCTAACCTGTAGTCTACAGAGATGTAATAGTTTTCCTCCTTAGATATGACAAGTGTTTTTAAAACGATGTCTTCACCATCAGGTTTAATCCAGTGTATTGTTAAATGTGGGGACGAGATATTATATTTTGACTTGAAAAACAGATTTAGCTCGCTTGGGAAATCGTCATAATCATAGTTAAATGAGAATTCAATTCTAATTACATTAAGTTTCCCTATTGCTGGAATAATTACTTTGGAGATGCCGGCTCGAGGTATTTCGGTACTTAAGGTTATTGTTTCAGGCAATTTTTTAGATGAAAAAACATTTACCCAGGAGGGCAGAGCATTGCGAGGATTATCTAGCCAATATTTCTCACCAGTCCTCCAGAGTTCTACTGCCTTACCATAGGGCAGGGCAATAATCGTATATATAGATATAGATATTAATACAAGTATAATTAGAAGCCCGATTAAAGCCGATTTGTAAACGACCAATTGCTTAAACGATTCCCTAATTTTATTTAATTCCAACTTCGCCACCTTCAGCTCTGATCCTCGGGTCTAGAATTCCATATACAGATTCTAATACGAAAATCGTTATAGCCAACATGTATGCATATATGACCACGATCCCGACTATTACGGGTCCGTCAAACGCATTTGTAGCCGCGTTGAGCAAGTAACCTATTCCGGGCCAAGAGAATACTGTTTCAGTGACAATCGCACCCATCCAAGAGCTAATCAACATCAGTGAAAAATCCGTTATAATGTACGGCAGCACTGTTCTAAGAACATATCTCCTCTGAATAATAGATTCAGGCAAACCCTTAGCCTTTGCAAGATCAGTATAGTCCTCACTTGAGAACATCAGGAAGAAGGTTCTTCTAGAGTAAACGGATATAAAGGAATAGGCTATGAGCCAAGATAAGATTGGTAGAACCATGTGTTTTAAAACACTTAGTGCATATTCGAATGTGCTAGAAGGTGGAGGCACATCAACCATTCCACCGTATGGCAGTATCCTAAGAAATGATGCGAATATTAATATCATGAATATTCCGTAGAACCATCCAGGTAACGATGAGAGTGGCACAAGCATTGTGACCACCCTATCTAGAAG
>CAZWAU010000262.1:0-2572 GCA_964631995.1 uncultured Nitrososphaerota archaeon
TCCCTGCAACTAGAATTAAGCAGTTCTTATGGGATCTCTTCGCTCCTCACTACGTAGAGATGGTGAAGGCAAGAGCCTACGGGCGTGGTTATTCTGAAAGAGAGATGAAGGCTGCATGGTTTACGCTGCACCTTTGCATGAGGAATATCTTGGTTTTGCTCGCTCCAATAACGCCGTTCATAACGGACTACATCTGGAGAACGATGTATGGTAAGAAATCAATACATACTGAAAGATTCCCAAGACCAAAATGGAGGACTCAACCGTCGAAACTAACAAATAAGCTTTTGGAATTTAATTCAAGGGTCTGGAATACGAAGAAGGAAAGGCGGCTGTCTCTGAAAGATCCAATAGAGATAGAGATTCCTGCTGAACTGAAACCATTCGAGAAGGACCTGGTTGCGATGCACAATATCCAAGTTGAAAAATTGCACCTTAATCATGATTAAAATTAATATGGGTACAATCGATAATGCTTGAATTTAAGCTCCGAACTGTCGGGATATTCATCTAAATGCCAAAAAACGATTCATAAATAAATTACGCGATGTGTTTTGAAGAATTCTGATAGAGATTGATGTTGGAATTTTCGATCTTGCAGATCCAACATTTTGGGTTTATGCCCATGAAGAACTCAAATGTTGGCAAGATTCAGCGTCTCAGACCGCATTATGGCAACTATTATAAAGCAAGATGTTTTATGTGCACGCATGTTTGTTTCGCCAGCGGAGATCGCCTTTGACCTCCCACTGGCTTTGATTCTTTTCGCCATAATAGTGTCTGTCGTTTTGATAACTAGGAAGATGAAGAATGTATGGATAAATAGGAAGCTGATCCACCTCTCTTCCGCTCCAGCGGTATTGGTTTACATGTTCGTGTTCAAAGAACCATACTTGTTCTTCTTTTTCGCTTTAGCGTTCAGCCTTGTGCTCCTAATCCCCCATCTCAGATCTAGAGAGTTGGAGTGGTTTCAGGTAAAGGACAATTTGGGGGAGGTTTTCTATACCATGAGTTTTGCAATACTCTCAATAGCCCTGTGGGAAACCAATAGATCCCTTGCTGGTACGGCAATGCTCTTCATGTCCGTAGGTGACTCGATCACGGGCATGATAAGGTCTAGATTCGTTAAAGAGAGGAGGAAGCACTGGTCCGGATCTTTGGGCATGCTCCTGACATGTAGTGCGATAGGAGCTGCAACGCTTGGCACACAAGGCGTTATTTTGTCGGCTGTTGCAACTGTGGCTGAATTCCAGCCATGGATAGATGACAATCTCACGGTCCCATTTTTAACAACGTTTGCTAAATTTTTATTTTAGCAAATGAAGAGTATTGGAATGGGATACAAATTGCCATTATAGGATGACTTTTATACGATAAAAATTACTCTCGGAAGGGCATGTTCCAAAGAAGTTTGTTAAGCGATTCCGACATTCAGCCCCTGGCAGATGGGGTGTTCTCGGTTCTAGAGAAAGTGGGCGTACTTTGCCAAAACAATGAGATACTGAAGGCATTGGATTTAAAAGGAGCAAGGGTAGACTATGTGCAGGGAACCTGCAAGTTTCCCAGAAGGATGCAGGAGGAATTCTTCGAGAAGATACGGAACGGAGGATCTAAAGACCACAGAGTTGTTCAAAAATTCCATTCTCCACCACTACCTCAATTGGAAACACAGGTGGCGCAGTTCATCTACGATTACCGAAAGAATGAGCGCCGTTCAGGAAACAAGAGAGACTTCATCGATCTGGTAAAACTTGGCGAATCGCTACATCCAGAGTTAGGCGTTGGTCATTCCTTGCTCTTGACCGACGTTCCAGCGATCATTGAGCCATTGGAGGCTGCTTTGATTCTAGCTGAGTACTCACGCAAACCTCTTCCAGCTTTTGCTTGGAACGTAAGGCAGATAGATTACTTGGTTGAGATGGGAAATGTTCTTGGTTTCAAGAACTGGTTCAGCTGGGGTGCCATCTGCTTTGCCCATCCATTGAGGTGGGACAGGGATACAGCAGATAAGTTTGTTCGCCGAGTGAAATCCGGTTATCCAACAGGCCTTACAGCAATGCCAGTTGCTGGCGTCACGGCACCTGTAACCATTGCGGGATTCATAGTTGTTGCCAGCGCCGAGTTCTTCGCAACCTGGATAGCTGCCCGTACACTGAATGAGAATGTGGATTTGGAAGGAAGCATGTGGGCAGGAACGATAGATATGAGAACTGGCTCAACCAGTTACAGCGCACCTGATGCCATGCTTTATTCTTTCGCCACATCTGAGTTTCTCCGCAGATGGTGCGGCAAGGAGGTGCCTGTTGGAGGGGGAGAATATTGCGACGCAAAACTTCCTGGCCTATATGCCGCCCTGGAGAAAGCTTACAAGGCGATGACTATCGCAGCGTTCACAGGTCACCACCCACCTGTAGGGCAGGGGATGCTTGAAGGAGGAAAGACGATCTGTCCTGTCCAATTACTTCTTGAAAGGGAGTTGGGAGTTGGCGTCCAAATATATGGCAGGCAAATTGATATTACGCCCGATACAATTGCACTTGACACGATTCTCGACATAGGTTTTGGATTGGGA
>CAZWAU010000263.1:0-6037 GCA_964631995.1 uncultured Nitrososphaerota archaeon
CCCTTCTCTTTGCACGTGCCATCAGGCTAATATTCTGGACCCTCATGACAGGAATCAAGCCAGCAAGAATTGTGACCACAACTCCTGAGAAGAGGGCGACCACAATAGCCGATAGCGACCAACGGCCAGCCGAGAGCGCACCTCCCGAAACTCCAATCCCGAGAAAGCTGAGCAGTGAAGCCCCGATAGCCACGAGGTAGTTAAGAAAATAGCTTCCAAAGAAACCTATGAGCGTCGATATGAAGCCCAAGACCGTGACCTCCGCTATGAAGATCTGCGTGACGTTCGTCGGATTTGCTCCGAGTACAGCCATCGTAGAAATGTCCCTTTTCCTCTCCAGCACCGTAGAGCTGACGATGTTGTAGGTAAGGAGAACGGCGATCAAGATTGGAATGAACTGCACAGCTCCACCCGCCACAGAGAAAGTGAAAGTCTCTTGGAAACGTGAAGCTTCGCCATTTGAGTTTGAGATCACCACATGGCTGAACATGAAGGCCATCTCCCTAGCGAGGCTTTTCGTGTCCACCTCAGGGGTTGTAACAACTGTGACCTCCATAACTTGGGCGATGTCGGAAGGCAAGACTCCATTAGGTGCCAAGATTAGCTTACTGGCATCTTGGAAGAGCGGTTGCCCATCCAACCTTGTTATTTTAGACATGCCATCTGGATCGAACAGGCCTTTCACGACGAACGTCCCGATCGACCTCTCCTGTATGTCCGCCCTTTGTGCTGTAGTGCTTATCATATGGAGCCGCAACTCAACAAAATCTCCCACGAAGACATTTGGAATAGAGGACGAGAGTAGAATGCCTCTTTCGCCTTTCCCAGGCAGAGAACCTACGACGTACCTACTTATGTTGTAGTACTTCTGGTAAAATGTTGGGTCGAACGTTTTTCCAGATAAGGAAGAAGCAACTTCAACCTGCCCCTTCAGTATTGCAACAGATGTTGTGTAGACCTGCTTTCCAACCTTAATATTTCCAGAGAAAGGTTCTTCGTAGCCAACATCTCTTGCCCAGCTCTGGTCCTTCAGCCAAGAGATCTCATATTGCTCTATTTTGGGGAAGTACTCAACCATGCTCTGCACAATCAGGCAGTTTACAGGGGTTCCAGCCCACCTGCCCGATTCGATCACCCCTCTTCCGGACGTTACGTTTACGAATGCGACCGATGAACCAACGATTAGAGCAACGGTCGCGATCGTCAGAAGTGTTCTGTTTCTTCTTGCTTTCATGTTCCTCATCGCAACATCCATTATGAAACCCGCGAAAGAGAGGATCCTCAGCATCGAGAGCAGGAACATTGGGAAGAACATGAAGGTGGAGAGCACGAATGCAGCTGTCAAGGTCATGACCGCATCCATGTGGATGGGGGATTGGTCTGTGTAGCCGGTCAGAGATCTCATAATCATTGCCAAAGCCACCTTGATGTGTGGTTGGGTTGCGGTGAACACCACAAGGAGAGAGAAGTAGATCGCAATGCTCATTAGCAATCGTTTTTTCTCATTCTCGATAAACAGTGTAGGAACCAGCCTGGAGAAACCATAAGAGAATAGCGTCACGAGAAGGGCAGTCATGGAGATGTAATTGTCAACTGTATCAAGTTCGGAAACTACGAACTTCGCTCTCTCTTGGGCCTGGTTAAAGTAGTCCAATCCGATACTGTAGTTCCCCCTGCCGATGAGGTTGGAAGCCTGCTCAAACATCGCCAATGTCTGCAGGTAATCTCTGCGCTCGTTTTCCAGTGGGAAGCCTTGGTAATCGTACCAGATCAGCCTTTGCTCTATCGCTTTCGCCTTCTTCCTATAGAATTCGTTAGCGGCATGGTGTAGCCAATTGATGACGGTCGAGTTCTTACTGATCTTCGTTATGAGGGGAGTATATCTTGTAGCTCCTAAGAAATCTGGCATGTCCACAATAGTTATGGGGTATTCGATAGGAACGAAGAACCAATCTTCATAATCTGTTGCTTCCGCTTCAGGCACCGGCAAGCCAGGATTTACGTACAGTTGTATCTTGCCCTGTTCTGGGTCATAGTTGGAAATTTTGACAGCCTTTCCCTTCTCTACCCATATCTGGCAGATAATCGTTGTTTTGTTTTCGGTAACCGATGACCAGAGGCTGGCAAAAATATCTTCGTAGAACGTTTGGTTGCGTGAATAGTAAGCCACATAGTATAGACGCTGGGTTCCTTCGGAACGAACCGATGTGTCTATCATGGTGCTACATATCCTTATCGCAGTGTAGTTAGAATCCAGAACGAGCCTCCTTGCAAGCGCATAGACCCTCTCTTTCTTTTCCGCAACCCACCTGTAGCTGAAAGATCCGGTTGAGTTCGTCGTACCAACTATCTCAGTCTCGTTCATCGTTAGGACGAATGACACATTACCAACTGGAGTCTCTGTGAGCCAATCGAAAATCGTCACGACCAAAGTGTAGTTGGTTTCGATTGGTTTTCTAGGAGTAGCCTGTCCAGCAACAGCATGCACATTCCCTGAAGTGATCGGAACCAGAACCGAAGCGAATACAAACATTGCAACGAGTGCAAAGGTCCTAGATCTGTTCACCTTGTCCTCACCCTCCTCAGTTGGGAGGAGTATTCGTCTTTGAGCTTTCTGTAGAGAGGATATTCGACTTCTCCTGCCGCATAAAGCTCTTCGAGCTTCGCCAGCATGTCTTTGGCTCTTAGCTCTTCATACGAAACCCCCCTCGTTCTCCATCTCCATACAAGCCCCAGTGCTACCCAGCTTGATCCGCTCGTGGCAAGCAGGATATATATGACAGAGTTGAGAGTGCACCTTATCTGCACAGTGCCCGAGGACCTGACATTCACTATCTCCGAACTGACATAACCTGCGGAGTTCACACTAACGCTGTAATTTCCCGTCGAGGCAAGCAATATGGCTCTACCCATATCGTCTGCCACGATCGTCTTGCTCGACCTGCCAGAGAGGGGCCTAATGGTCACCAAAGCTCCTTTGAGCGGGTTTCCCCATGCATCTATCGCCTCGATCGTTACCGTGTAAACCCTCGACCGAATAGTTACATCGGTCACTAGGCCAGTAGGATATATGAAGCCTGAAGCAACCCTCGTCCCACCCCAGTCAACCAGGTACGTGTAGTTTCGGAATGCCAGATTCGAAAAGATCGCCCCTCCCTCAGAGTCCGTAAGCCTCATGTCTACCAAGTGCCCTCCAAAATCGTAGATCGATATTGTGCAGTTTCCAACGGGCTTACCTTCATCGGATACGACCTTTGCTGTGAGTGTCAGAAACTTTAGATGCAAGGGGTAGATGGCCCCCTCGGAGTTCACCTTGATGTTCAGCGCTCCAGATTCTATATCCCTCACGTAGCCTTTTATGATGTAAGTTCCATTTCGTATACTAGTCACGCGCGCAAATCCAGATGCATTCGATACAGCCGATGCAACAGGAACAAGCTTTCCAGTGACATTCTCATATACTATGATGAGCACCCTCGAGCCTTCTTGGAGGGTTTTACCATCCGGTCCAAAAACTTGGAAATTAACAGTATAAACCCAGCAGTTAAGGGTTATGCTTGCCGGTCCAGATATCGTAACATTCTTTACCAATATTGTTCTCCCCCTGTCCACCACATTCGCAAGGTAGGAACCCGGCTCGATCGAGCATTCGGCATACCCGTTCTTGTCCGTTACAACCCAGCGCGGATTAGAACGCGCCATACCTTCACTGTCCAAGAATGTGACATTAACAAAGCTCATGTTGAGCTTCCCAGTGAAGTCCAAAACCCTGAGCTTCACTCTCACCGGAGGGGCTATAGCGGGGATGTAAACCAGCACAGCTGTCGATGCATTCGCTGAACCCTCTTTGCTCTTTAACAGGACTCCAATCGTTACCTTTCCAGCGAATGTGCCAAAAACGGACCAAGTGACAGTTCGGACCGAGCCCCTCTTAAGGAAGCCAAGGTATGCTGAGAGCTTACCAGATACGTTGAGAACTGCTTGAGGCGTGCTTAGTACCAAGGTACAGTTATTGAGATCCTGCAAAACGTTGATGGTGACTGTAATTGCGAATCTGGAATAGATCGGAATCTTTATTGGTGAATCAATGCTCAGGAATGCAACAGGAAGTTTTAATGTTGCACGCGCAGGCTGAATGAATATCTTCGCGACCGCTTTGGCGCGGTTAATGTCGTAACTTCCAAGCAAACAGATCCTTAGGGAGTAGCTCAGTTCGGTTTGTCCATCATTTATGAGCGTCTCATTCCCGACGTTCGCAACGATCGTAAAAGAATCTGTGTCATGAAGTATGATGTACGATATATTCTGAACTGGCTTCTGCACAAAAAGGATGGTTCCATACCTTCCACCAAGTGCCCACCACACCTGAGGGCGATATGCATTTCCATTAGGATACTTCATAGCATGAACTAGGAGATCGCCATTCTCTCCTGTCGAAAGCGTGTAGTTTTCATATACGCCGTGCCTAAAGAATATCTGCATCGGCCTTATCCAGTCAACTCTCCTTCCATCATTAACCACACGAAGAATCGAATCTATGTAGGGTAAATGGGCATAGAAGATGATGCTTTGGTAAACGCGTATGCCATCTAACGACCCAACGATGTCGACCTGGGTAAATACAGGTCCCATGGAAACTACAGATACGGATTCTGCTTTCAGATCGTTCGCTGTGTAGAAAGCCCCGTCCAACATCAAGGTAAAGCCCGTAATGCTGGAGTTTCCCCAAACCAAACTTATGTTACCTGGTTTCAGGTAGAATCTGTAAACTCCAAGAGTCGAATTGGCCTTGATGAAAGCTGTAAAATAACCATTCTCAACCTTTACGTCCTTGCGGAATCCGTCACCGGATATCTTCAGGTCGGACCAAGCAGAATAGTTTGACCTGCCAACATCGATGGAGGAATAATTCACCCAGAAATGGGTCGCTTTTCCTGCGGCAAGGTCGGCAAGGAATGTGATGTTGCAGGTGCGTATGTACTTCCCCCCTGGATAGTACTCAACGTTCCAAACCTGCGATGGGATCTCTCGTTTTGATGAGTCATAGACCCTAATGCTGTTATTGTAAACTTCTCCCTGCGAAAATGAAAGGTAAGTTTTCACAGGTTCGTTTACGTAGGAGTAGGTGTGGTTGTTGAAGACAAGCAACTCAGTAGTTCCAACTCGCTTCCCACCTTCATCTCCTGCCTCAGCTACATACAAGTAGGGAAAGATGTGGAGCACAAGCAGAACCGATACGAAGCAGGCAATTGCATTTCGCATGCGCTACCCTTTTCCTCTGACCGATTCATTCAAGTAGACGAGCGCTTGCTCCCTCGTCATACCCTTCTCCATTAGTTTCCTGATGTCTTTCTCAAGGTTGGATTTCGTTGAGGCGCTTCCCATTCCCCATATGAGGCTATAGTAGTAAAGTGTTCTATCGTAGAGTTCCTGGGGCGTCAAAAGCTCATCACCCACCTTCACCTTGCCTTCCAGCTCGGTAATCTTTGGCAGCTCCTCTGGAGGCGTTATCGACTCAAAATCAAAGCTAACCTCCGGATTTGGCTGCGTGTAGAGCAAGTAGCATTCAAAGACCCTTGCATCAACAGCATCGATGTACCTCCTATACTTCTCTATGCTGCCCTCTATGTTCTTCAATTTCTCCTCAAGCCTTGTCCTCGCGGAGTTATATTCTGATTGCGGGATCTCCCCGACTGTGTACCTGACCCAAAGCTCCTTTAGATCTGCAGTTATGTTTTCCACCTGAGGTTCTAAGGCTGAGATGCCCTTGCTCAATTCATTCTTCTGGTATGCCCACCTTTCCGCAACCGAATCCAGAAAATGCCTGTACACATCCCTCTGCTTGTCGAACTCCTCCTTTGTCATCTCTCCCCTTTTCATGGCAGAACTTAGGAACATGAGGTAATATTTCACAGTCATCAGTTCAACCTGTAGATTAACGGACTTGAAGGCGTCCTCGATCTGCCCTATCCTCGCTTCCAAGGTCCTGATCCTCTCATTGCTAGCTACTCCCCCAAACCCCTCTGCGTCCCTCCTG
>CAZWAU010000264.1:0-13959 GCA_964631995.1 uncultured Nitrososphaerota archaeon
TGGACAAATCAAAGCCCCACTACAATTCGAGGAAGGTGCGCCGGTATCTCCGGAGGAACAGGTCGACGATAAAAGTTAGGTGGTTCCCAACTTCATCGCCGGAGTTAAACGTCTTGGAGGAGTGCTGGCGACAGGCGGAGAAGGACCTGCTGGCATCGAGGTACTACCCATCCTTCCCGGAGCTGAAGAGGACCATGGCGACATACTTCAGGACCAAGAGATTCAAGCTCGATATTCTCAAATTCCTGCTGAAGAAGGAGTGTTAAAAGACTTATGTCAAACAGGATAGTATCATTCTTCAGGGTTAACGGCCTTACCCTTAAGCCACAGAGCCGTTATCCAGTGAGGGTGAGGTACAGAGGAAGGGCTCCAACGCCCCAGGAGCTTCAGAAACTCATCGACGTTTCTGGACTGAGGGAGAAGGCCATGATAGCGATGCTCGCAACCTCTGGCATGAGGATCGGCACGATTCTGAAGCTGAAGTACAGGCACGTAAGGGAGGACCTTGAGGCTGGAATGATGCCAGTCCACATTCACATTGAAGCGGACATCACGAAGGGCAAGTATGCGGACTATGACACCTTTATGAATGAGGAAGCTGTTCACTACCTGAAGCTCTACCTCGAAGCGAGAAAAATGGGGACTGAAAAAATACCAGCTGAGAAGATAGACGGCGACTCGCCATTGTTCGCTAACGCTAGGGTCGAGCGAAAACCAAAGGGCTTGGATCATGGAGTCGATCGTGCTGCCGACATTGAAAGCGAAAGGCTAATTGTCAAGCCCCTTTCATACAGCTGCATCTCACGCGTCCTTTTCAGAAACTTTAAGAGAGCTGGGCTAATAGCCAAGGACGAGAAGCGCCACCAGCTGAGAATACACCGCCTCAGAAAGTTCTTCAGGACCCAGCTCACCACTTTGGGCATGCCTACCGATTACGTGGAGTATATGATGGGGCACAAGCTCAGTACGTACAATACCATCGAGACGAAGGGCATTGACTTCCTGAGGAGCGTCTACGCAGCGGCAAACCTTCGCATCTTTCCAAAGGAGAAGGCGAGCCTTGCTGACGTTCTCAGGGAGATCATCAGATCTAGAGGTGAGGACCCAAGAAAGTATCTCAAGGAGAGGATGATGGGCGGAAGGGACCTTGTTAGCCCAGAAGACGAGGCCGAGATATACGCCAGAGCAGTTTGGGAGATACTGAGAAAGGAACTCATGCGAAATGATTACTCAACTCCAGAGCCGAGCAATTCTTATTAACCACTGTCCTCGACCCATTTCGATGGAAGGAAAGCGATTTGAGCGAGTACGTTCACGCAGCTTTGCTGCTCCATGCGATTAAGAAAGAGATTACGGAAGACAACCTAAAAGCTGTTGTAAAGGCAGCTGGAATCGAACCGGACGAGGCAAGGATCAAAGCCCTCGTGACCTCTTTGGCTGAAGTGAACGTGGACGAGATTCTAAGCTCTTCGATGGCAGTCCCAACGGTTCCCGTACCCCAAGCTGCGCAGGCACCTGAAGCCAAAAAACCAGAAGAGAAAAAGCCTGAAGAGAAGAAAGAGGAAGAAATAACCGGTTTGGGCGCCCTTTTTGGATAGCTAATTACAGCCAGGCTAGAGCCTAGCGCCACAGTTGTAGCAGTAGGAGGCGCTTTCTAGATTCTCTGCGCCACACCTTGAACATTTCTTAACTTTTGGCTTTAACGTTTCTGCACGTACTTCTACAGGTCTCGTTTCTGGCTTTGGCTGCGAAACGCTGATCGAAGGTTTTGGAGTTAAGTCTGCAGGTCTAATAGTAGGTTGGATTGATGCTTGAGAGGTCTGAGGTGCTATCTGAGGCTGGGGTTGTACAATTGGGACCTCCTGGGGTCTTGTCACAACTACGCCAGATATGTACTGACTTATGCGCCTCGTATTTTCAGTTATCTGGGTGATAAGCTCGTCTATTCTCTTGCGTGTCTCCTCCATCTCAGCCAACTGCGTCATGAACCCTTCTTGAGCGACTTTGTACTTATCATCAGGGATGGCGCCGATGGCGTGCCTGACTTCCAGAAGCTCAAGTTGATGCTTTAATTGGTTGCTTTCGTTTTCAGTCTGCCTAACCCGACCGTTTGCGGCTGAGAGCAGCTCTTCCTTCTTCCTAGCTGTAATCTCGGCTTTCTTCCTAAGGTCCTCGAAAACCTCTTTATAGGCAGAATCACTCACTTTCCCTTCAGCCTTTAGCCTCGCCAATTTCTCTGCCTGGGAAGCAAGGGCATCGGTCAGCTTTTCCAGAACTCCTATCTCATGGATCAACTCGCTGTTCGAAAGGAACTCATAGCTCATGGCCGGTCTCCACCGCCTTAGGTTTGATTTCATATACGCCAGAAGGGATTAATTAGCTTACCCCTGCCTTGGGAATCTGACGAGTCTCAAGCCCTCCATTCCAAAAGAGACATGGTTTCTGAACAGACCCTTGATGCTGATAGAGATTTTGTCATCATGAGCCTTGGAATTTAGCAGGAAAAGAGCTGCAACCCTGTCCAGAGAAAGAATTTCAGTTGCATATCTCAGAAACCCATAAGTCTTCTCGAAACCGGTCGCAAAAATGAGCTCTGTGAGATTGTCGTAAACGACCCATATACTTGCCCTTGGGTTTGACAGAATCGTCTTGTTCAAAGCATCCAGCATCAGAGAGACATCGTTTGCTGGGAGCCATATCTCGTTTCTGGCTGCCTCAGTAGGCACAGAGACCTGGGATGTCAGGCAATAGAACTTTATTGCGGCTCTTTCGTACAATGCATTGTATATTGGGCTTCCCTTTCGTGTGAAGACCATAACTAACCCCCGATTTGCCAAACCTTGGATACAAAAATCCTTCACAGCTTTCTCATACTCTGAAACAGGATCATAATCGAAAAGTATCTTTCTTCCAAATATCTCTTCACGGCCCAGGCCAAGGTTCTTGGTAAACGCCTCCTCCAGTTGAATAAGCTCGTTTACCTTGGGTAAAGTGTCAGGCGTTGGTGGTGTTGAAAGTGGCTCAGCTCTTGGTATGGGCTCAACTACTGGTGCCTCCGCAGGAGCCTCCACTTCCTCCATTTCAGCAGGCACCTCCACCTCCTCCTCTTCAACCCCCTCCTCTTCAACCTCAGCTTTTGGTTTCCTACCAAACAATCGACCCAAGCTCCATCTTGGCTCGCCAGCCTCAACACTTGGTGCACCCTCCAAGCCCGAGATTGCGACTACACCAGCTAAGCATAAAGGAACGATAATTCCTAGAAAAATCAATTCCGCTGTCACATTTGCCAATCCCCCTGTCAACAAAAATCCCAAAAGCATCGTAATCGGAGAGACAATGAGGCTCAAAGAGTATGGATGTGATACTCTCCATTGGGACGAGATCCTGCCTGGGAGGTAGCACGCTAGAGACCAAGTGACTATCTCTATGTAGATGTGAAGACTACTCGTGAGCATTTCGACTATGGGAAGCATCGCCAATACAAATCCTAAATTATCGAATGCCATCAAACCGACGATCGGTTCGATCAGCGATACGGGCCCGAAGCTCGCAAGTACAGGTTTCCGAAATTCCATAAAACTAGCAGTAGAGATCGGAAGGTTGACGAATCCGTAGCTGGTCATTCCATGAGCATAAGCTAGGAGGATTGTGCAGAGGCAAGTGAATATGCCCGTCAAGAGACCCATGTTGGGTGTGAACAAAATTCCAAGAAGAGTTGGTGGTAGAAAAGAAAGAGGCGAGGTAATGCTTGACCATCCTAACAATATAGCTGAGTAAAACAGAATGTTGGCAATCCATCCATTCTCGTAAGCATGTAGGAAGATGATTATGGTCCACGTTGGAATCAGGATAAACAGAAGGTAGTAGATGCCAAAGACCTGTCCTTGGTAAAGGGCGGCTGGGAAAGAAAGGGCAAGTCCGATCGATATCGCAGCCTCCTTGCTGCGATAAGCCACAAGGAACTCGATGACGAAGATGAAAATCAAAATTTCCGGAGGATAGTATGGTATTATAACAGATGGTATGGCCGCAAGCACAGCAACGAGAGCTGAACGGATTAAGTTATACACTCTCTCCTCGCTGGAAATGAAGCTCCAAGAGCTGATCCTGCTCATCAACTCCATAATCACCGCAATTCAGGTTTTTTACTTTTTTAATCGTCCACGGAAGTCCCCATTCCATCGACTGAAGTTCACGTTTCCGTGAACGGTATTATTTCCATCCCTTTATTAGTCACAAGGACGCTGTGGTACCTTTTGCTATGGTTCGTGCCCCTCATCTTCTTTATGTAGAACCTCGTCTTCAGCTCTACACCTATTGAGAAGCTCTCAAGCACCAAAACCGCGTCCGCTATAAACTCTTCTATGCCCAAACCGTACGTTTGCATCCCAGCTGGAACGCTACACGTCATGATGGTTGTGCATCCCCTGGTTTTCAGGGTCTTGTAGATTAGGTGCATAAGCGTTCTAAATTCGAATTGTTGCTGGCTGGCCGTCAAGAAGGCTGTAAGTGAGTCAATAACAAGTCTGGTGGCTTGGAGGTCATCAAGCATGTTCAGAATGTGCTCGATGTTGCTTGTCAGATCCTCTGCGCTGTGAGCTTCCGCATCTAAGGTTTTGATTCCTCCTTGCCTCTCCAGTTGATCCAAGTCAAAGCCGAATCTAAGCATGTTCCTCTTAAGCGTCCAAACATCCTCTTCAAATGTAACCAAAACCCCCTTTTCGCCATATGCCAAAAAACCATTACAGATGAACTGAGTTGAGAATATTGTCTTGCCGCACCCAGTCCCTCCAGCTAGAAGAATGAGGTCTCCCTTAAGAAAGCCCCCTTCGATCAACGGGTCTAGTCCGCTGACCCCACTTGGCACACGTACCATCATAAGCCCGCTAACCACGCCTTATAAGGTGCGTTTCGTGTATAAGCGTTTGGAAACGAGAAACGCGCAAACAGAACCAGGCGGACTGCGTGAAAGCTCAAGATTTCTTGAGTCTCCTAAAAAGACGAGATAATGAGGAAATTCGTCAATAATGAGGTGATATAGGCAAGGCAGAGGACCACTAGCCCTGAGGTTACGTAGCTCAACTTTTTAGCCCTGCTCATTGCCACCGTCAGAATCAGTATGGACCAAAGCTGAAAAACTGAAAATACGGCCATGCCCATCACCTCCTTCAGGTCTATGTGGAACCAGAGGGAAAGCAAGGAAAAGATAACTAATGGAATCTGGCTCATAGCGACTCCTACAAAAAGTTCTAAGTTTCCTTTTCTTTTACCAAAGGCATAAGATGCTATGGCTAAAAAGGCGAAGATAATGCCAAAATTAACGACGTATTTTACCGATGCTGTAAAGATCGAGCTTTCCGAGCTGGCTGTTAAAGAGAGAAGCCCAGGCTGCAGGTGGCAAAAGTTTTGAATCGCTATTGATAGTGCGATTATGGAGAAAGCAAATGGCAAGGCTATGACCTTTGTGCTAAAGACATAATTGAGGATCGAATCTGGCGCAAGAACCTTTAGGATGCTGCTCCCCATCGAACCACTTTTCGGATTTCCTTCTGTAAAGTCGTTGCCCATCAGCATCTGGTATGCAAGTTTCCCCCTTTCGGTCAGTATGTACTTCCTACTTTTATCTCTCGTTACAAGATCTCCTAGAAAGTCAAGATGGTAGTAGAACCTGCCAGCGCTGATGTTGACACTCTCGTTCAGCTCAGTAGCTCCCATCTGCCCCCTTTCGCCTAAAAGCCGTACGATCTCCCTGCGGATAGGGCTTCCTAATTTTCTATAGAAGTCTCGGTCTTCTTCTTTCAACCCAACCTAACTCTCCAGACTCTTGACCTGAACGCCTGTCTCAGAGGGCCAACATTGATACCTAGTTATGGGTTCTTTAGCTTTTTCCATGCAGCTCGGCGTTTTTGGGCAATATACCCACATCGTATAGAAAAATAAAAGCTACAGAATAGTAATCTCGACAGCAGTCGATAAAGATAATGGCAACTCTTTCTATTTTTATTTCTAGAAAACCCAAAAACTACTGGTTCTTTCTGCTGAAGAAATATGTCAAATCGGTCAAACACATGTGACGCAGATCGTTGTCACATTCGTGGTTTTTCACAGCATGGAGACCGAAAAACCAATCTATCTGAATAAGTACCAATGGTGGGGAACTATGATCGACCTAAGAGGCCAGAAGAAAGTGAAGAGCAAGGACGAGATGCTACGTCACCTCAAAACTTTTAGATTGGTCCCTCGCTTCTCGATTGGTGTATGGTATTTCTTTCCGAGCGGAGGCCGGTTCCACGAGGCATACTGCGAAAGAGGAAAGATTGAGGATATTCTCGAAATAGTAAGAAGGCTGTACGACAGGAAGATCATTGACCGCAACATTGGACTTGAGGCCCACTATCCAAACGAGGTAAACTTTGAGAACGTGGATATGTATCGAAGTCTAGAGCGCGAAACTGGGGTGAAGCTCATAACGGTCATACCCAACCTTTTCTACGAACGCCAGTTCGAATTTGGCTCACTCTCCAATCCGGACGAGGGCATAAGAAGGAAGGCTTTGGAGAGGACAGCGGAAGCATTCAGACTCAACAAGGAGCTCCAGACGGATTTTGCAATCATATGGCCTGGAATAGATGGTTATGAGAACCCAATAGGAACGGACTTTTATGGCATGTGGGATAGGTTTGAGACAGGTCTCGCGGAAGCCATGGACTTGGTTCCAGGTGTCAGGGTTGCAATAGAGCCAAAGCCTTACGAACCGAGAGGCAATAACATCTACAGAAACACTGCAAATGGGCTGCTCATGGCAAGAAATGTCGAATCTCTTGTCAAAAATACTGAGAATCTAAATCTGCTGCGGGAAGGACACGCATTGGTTGCATTGAATCCTGAGGTTGGTCATGTCCTTATGGGCCACGAGGAGCTGGCATACGCTTTAGCTTCTATTATGAGAGAAGGCAGGTTGGCCCACATGCATTGGAACAGCCAACCTTTGGGAAATTATGATCAGGATCTTAACGTTGGTGTTCTCGGCATCGACCAGACCTATGCTGCCATGATCGTTTTAAAGGCCTATGGATATAGTGGGCGCTTCGGCATCGATATAAATCCGGAGAGAATCCCAATTGAGAGGGCATTGGTTCTGAACATGAACGCTCTCAGATCTGCATGCGCGAGGATTAATGAACTAGATTTCGAAAAGCTAGTCGATGCGATGTACAATCCTTCGCAAAACAGAGGGGTTGCCGAAGATGTCTTGACGCGTTCCCTTTCACCTGAAGGCGTAGATCTTTTGCCAATATAGGAATGGAAATGAACTACCATGCTTGATGGGATTTCAAGAGACTGATTATCTCTATCAGAAGCTCACCAGTCCTATCCCTTGAGAAATACCGTATTTCGAACCTTTTTCCGATCGCTTGTGGCAAATCTACCCCACTTTCAGCATAGACGATCATCTTCCTTCTCGGACCCATTTCCAATTGCTTTACATATTCTTCAGACCTTTCAGCATCCTTTGTAAAGAATGCGAACACGATATCTGCATCATCCAGTTTTCTATCACCATCCCTGTCCATCTTGTCCGTAACATATGTTGGCTCGATGTCAAGCTCTTTCAAAAATTTTCCAACAAGGTTTTCAGCAAGATACTCGTTTTCCGGGTTCGAGAGGTAGGCAATTGAGGCCTTTTTCTTTCCAACTCTCTTTGAGGACGACATATCAGGCTCCGGGACGACCTTATCTTCAAGTGATTCCCAATCGATGTCCTCAAGATCAGCGTTTGCCTCGTTCTGTTCTAAACTAGCTTGGAGAGAATCCAAAAGTTTAGCTGCTTCCTCGACCTCGTTCTTAAGTATAGTATCTTCCACCTCGTTCATGGCATCTACAATCCCTCCCTCCGTATCGCCTGAACATGATAGGACGAATTTATGAAGCCGATCCAGTCTTTGAACCGCGTTATCGCCTAATTTACTGTCTATCTTCTCAAACATCCCCCTAAGTCCTTCTATGGTCTTGTCAAGTTCCAATGCGGTCTTCCTAGCCTCTTGAAGAAACTGCCGTGCAAGCGTTGTTTCTGGTACTTCATCCTTGAGGTAACCGAGAACAAGCTTTAACTGCATTTTCATGGTAACGTAGGAGGTCTTTATCGTTTCCGCTTCAGAACGCGCTTTCTGCGAAGACATCCCAGGGCATTCCTCAAAGGATTGATTTGGAGTTGT
Source organism: uncultured Nitrososphaerota archaeon (assembly GCA_964631995.1). Lineage (GTDB taxonomy): Archaea > Thermoproteota > EX4484-205 > EX4484-205 > DTQO01 > DTQO01. The sequence goes on from CAZWAU010000264.1 coordinate 8,217, forward strand.
TTCAGAATGTAAATTTTTCTACTCCAGATTTCTATACCTGCCATGGGATTGATAAGAGGGCCCAAGATGCCTAGGCATATAAGGGTGCGGCTATAAAGGAAACCGGCGTTGCTTGGGCCTGGATGAATTCGAACCATCTCCGCTGTTTGATAAGCTGGGTGAATTGCTAGCGGGAAGGCCGCCGGTCTCCGCCTTCGCCTTGTTCGGAAGCAGGGCAAGAAAGGACAGCTTCGATGAAAGTGATTACGATATCCTTGTGGCAGACACAAGGAACCTTTCCTCAATCCTCTTGGAGAGGGTCGTTCTGGAAGGGTTGTCTGTCGACTTGGTACACGTGCCCCTGAGTTGGTTGGCAAAACAGATACCTTATGAACTTGATCAGATGATTTATGAATCAACCATACTTTCCGATCGAGATGGAATCCTAACCTCTGCCCAGAAATGGATAAGGAACTGTAATTATGAACCTACAAGGATCGCTGGAAGGATGGGAGAGATCCTGTTGAAATCCGACGTGATTTTAAGCAGAGCTTCATCGGCGCTAAGTCGCCTTGACTACGAGAGCTGCATTATGCACAGCAAGATGGCTGAGATAGAATCATCTAAGGCCATTTTAGAGATCCACAAAATTCCATACCAGCCCTCGAGGTTTGCGGAACTTCTCAAATCGGCATCTGCTGGAATAGATCTGGCGCATATTATGCCTCCAGTTGAAAAAGCCGAGAATGCCATGAGGTGCTTGCAGGAGATAATGCAAATAGTTGCAGGAGTATCAAAACAGCAACAACAGCTCCAAAAATCGATTGAGCATGCTTGGATGGCTGCATACTTCTCAAGCGAGGACTTTATGAGCCGCACCATGAAACTTGTTGACAACCTGATGTCTGAAAATAGATTTCAGGATGTCGTACTCTACTCCCAACTTAATTCGTATAGAATATTGGAGGTATATCAGCTGATCAAAAAGATCGACACGATGGCAGATTACGTTACCATGATTAGGCAGATTAAAAGCAAGACAGATTTGGAAAGCACTAGGCTTTATGGAGCTGTAAGGATGCTCTATGACATACGTGATCCGACTAAGCAAAAGGCTACAGAATCCCTGAAGCAAGCAAGAGACTATTTGGCTGAATTAAAACGATTGAGAACTTACGCTATGACGCAAAACGATACTTGAAGAAAAGCATAAATCCAAACTAATGGGTAAAAAATGCAGAAGCCCCGTCGTCTAGTGGTTAAGGACAGCGGGCTCTGGTTGGTATGCTAGCACCAGGCGAGACCCGTCAACGCCAGTTCGAATCTCGCGAATGGGAGCGAAAATCTGGCCGGGGCTATTATTAATATTGCCAACTGTGAGTCGCGCAATACTTGGATTTAAATTGGGTTGATGGTTATGGTCCTTTCCTCTTCAGCAGACCTCCTAACAGCAAGTACAAGGTTTAGAGTTCTGGCACCTTCGACCATCGGAGTTCTGGTTCCTGTATCTTGCCTTATCGACTTGATCAAGTCAAGCATCTCGGCTTCGTAGATATTCTTCTGGCTCTTGATTTGAGTTTCACAGTTCCACATTCGGTCCGTGTGATAGATCGTTGCGTTGTTGGAGTCTTCAAAAAAGATCGTCACATTCTTTGTGACAAGTTTGTATTCGGATATCCACCTATTAGGGATAGCTCCATTCGTTGCCGCTATCGCTGCAAGGCCACCGTTCTTAAATTTTAAGACCGTTGCGCTGACATCTTCAGACGTATAGTTCTCAACTTCACGGTGGAAAACATTATCCATCTGGCAGTATACCGACTCCACCTCACCCAAAAGGTACCTGGCGATATCGTAGATGTGTATCACCTGTTCTACAACTTGACCGCCACTCTTTTCCTTTTCTCTCCACCATGGAGCATGAAGCGAGTTGCAGAAATATCTTGCCGTGAACAGTCCAACCTTTCCAGCTTCGCCAGTTGAGATCATCTTCTTACCAACTTCTATGGCTTCGCCAAAGCGAAACATGAATCCAACTTGGCTTTTGACTCCATTCCTTTCGACGCTTGCCACCATTCTTTCTGCCATCTTCATGTCTAGAGCTATCGGTTTCTCAATGAATATATTCACGCCCTTCTCAGCAGCTAACTCAACCTCGTCCTTATGGGCGAATGGAGGTAGGCAGATGCAAAGTATATCGAGCTGAACATTCCTGAGCATCTCATGGAAATCTTGGTACACTTCACCCTTCCCGGCAGAGTACATTTGGTTGAAGGCATTGGCCGCCTCAAGCCTTATGTCGCAGTATGCGACAAGTTTGATGTCTTTAAGCTTAGATAGGATTGTCGCATGCGTGCTTGCTATTCCTCCACATCCAAGTATCGCGGTTCTTAAAGGACTTGACATGGGCTATCTCCCAGCTCCATTGGCGTTATCCACATCCTTAAAAGCAACTCGGACCTTATTCCATAATACCACAACTAGCTTGAGCTGACAAATCTATGGATCGATGCCGCTGCCTTCTTGCCAGCTCCCATAGCGCCAATTACCGTCGCCTCGCCTGTGACTATATCGCCACCTGCCCAAACGAGGTCCTTGGTGGTCTTCCCCGAGCTGTCAACCGTAACTACCGTCCCGTCTTTTCGAACTTCCAATCCAGGGATGCTATTTGCAAGTATTGGATTTGGACGCTGACCGATCGCCACTATGACGGTATCGACCTTTATTTGAAAATTTGAGCCTTTGACAGGGGTTGGGACCCTTCTACCAGTTTCATCCAGATCGCCAAGCATCATCTTGATGCACTCTACAGATCCAACGCGACCTGTTGGCGTCGGAATGTATCTTACAGGTAAAGTCAGAATTTGAAAGCGTACGCCCTCCTCCTTGGCATTCCTGACCTCTTCGATCCTTGCTGGCATCTCAGCCTCCGAACGTCTGTAAATGACGCAAACATCTTCAGCGCCAAGCCTAAGAGCTGTCCTCGCCGCATCCATCGCAACATTTCCAGCTCCAATCACAGCCACAGTCTTTCCTACCCTTATTGGCGTTTCATACTTTGGAAACATATACGCCTTCATCAGATTGGTTCGAGTAAGGAATTCGTTCGCTGAGTAGATGTCATTCAAATTTTCTCCTGGGATCTGCATGAAGCGCGGTGAGCCTGCACCCGTAGCGATGAAAACAGCTCTATAACCCATACTGAAAATTTCGTCGATAGTGAGCGTCTTTCCAACTACGACATTCGTTTCAATCCTGACGCCAAGTTTTTTCACATATTCTATCTCCGCCTCGACGATGGCTTTGGGCAACCTAAACTCTGGAATACCATATGTCAGTACCCCCCCGGGTTTGTGAAGCGCCTCGAAGATCGTTACATCATGTCCAAGTTTTGCAAGGTCTCCGGCAGCCGTCAAGCCAGCTGGCCCAGATCCTATGATGGCAATCCTTTTGCCTGTGGCAATTGACGAGATCGTCGACTCAGCTCCCCTTTCAAGCTCTAAGTCTGCTACGAAACGCTCAAGCGCCCCTATGGCTACTGGCTCCCCCTTCCTTCCGAGCACACACTTCGCCTCACACTGGTCCTCTTGGGGACAAACTCTTCCACACACCGCTGGCAGGTTGTTCTTCTCCTTGACTATCTTTATCGATTCGTTAAAATCTCGCTCTATGATCTTATTGATGAATTGAGGAATATCCACACCAACTGGACATCCTTCAACGCACCTAGGACTTTTACATTGCAAGCACCGTTTGGCTTCTTCAAAAGCCTGCTCAATGTCATAGCCAAGTGCGACCTCCTTGAAATTGCGTATCCTTTCCTCAACTGCTCGCTTTGGCATCTGCTGCCTCTTTGCTGTTCTTCTGGCTTCAGAGGCCATCTTGATTTCCCATCTCCAGAATCTGTGAAGCTAATTTTTCTTCTTCTGAATACATCTTGAGCCTCGAAAGAAGATGGTCGAAATCAACTAGATGGGCATCGAAGCTGGGCCCATCCACACATGCAAATCTCGTTTCTCCACCAACGATGACCCTACAACTTCCACACATTCCTGTCCCATCAACCATGATCGGATTTAGACTGACGATCGTCTTTATCCCATATCGACGCGTGAGATCTGAGATCGATTTCATCATAATCGCTGGCCCTGCAGCGATGACAAGATCCAGCTTCTCACCCATTTCTATTACCTCCTCTAGCATCTGCGTAACAAATCCCTTCATTCCTACAGTTCCATCGTCGGTAGTGATGAAAAACTTATCACTAACACTTTTCATCTCCTCCTTTAGGATGAGCAACTCTCCGCTTCTGGCTCCTATTATTGACACGACATAGTTGCCAGCTTCCTTCAGGGCCTTTGCCTCTGGATAGATGAAGGCGGTTCCAATCCCACCACCAACTACAGCTATAGTACCGAACCTTTTGATTTCGGTTGGTGTTCCCAAAGGTCCAACCACATCCGAAATCAAATCCCCCTCCCTCAATCTTCCAAGGCGCCTGGTCGTCCTTCCAACTTCTTGGAAGATAAGCATCAAACTACCCTTGTCCTCGTCGATAGCTGCGGGAGTCAAGGGAATTCTTTCGCCATACTCATCGATCCTTATCATAACGAACTGACCAGGCCGAATCTTGGCAACCATCCGAGGTGGGAACTCAACCTCGATCATATGTATGTTTGGCGCAAGCTGCTTCTTTGCAACAATACGGTGCAATGGTATTGCCCCCTACCATATTTTCAAGATTGGTTGCTCAACTGGAATTTGGTCAGCTTTTCTGTCTTTCTATTTAAGGGAGATACTTTGTAAGCGCAGCAGTAATGGGAAAAGAACAGATAGCTGTTAAGAAACCGAAAAAGCTTGCTACATCATTCAAGCAATGTATGCTCCTAGAATCCACAAGTAGATACATTCGCGCAATCTCTCTAAAAGTCGTTCTGCAGTCTGCTGGAAGCTAATAAGTAAATAGCTAAAGCTCAATACTTCGCCTTGACCAAATCCATTCCAATATTGGTTTTAGCTCCATGGCTAAAGGATTTTTTTCCTCAAGTTCATATAAACTAACAGCCTCGTAGTTCAGCCTCCTTACCAATCCTATGTCAATTAAAAGTTCGAGTTGCTGGTTGATGCTCCTTTGGGGTGCACCAGTTTCTTTCCAGATTCTGTATCTTGTGGATGGCCCCCTGTTTGCAAGGACACATAATATCTTTAATCTCGTTGGATTGCTGAGAGCATTAATGAGCTCCAAGAACAATTTCAGTCCTCTGGTAATCTCGCCAGCCAGTTATCGATCGCCATCAGCGTGGTTCCCACCAAACCAACTCTTTCATCCAGAATATCTATGAGACCTTCGAAGTTCAATCTCTTGAAGCACTCAAGTTCCTCAACGCGAACTCGTTGCAATCTGTCAAATCTATCCATAATCTTGGACATTGGGACATATGCTTCATCAGCCTCACTGAAAACTTGTGCTATGGCTCTTATTGCTGCTATGTGGTTAGGCGATAATGTGGATAAGTCGCCCAGGTCAACTATCTTGTCGATTCTTGATTGGGCCCTTCTAACACATTCAGGCGAAATGTGATTGGCGCCATCATATTCCGCCTCAAGTCCAGAAGCTTGAAGTAGTTCGATTCCATATCTGGCTGAACCGAAGCCAAACCTCTCCACAATTCTAGAGATCATTAGAATGACATCGAAATGGATCGAGCCTTCCTTGAACGCTTCATTCACCCTATCCAATAGAATGTCACTCATCTCCCTAAAG
>CAZWAU010000265.1:0-9573 GCA_964631995.1 uncultured Nitrososphaerota archaeon
GGTGTATATATTTCGTACTTGTATTGAGTCTTTTGGCTATTTCAGGCCCGGGGACCTTGCCATAAGTATTTATCAGATATCCTTTTTCCTGTTCAGTGAATGGTTTATTTCGATAACGTATGTATCCCTTATGTTTTGTTAGGCCAAGTCTATAGGCAATTACGTATAATTCTTGGATTGTCAAGCCAATTTCTTTTGAGATACTTCTTACAGGTTTCTTTCCGTATTCTTTCATTAGTTTCTTTATTATATGTTCATCGAAATAATGCATAATGTTCTGATCAACTTTGTAATATAATGTTGGATGAATGAACGGGGTCACAATTTTTATGAATTTATCAGTAGCCTTACTTGAAAGAACCACTCTCGGATATCGTTTTCGCTTGATTTTCACCCTTACTGATGCTCCAAGCAATTGTTCGAACCGTTTCGCCATAATATCATTCTCCTCAAGTGTATAACCGCAGGTATTGAAAATTATCTGGTTTGAGTATACATTATATTCACCATCATCCATTAGAAATACAGCAAGGGCCAATGGTGATCCTATCAACAGTTCAAGCGCTTCCATTGTCACGATTTTCCTTCTTCTACCACTTTCTGTTCGGATGTAAAACAGTTTATCAATGTCAGTAAATGCCTTGTTCCCTACGCGGAAATATGCAATCATCTTACCTTTAGAGTATCCTTGAGACATCACATGAAATTTGACTCCATCAGGTTTACCAAGTATCGAGGCCTTCCACTTCAAATATTCCAGTTGTTCCATGCAGTGACTCTCGTTGAAAATAGGAGTATAATGATCTTTACGTACGAACATAGAAGCGTCCCCAAACAAGCTACCGACGATTACCATAATTTTCACTAGACTTAGACTGAATCTATTGTAGAGCTTACGGGCTTCCTCCGTTAAAAATAGTTCATCCGCTTCCGCCATCTTGTGTTATCACCTCCCATGTTCTGAAGGGAGGCTCGGGGTTGAACCGACTCTGTCATGAGGCAGAGGAAAGCACCAGGATGGCGGGAGCAGACCGATTATTCCTTGGAAGCTGTATGCTGTGCCAGGCCATCTTTCTCCTAATTCCTGAATCGGTCATCCTCCAGCTCGATGCCCTGCTCATCCCCGATCAGCTGATCAGCAAGGAGGAGCCCAAGCATCCGCTCATAGGAATCATACCATGCCCCTCATGTGCCTCAGCCGATGATGAATTCTCATCATGAGGGCAATCGTGCTGCACATGAGAGGGTTTATGGGATTAGAAAAAAGAGGTGAAGGGAGAGGCTATTGGTTGCACCTGCGCCCAGCATCGGCCCTTCGGAGGGGCCTCATGTCATCTCGATAGCGCCATTTCCTCTCGGTTCCTGGCTCTCACCTCCATCCTCGAGACGAGCTCTCTATCGTTGGCCGCTACGTGCACGAGCTGCAATTGTACCCTGGCTGTCTCGATGTACGCGTATCCTGTAGGCAAAGTGAGCAGGCTTGCTATAGCCTCCTCCCCGAACCTCTTGCTGAGCCCGATTATCGAGTCCGCAACCTCCGCCTCCATCCCCTTCATCCTGTGGCAAATCACCACTCCGAGATTCGCCTGAACCTCATCGGTCACTCCAGATGGAGTTTGAGTGATCAGAATCATGTTGAGGCCGTGCTTCCTGCACTCCCTCGTTATCCTCTCGACAATGGGTGGTGGCACGCCAACCATAGGCTTCTCCAAACCAATCACCTTGCTCGTGCTGTACTGCAGCCTGTGCGCCTCGTCAACCACCACTACTAATCTCTCAGACAGCCCACCATGGACAGCGATACGATACAGGTTCTCGAGCATGCTTAGAGCCAGAAGGAGTTTGCCTTGCTCGTCCATCCTCCTCATGTCCACGATGTTCCTCCCGCATAGGAGCTGGTCGCAGTGCACCGCATCGCCTGATGTTATGAAGTAGTCCTTGTCGAATGGCTTCAGCTTGGCATAGAGGCTCTCCCATGCCCTGAGCACGTCGGGCCTCCTCTCGCCCTCCATCTTCTGGCAGACCTTCTTCACTAAAATACGAATGCTGTAGCTCTCCATCTCCCTCAACGCATTGGCCAGCAATCGGTACTGCGTAGGTGTAAGGGGCTGGCGGTAGGCGTAGGCCATCAGGCTGTTCATAAGCTCAGTCAGCCTGAGCGGGACCTCCTCCCGACTTGTACCGGACCTCTCGAAGGGGTTGTAGGTGAACTCGCCTATTGCGTAGGTGTCGAATCCCTCTGGACTTAATGCCCTAGAGTACTCTCCATTCCAATCGAGTATCAGCACGTTGTCATTCAGGTTCTTGACTATCGTTGCAGCCGTTACGCTCTTACCGCTTCCGGTTGTTCCTATGATGAGCACATTCCCATTGAGATCCTCGGAGGATATGTAGTATGGATAGGAGTCCCTCAGCGTCTCGTCGACCGAGGTTCCTATCAGCATATCGCCACTAGTCATCGCTGGCTTTGGAACTACAGTGTAGCCCTTTAGGTTGGGAGGGGGATAGATGATGTACTCCAAATCTAGAGGTGTAACGGTTATACCGCTAAAAGAGAAGAACTTCTTTATGGCTGAAACCGGGTTGACATCTTTCAACTCGACCGATCTTGGCGCCGCTATTCTGAATCCTCGTATCGCCTTGTCTTCCTCTTTCTCATAGGAGTGCTGCTCCATCTCCGTACCCATGCTGGTTTCGATGCTCTCCACATTCTCACTATGTGCAACCGAACTACTGCCAAATGTGAGGACGATCATCGACAAACTGAACAATGCATTGTAACTCAGGACCCTCCTCGTCAGTGCCACGAAATAGCTTCCCTCCGATGGCTCCTCATCGTATAGCGATGTCTTCTTCATCTCCCTGGCGAACAGCCACCTCTTTAACCAGGTCCTAACCCGGCCAAATATCCCTCCCAAAGGAGCGAAGCTTATGAGAAGCACACCCCTGTCGTTCAACTTGATGCTGTTGAAGAGTGGCATCCTAGGAAGAAGGCTTACCTGGTATCGCCCTGAGAGCATGGAGGCCCTCACCGTTTGCCCTACGATGTTCGACGCCCTCCTGAAGCCTGAAACCCTAACGCTGACCATCTGATTTAGATTGGCTGGAGCATCGACCGGAACTAACCTGACGTTGTATGCCGATTCGTATGCTTTTGCGAATCCAGCACCCCTTGATCTCAACTTTCTGATCATGTCATCGGAGGAGAGCGACTTTGCCCTGACGAAGTAGATCAACTGCCTTCTGGTCGTGATTAATCCTCCATTGAGCCTCATGTTGGTGATGGCAGCTGACAGACCCGGCCTGCAGTTTCCCGCGAGCGTAGTCGAGTTGGCAGGCCTCATGAACAGGTAGCCAGTCTTGACCAATCTGCCAGATGAAAGGATGATCGGATGGCTTCCCAGAGTACTGAGCCTTGGGCTATAATAAAGGCCATCAAGGAGCTTTACGAAGAAGAAGGATACGATGGCCAATGCTAGAGAGGTCGATCCGACCTTGAAATCAAATGTGAGCCATGAGATGAGAAAGATGGCCGTAAGTCCAATCAGTATGAACCGAGCCTTGCTCTCAGGTGCCATTCCTTTGGGGGAATTAGGGCGCTTTGCAGTACGGGGCGGTATCCTCTCAGCGTACCTCAGCTTTAGGCTCCTTGTCTCTTTACGCCCGAGCTTCGTGCGCTCGTAGATCACAAGCCTCTTGCGCTCGATCTCGTCGCCCATCTCTTGGACCGAGGGGATATGCTACTGTCAAAGAACTTAGTTACTCCGATGGAATATCGCCCCGCATATCGCCTGCATATTGCTCACATATGGTCTGCATAGAGCAGTAGATGGATTATCAGACCGATCGAAAACTTAAGCCTCTGTGACGCCCCACTTCTCGAGTTTCTCCATCCTCTGCCTGACTAGGGACTCAAGCCGTTTCCTATCCAGATTTGAGGCGATATCTATCGAGTGCCTGATCACCGCTCCCTTTCTACCCCTTATGACCTCCCTCCTGACCTCGATCAGACCACTTTCCTGAAGCCTCTTCGTGGAGGATAGAACCCTTTTGTACGACGCACCCGTAGCGAGCTTCAATTCCTTCTTAGAGAGTACCGATCCGGTCGTCATTAGCACTAGTAGTATCTTGCAGTCTAGGCCATCCAGAGAGCTCGTTAACTCGCCAAGATCGAAGACTTTGTTCCTCTCTTTTACAGTAGGCTGTGGCTCTTCCAGCTCCAGTTCGAATGCAGGTTCTTGTTTTGTCTGGGACTTTTTCTCCGTTTCTGACATCAACTCCCCCTCCAATCCTATGACCGGGTGAACTTCTGGTTCTTCCCCCGCCTTCTTACTACGCCTCAAGAGCTGTATGAACTCCCCAATCTTGCCCGTCCTATGTAGGGCATAAAAGACGAGGGTTGAGCCCCCGGCGACTAATGTGAAAGCCAAAGCCTCTGTGGGGAAGGCCTCGAGAGCGGACCAGATGATCAACGAGGCTATGGCAACTCCGTAGGCGAGCCACGATCCGACGAACAGCCTTCCTGCCCACTTCACCTTCCCATAGAAGGCTAAAATCAATGGCAATGGTATCGAGAAGAGCAGGCCAAACGCTGCCAGAGTGGCCAAGTGCTTGTCGTATGGGCTTAGGATTGAGTATGAGGCGTAATATGTTAGAATGCCCAGGATGACCGCCACCACAAGGCGCAATAGGTGCTTGAGCATCAATTAGAAGCCCACGCCAATGATATAAATACTCCGCTATTTAGGGCCAATTGATAGCTCATTCCGAGCCAGAGAACGTGGGTTCAAATCTCACCAGGTCCGCCAAAATATTTTCGCTTCAGCAAAAAGCAGCAAGAAATGAGCAGCGTAAGGCTTTAGCTGAAAGCCTTGAAGGCGAGGATAGGTTTTGTGCACAAGATATTAAAAATCTTGCTAACGGATATGAAATGATTATCTTTGAAGATCTGAATGTAATGGGGATAGTTAAAAATCACTCTCTAGCATCTGGAATAATGAACTTCTGCTGGTATAAGTTACGCCAGTTAACCGTCTATAAGGCGGAGAGGCATGGCTGACGAGTAATCTTCGTCAACCCAGCAGGAACGTCGAAGAAATGCTCTGGATGCGGGGAGATGGTTTCAAAGCCCTATCTGAGAGGGTAAAAAGTGTGGGCTCATAATCGATAGAGATGTAAATGCTGCAAGGAACATACTTGCACTGGGTCTGGAATGGGCTCTCATAGAGGCTGAACCTCTACTTATCCGGAGTATGATAGGCAAGTTCGGTCGAGGAAGTGGGAAGCCCACGTCATTCATTTGTGGGTAGTTAACGAAGTCGATAATTTATAAAACTTTATAAGTGTATGCAAAAGAAACCTCTGATGAGTTTTAATGTTAAGTAATAAGAGAATGAAAGACATAGTAGAAGAAGTAAGAAGGACAAAAAATCTAAAACTTGAACCTCTCGATGTCCTTGATTCTTGTTATGGTGAAATAGAAAATGAGTTAATACAAGCTTTTGCCAATAAAAAAAGAGATGTAAAATTCTTGAGGAATTTCGTCTTGGAATATAGGAGAAGAAATAGAAATGGGTGAGTTCTCAAATTTCTTCAAATTTTTGATTCAAGCTTTGGAAGACAGCAAAATTAACTATGTTATCGTAGGAGGTTTAGTTTCGATACATTTCGGGAGGCCGAGGCTAACTCAGGACATTGATGTAATAGTTAAAGGCGATGAAAATGAAATTAGAAACTTGGCTCGGCACTTGGAAGAAAGAAACTTTGAATTCGACGAAGAAGATTTTGTTAGAAGCATAATCCGCCTCAAGACACATTCTACTATTTTTCATAAGGATTTTCCAATTCTCCATGCATACATAAAAGGCATCTACAGTGAATTGGACCAAGAGGTGATGAATTGTAAAACAAGGGAAAAGATATTTGGCATCGATACATGGCTTGAATCGATTGAGGACAACATTGTTGCTAAACTTGTGTATGGATCTCAGCAAGACCTGGAGGATGCCTTATCTGTGCTCATTGCGCAGGAGGAGCGGATAAACATGAGTTCCTTAGTTGAAAAGTCAAGCAGGTTCAAAGTATCCGATAAACTCAAGCTAATAATTGAGGAGAAAAATAAAATTATATAATTATTCAGTCCCTTATAATTAACTTCTAATTGTGGGCCGAACCAAAATAGTGATTACAGGATAAAATTTGCATGAGAAGATTGTTCATCTGTAGTGGGACCCCCCTAAGTTGGGTTCTAAAAGGAGTTTCAAAAACTATTTAAGGGCATAGTTCTTATATTATCCATGTCAAAAAAGGATTTGCTTCGTCTGGCTACCTATTGCGGCCTGTACTGTGGTCTCTGCGCGCAACGCAGGCGTATTCCTCAACAGGCGTCTCAGCTTCAGCAGGCTTTGCATGAGGAGGGGTTCGATGACTTCTTCCAGTATGTGCCGGAAATGAGGGAAAAATTTCCTGCATTCTGGCAGATTCTTCAAAATCTTGTGGAAATGGATTGCACTTGTAGGACAGGCGTAGGTGGTCCTCCGGACTGTGAGATTCGAAGCTGTGCAAGAAATAAGCACGTCGAAGTTTGCCCGCTATGTGAGGAATATCCGTGCAAGCATGTTAAAGCCTTGGCGGAGCGCTATCCAACTCTCATTCAAGATGGGAAACGATTGCAGGAGGTGGGTTTAGAAAAGTGGGTGGAAGAACAGGAATGGAGAGTAAGACGTGGCTTCGCGTATTCGGACATTCGTTATCAAGCTTTGAAGAAGAGTTCCAGTTCGAAGTAACCTATTATGCCCCAGAACTATTTTTAGTGCCTTGGCAAAACCAATGCATCTAAGGACTAGTATATGCAGTGCACTCTGCATAGCTTTAATTATAACGACGCTAGCACATTCACTCGACCCATGCATTGTAGGGCTTTTCTTGCCCCTTCACCTTGATACACTCATGGTGCCAAGAAACTCCGTATTCTATAGCTACATAGAAAAAACGTCAAGTTTATTAACTTGGTCAACACATTTGTTGCATAGCCAATGCCTTTGTACACCGAGAATTTGGTAGTTGGGCAGGGCGATGGTAGATTGGGATGTTACGGGTCGAGGGCGAAATGGCATCTCGGGAATCGATGAGGTATTATTGTTGACCGTTTTAAATCCTTCTAAGAGGCTGAAATTCGGCAATTTTTTAGGCGCAGATTCGATAAAAAGGAAGCTTCTGCCAAAGGAGAAGGAGCAGGATGTTCTCGATAGGCTGGTTGAAGAGGCCCATTTGATCAAGAACAGATTCTCTAAGCCTCACGTTGTTGTCATAGGAGGTTCGAGTGTTTCAAATACGGCAAGCGATTTCGCCTATCTGGCTGCTCAAATTTTGTGCGAGCGCCTCCTTTCAAGTGGGACGGTATTCAACTGTGGGCGGGGCGGCATCAGTACAATCTTCTCGATAGTCGGATCTCAAATCTTTCAGAAGGAAACTTCGAAAAAAGTTGTTTCCCTCCTTCCTCGAAATACTAGGTCGATCATGCTCGTTACTGAGGTTGGGATAGAAAAGATTGGCAACGATGTAAATGAGAGGGACATCGGTTTGGTATTTGTTGCGGATTACATACTTTCCATATGTGGCAGAAGGGGATATGTTCCAAAAGTTACTAGTTTTCCAGAAGATATAGATACTACAGAAAATCAGCTGAAGTTTGCTTGCGATTACATTGAAGCTAGACACAAACCAAATCTAATCCTTTTCCCAGACACGGGGGGTGTGACTGAATTTTATGCCAAGAAGATCAGAAACAGGTATTCTTCAACGGAAAAAAGAGTTGACGAAGGGAAATATGTTTATGGACCATCGAATGGGAAGATAACGATCGCCTATGGCCTTGATGAGAATTCAATCAAGAGAGCCCTTTGCGACATAATATAATAACTGAATCCTTTTGATCCAACTCATTTAGAATCTGCCACTCATTAAAGGAGGAAAGCTAAGAGAGTAGCTTGTGCTCAACACATATCCTGGTGAACGATGGAAAACATGTGCTTCCAACCAATTTTATTTTTGTATCCTTATATCCCATTGGAAGATGTTCAGCCAGATCTCCAAAATAGTCCTCTCAACCTGTAACTCGTTTTGTTTCATTCTCTATTTTTTCCACTGTTGTGACGAAATGGATGTTATTGGAGGAACAGAAGGGGCATCTGGCATCCAATTGGTCTTCCCGGTGGCCATCTAAAGAGAAGTTCCGATGACAGCTTTCGCACACGTAGTATGTTTTTACTTCGACCCGTAGTTCGTACAGAACGAAAGCGATTATCGCAAAGAAAATGAAGGAAAGTAAGAAGTATGATGCCACAGCACGCTCAGTTGCCCCAAAAATCTCCATCAGGGGATTGTCCATCCAAAACAAGACGTAATCCATCAAAAGCGTCATAAGAATTGCTACTATGATCCATCTCCACCTTTTAGTCGTTCTCCATATAAGCCAAGCAATCGCTCTCATTCTCTCTCCAACCTCCAAAAAGAGCTAAAAGTTGCGTTGCATTTCGCAGTTCGCTTCCTCTATACTCGAGTTGGAAAATGGTCCGCCTCTCATGAGCTGTAACTCACTTATATATAAGCAAGCCTGCGAGATAAATTAATTACTTCTATATATTGATTGAATGCAAACCACTTATTCCTTTCGGAAGGACGATTCGATGATGAGTAGCATAGGAATTGTTTGCAATTAAGTATCCGCGGGCATCAAGGTAGCTATCCAATCAATTCATTTTTGGTTTATTTGCTTAAACCCAATCCATAAATTGCATTTTTCGAATACTTAATAGCTTCCTCCACGCTCTTAAAACCATACTTTATCCCCAAGAAGTTGCGCCTAAGCTCTATAGTTTCTTCCTTCACTTCGGAGGGTTTTTTCTTACCATCGATCACTTCCAAGATCAGGTAGCAGAGGTGCTCGACATCCCCTTTCATAAATCCCCTTCTGGTGACATCCTGGAAACCTATACGGATGCCAGATGGGTTTTCTTTGTCATTCTGGTCGTCGTATGGCAGAATATTTTTGTTGACGATTATGTTAGCTTGTTCGAGGTTTTCAGCAACCCTTTTTCCGCCTCCATATTTTCTGACATCCAAAACTATCTGGTGGGATTTCGTGAATCCCCTTTTCTCACCCAAAACATTTACGCCCCTTTCGAAAAGGAACTGACCAGCTGCCTGTGCATTTTTGATAGTTTGCCTTGCGAGATCTGCACCAAAAACCTTCATCTCCAGAGCTGCTATGCCTAAAGCGGGAAGCCTCGCGAGGTGGGTGTTCGACGTGGTGAGAGGAAAGATAGAATACTGGACGCTCCTTATCCCCATTTCCATTCTCTCGCCATTTGCGTTTGCCAATACCAATCCTCCCTGTGGTCCTGGGAAGGTTTTGTGCGTTGAACCTGTGACGAAGTCCGCGCCTTCCTTTAATGGGTTCTGAAACTCCTTGCCAGCAATCAGCCCCAAAACATGTGCTGCATCATAAACGATGTAGGCCCCCACTTCATTTGCAACATTGCTCAATTCCTTCAGGGGGTGGGGGAAGAGGAA
>CAZWAU010000266.1:0-4446 GCA_964631995.1 uncultured Nitrososphaerota archaeon
CCCTTAGGAAGAGCTGCAGCCTGCCTTTCCATGTGCACTTGATGGTCTCCAATCCAGAGAGGCAAGTTAAAAATTTCGCATCGGCTGGAGCTGACATCTTGATCTTCCACTTTGAAGCTTCAAAGAGGCCTTTGCCAATCGTCCGACTCATCAAGAAGCTTGGTGTAGAAGCAGGAATCTCGCTCAACCCCTCCACAGATCTGAAACTTGCTAAAAGCATTTTGGGCGAGGTTGACGACCTACTCCTGATGACCGTTAAGCCAGGATCGGCCGGGCAGAAGCTCATCCCAAGTGTCCTCTCAAAGGTAAGGGAAGCCAAAAGATTGATCTCTGAGAATTGTTTGTGTACCTCAATATCCGTCGATGGGGGCATTAATCCCAAGACCGCGCCACTGGCTGCGAAGGCAGGTGCAAGCACTCTGGTTGCCGGCTCAGCTATTTTCTCTAAGGGGAGCATAAGGCAGGCAATTTTGGAAATCAGGCGCAGCATCTCAGCTCACCGATAAATAGTACAACTTGTATGGGATCGGCATGAAGGCTGCTGTGCTGCACGGGATCGGGGACATTAGGGTTGAAGATGTTGCTGAGCCCTCCATCTCTGAGAAAGAGGTCCTGATCGGAGTAAAAGCAACTGGAATCTGCGGCACCGACATCCACTTCTTCAAGGGGGAGTGGGCCGTCCCAACTCCCATAATCCCTGGCCACGAGTTTTCTGGCGTGATCTCGAAGATTGGGAAAGGCGTGAGCGGAATACGCGAAGGATGGCACGTGGTAGCCGAGCCAAATGTCATTTGCGGAAACTGCTATTTTTGCAAGTTGAGTGAAAAGAACTTCTTCTGTCTAAACCTAAAGGCAACAGGGGTTGACACCAATGGTGCTTTTGCGGAATTCGTCAATGTACCCGCTTCAAACGTCTACAGGGTTCCCGAAGCCCTAAGCTTCGAGGAGGCCGCCTTGATCGAGCCAGTCGCTTGCTGTGTAAGGGGAATGGATCAGACTGGCATCAGACTCGGAGACTTTGTCGTGATAATTGGCTCTGGCCCGATTGGCTCGATCCTGATGCAGCTGGCAAAGATGAATGGTGCCAGGTGCGTAGTCGTATCTGACATCTCAGACGACAGGCTCAAGATGGTAAAATCGCTTGGCGCCGACTATATCGTGAACACCTCCAACGAAGACCTGATGAATGTAGTCAGCGAACTGACAGGTGGAGTAGGTGCTGATATCGTTATCGAGGCTGTTGGAAAACCTGAGACAATCTCGCAGGCGATCGAAATAGCTAGGAAGGGAGGCAGGGTCAACATATTCGGCGTTGCTCCGCAGGATGCAGTTTTGAATATCAAGCCTTTCGATCTTTATGCGAAGGAGCTGACCATAACGACATCTTATCGAAGTCCATTTACGTTCCAGAGAGCTGTCGACTTGGTGAGTTCAGGCAGGTTGCAATTAAAGCCCTTGATCACACACATTTTCCCTCTGAATGAGATTACAAGGGCTTTCGAGATTGTAGAAGGCCGGAAGCAGGGAGTTATGAAGGCAATCGTGAAACCGTAGCTTGGATGAATGCTTCTTGCGAAAAATTAAAGAAATTTCCTGGACGCCATGAGCCTAGAGACTTCATTTTGGTTTGGGCAACCTTCCATTGGGCCGAATTTTGTCACTGAAAGTGCACCCGTTGCATTAGCTAAGGCTGCAGTACGCTTGAGGCTATACCCTCTGAGCAATCCAGTTACGAAGGCAGCATCATAGCTATCGCCCGCTCCAGTAGGATCGACTTCCTTCACTTTGAACGCGGCGATGTGGGTGCCCTCTCCACTTGTCAGCACCGTACTTCCAAACCTTCCCTGCTTCAGTGCCACAATTCTGGGGCCCATCCTGAGGAGTTTCCTGCAGGCCTCCAAATGGTCCTCCTCACCTGTAAGCATCGTCGCCTCCTCTCCGCTTGGTAAAACAACATACGCCATCCGAAGGATTTGCTTACAGATCCTTCTGATCTCCTTTATGCTTGCAAGTTCAGGCCTCACGTTTGGGTCGAAGGAGATTAAAAGGCCCGCCTTCTCAGCTATCCTGGCCGCTCCCAAGCAGGCTTCCTTTGCATTTTCTCCCAAAAACAGCGTAGACCCTGTTATGTGCAGAAACTTTGCCCTACGCACATATTCCGCCTTAACATCGGCTGGGCACAACTGGCCTGCCGCTGCATGCTTAAGGTGAAAGATAAACTTCCTACTTCCATCCATTTCATATGTCACAAAGGCCACGCCCGTAGAATAGCCCTTCGCTACCCTTAGGTATCGCATGTCAACTCCATCCCTCCTAAGGCGATCCCTCACAACGAGGCCGAAATCGTCTTGTCCCACTACGCCAATGAAACCGGAACTTGCTCCTAGCCTGGCTGCTGCGTCGGCGAAGATGGCCGGTGCCCCACTTGGATACGGTCCTAGAAATGTGTCCTGTCTCGTGAATGGAACTCCTTTCTTTCTTCTCATGATCTCGACCAGAGCTTCTCCCAAAGAGATGATCTCGGGCATCCGGCTAAGCACCTGTGCGCTATAGGTTACCACTTTTTCTGAACTGGATCGCCAAGATAAAGGTAATCGTTCTTTTTCAAAGGAATTGGCCAACCAAGGTCTTTCTTAGCTTCAGCAGAAGGGTTTAATTGACATCAAAGCAAGGCTCTAGACGGTAGCATTAAGTTGAAAACCGTTGATCTGAGGAGCGATACTGTCACACTTCCAACTGAGGAGATGATCGAAGCGATCGGAAGAGCAAAGTTAGGTGACGATGTCTTCAGGGAGGATCCAACCGTCAGGCAGCTCGAGGAGTTGGCAGCAGAAAAGATGGGGAAGGAGAGTGCTCTACTTGTGACGAGCGGAACCCAGGCAAATCTTTCCTCCCTGATGGCCCAGACAAAGAGAGGTGACGAAGTCATCTTGGAAGCCGAATCGCACATCTACCACTACGAAGTTGGTGGATTGTCCGCTGTCGCGGGGCTGATACCAAGGCCCCTAAAAGGAGTCAGGGGTTGCCTCGATCCTTCAGATATAGAAGGTGCGATTAGGCCAAAAGATATCCACTGCCCTGAGACAACTCTCATTTGTCTCGAGAATACACACAACAGAGCAGGAGGTGCTGTCATAAGGCCATCGAACATAAAGGCTGTCCATGATATTGCACAGTCGCATGGGCTTCAACTGTACATGGATGGTGCAAGAATATTCAATGCTGCTGTCGCTCTGGGTGTTGATGTCAAGGAGTTAACCAAGCATGTAGATTCATTAATGTTCTGCCTCTCTAAGGGACTGAGCGCACCCATAGGGTCAGTTATAGTTGGAGGGAGCGAATTTATAGAGAAGGCAAGGAAAATCAGGAAGATGCTTGGCGGGGGCATGAGGCAGGCAGGCATCATCGCAGCTCCTGGAATCGTGGCCCTTGAGAAGATGGTAGACAGGTTGAAGGAAGACCACGACAATGCAAAACTCCTGGCAAGGGGCTTAGAGAGATTTGAAGGCATCTCGATCGAATCCCCAGTGGAGACGAACATCGTAATCTTCAGAGTCAAAGGTTTGGATGCGAAGAAACTCATCTACAAGCTGGCTGAGAATGGTGTGAAGGCTCTCAGCTTAGATAAGGAAAGGATTAGGATGGTTACGCATAGGGGAATAAGCAGAAGTGACATTGAGCATTCCTTGGAAGTTTTCAGGCTTGTTTGGAATGAATTTACCAAGTAATCATATTCTCGAATGGTAGATTGCATCTACAAGTTCCATCGTCTTTACAGCGTCGAGGAAGTTCGTCTCTGGCTGCTTTCCTTCTTTCACACAGTCTATGAAATGTCTGTTCTCGTCGTAGTATCCATAGTACTTGGCGAACTCATCACTTTTTGCAGCTTCCTTGGTCGTTATGATCAACCCCTCCTCCTTGTTGTCGCTATAAACTACGGCGCTCTCATTTGGATTTACAAATGCAGATATTCCCTTTGCGTGCATCTCAAAAGTGTGGACGCGTTTTCCAACGGCCCAGTTTGTGACAAGAAATCCAGTGCAACCGTTTTGAAACTTGATGAGGGCGTTAAAGCTGTTACTATATTCAACATAGCGGTTTTCAATGTCGCTTAAAACTTTCAGGGGCTCGCCCCCCATCCACCTCAATGTATCCACGGCATGGATTCCGTCGCTTGTCAATATGTCCACAGCTCCTTGGTAGTAAGGTGGCTCCTTTTCAATGAGATTCTTGTAGAACGTTGCCATGCACTGCATAATGGCTCCCCTTTCCTCAACGATAGACTTGACTTTTCTCATCAAGGGGATGTACCGTCTGTTGAATGCAACCATTGTGATACAGCCATTCAGGTCCGCTATCTTGGCCATGTTCCTGGCCTGCTCCAGGCTCACCCCCGGAGGTTTTTCTATGAATACATTCAAACCTTTCTTGAGACAATGTATTACC
>CAZWAU010000267.1:0-10557 GCA_964631995.1 uncultured Nitrososphaerota archaeon
TCGAAATGCCCCTAGGAATCCATGACTGGGACCAGAAAAGGCTCGAAGAGGAGATAGAAGAGATAGAGGAAGAGATAGGCGCTGTTGAGGCTCTTCACGATCTTTTCTCTAACAGAACCAGGATCAAGATGCTTTGCGAGATAACCAAAAGATCGAATCCGAGGTTTACTGAACTGATGGAGGAGCTGGATGCCAACCAGAAGGTAATATACGATTCATTGCAGAAGATGATGAAGAACGATCTGGTGGAGAGGATAGAGAGGCACCCCCGTAATGTCCACTACAGGCTTTCGCAGCTCGGGTTTGCCAGCATCCTGATGTGCGCAGCTACACTCAGGGTGATGGAAGAGATAGAAAGGGGACTGGAGAACGAAGATTGATTTCAAGCTTCGAGGCGATCTGATATTGGTTCTTGCAGATGAGCTGGACAGGTGCGAAGGCTTCGGCGATATTTTCGAAGTGGTCAAGAAATCTGTATACCAGACGATCGGAAGGCACAGGGCCGGATTGACCCTCTACTTGGCCGAACTTCCTGCAAATGTTGGAGCGTTCCACCAAGTTGGCTCGAATTCGATAGTGATGAACAAGGCTCTGCTGGAAGTTGTTGAGAGAAGCTCCAGAACGCGGAGGGAGAAGAATGCATTCGTCTACAGCATACTCCTTCATGAGTATCTCCATTCGCTCGGCTATTTCGACGAAGCAAAGGCTAGGCAGATTGCGCTCCACGTTGCAAAGGAGTCGTTCGGAGAAGGCCATGTGTCAACGAAGTTGTGCTCCCCACGAGGTCCTTTGGCATTCTTCCCCGAGGTTCTCGGCGCAAGGGGCAGGTTCACAGGAGAATTTGAAGTTGTGAAGGACTTCGACAGAACTCCAAACAGCTATCTCGCTTGAGCAGGTAGCAAGCCATCGTAAGGCAGTAGCTTTTCGATCAGCGCCGAGGCTTGCGCAAAAATTCATTAGCCAATGCCTTGCCAGGCGGTGCAAAGGTATATGGAATGCAAAGGAGAGAGATACTTTACCTTTCGAGGAGGGATGTCGAAGAGGTTGGAATGAGCATCGAGGAGGTTGCTCAGGCGGTCCAAGAGGCTATACGACAGAAATCTATTGGAAAGGTCGAGATGCCGCCAAAGCCCGGAATACATACAAAACCCAATGCTTTCATACACGCTATGCCTGCATATATTCCGGAGCTTGGAGCTGCAGGCATAAAGTGGGTTGGAGGATATCCGGAGAACTACAGGATGGGGCTTCCTTACATTACTGGCTTGCTCATACTCAACGATGTCGAGACAGGAGTTCCGATCGCCATAATGGACTGCACGTGGATTACAGCTGTTAGGACAGGTGCAGCAACAGCGATTGCGGCAAAATATTTGGCCAAGGCCGATCCAATCAGCCTTGGGATTCTTGGATGTGGTGTCCAGGGAAGGAGCAACCTCAAGTCGCTCAAGACATTCTTCCCCTCGATTTGGGACGTGAGAGCCTACGATATCATTCCTGAGAATGCGGAGAGATTTGCTAAGGAGATGGCTTCGATAGGTGTGCGCATTCGTTCAGTTCCAAATCCGAGAGATGCTGTCGAGGGAGCAGAGATTGTGGTGACAGCTGGACCGATCATGAAGGAACCGAATCCAACCATCGAGGCCTCCTGGCTATCTCCAGGCAGCTTTGTCTGCACGCTTGATTTCGATTCTTATGTGACTCCCGGAGCCTTCAGGGTGGCCGACAAGCTTTTCACAGACGACCTTGAGCAGTTTCGGTACTACAAGAGCTCGGGCTACTTCAAGAAGACACCCGAACCGATAGGCGACCTCGGGGACCTTTTGGCCGGAAGAATCGCTGGAAGGGAGAACGGGGCGCAAAAGATCGTGTGCGCCAATCTTGGCTTGGCTATAGAGGATGTAGCTACAGCGATCAGGCTGTATGGTAAAGCAATCTCGAAGGGAATTGGGAAAAGGTTGCCGCTTTGAAGTACTGCCATAATATCAATGCTTGCGTTGGACGATTGTGCAGAGGGTGTCGAAAGAGCCTCCGAGCATCTTCAGATTCCACCTTTCGACAAGCAGTAATTTTAGGTAAAAATTGTGAAAGTCCTCGTCGAATTCCTTAAGCTTCTTAATCATTTCGACGTGCTGCCCACCATCCAGAACCCTTTCCCCCAAAGGCGGAATGCTTGCACTGGATCCAGCTATCACCCTTGGAGCGAGCAAAAATGCTGAAAGGCGGGCTGAAAGCAAGCCGATCGCATATTGCTGCCTCCAGTAGCCATCTAGCGCATTGTGGAAGTGCGTTGCCACACCTGAGTTTTTCTCGCCCTCCCTTTCCATGTAGAACCTCAAGCTTTTCAGAAGTGATCTAAGGAGCTTGGCATCGACAATGTCAAGGTCGTTTAGGTGCCTGTAGAGAATGCTCAATTCTCCAGCCGAACTCACGCTTTGATAGAGGAATCTAGGGTCCCAAAATGGAACGAGGTTGCACCTCATCAGTCGGACATAAACGGCTGCATTCAGAGCTTCTCTCAGGAAGATGAGTGTTTCAAGAACCCTTCCCTCTTTCAGGAAGAGGTTTGCTGCAGACATGTTCTTGAGGCAGATCAGCTCGAGAGGCTCGATCTCGTCATCCCTCCAGCTCCACCTCAATGAGGCTTCCTTCCATCTCCGCAAAAGGCCCATGGGATCTTCAATTATCTCGCATCCTCTCATCAATCCAAGCCAGAGGCTTGCATTGAACCATGTGTTGGGCTTTCCGCGAAAATCTTCAGACTCAAAGACACTTTCAAACCTGAAAGCGGGGTAGTGGCAGACATCGAAGCGAATCCCGCCGATTTGCCTCTCCTCCCTCCCTTCGCGAATTCCTACCCCTTCGTAGACTAAACCAAGGTCAATGTCGCTCTCCTCATCCGAACCTCCACTGACAGAGGAGCCGAATACGAAAACCCCAACTATTTTCTTCTTTGAGGAAAGTTTGGCAGCTACCTCCCTCGCTACATGCAAAGCACGCTCAAACTTTTCTTTATTTTTCCCCAACTCAGCGCCTCCAGATAAGACAGCCCGAAAATAAAAATGGTTGTGGCAAGCTTGCGATTTTAAGTCTGGCCTAGTTTCTGGTCCTGGCGGACCTGCCACTCTAGAAGATCATTTGTACTACTTTAAACAGTAAAATCCCTTTTTTGTTCTGTCAGGGTGCTTATTCCTGAACTAACCAGGGCTAAAGCCTTGGGGAGCCATACCATGAATTGGCTTATCGTTGTCTGCTTATTCCTAGTAGTCCAGTGCGGTCTAATGCTTCCCCTGGCTCCTCTCTATTAGTACTGGATGGACTTGGTGGTTGAGCACATAGACTAGTTGAAGTAGAGTACCCGCCGCTACAGAATGCTCTTCTCCAGAGCTTTGGCTTGACTTGACTTAACTCGACCCCAACATTCTTCTCGTATTCACCTGGAGCTTGCTCCCTTCAATCACTTCACGATTCTCGCGACGCTATAGTTCCTACAGGCTCCCAAGAAGATATGGTTTGGCTGCATGGGCTGTGGCTGACCGGGGACTGACTCGACTTGGTCTATCCCCATCTGGTTCGTCATGACCTTGGCGAACTTTATTTAGGTGTGGTGAAAACTTATATAAATAATTGATGTATACATTAACACATGAAGAATATAATATTAAGAGATGAAGTGTACGAAATGCTTTCTAGAATGAAGGGAGAGAAAGAGTCCTTTTCCGATGTCATTTTAAGAATAATGATGGAAAGGAAGAGCAGGTCTTTAGAAGTTCTGAGGAAGTATGCTGGGAGTCTTAAGGGAAGCGATGTGCTGGATATCGTGCTGAAGGAAAGAAGAAGGTTCAGGATGAGGGAATTTGATATTTGACACCTCTACGGTTCTCAGAATTTTAAGCGATAGGAAGTTTTTAGATGCGATAAACATTTCTGAAGAGGTGATGATAACATCTGTTACGACGTATGAGCTGCTTAGGGGAGCAATGTACGTTAATATTATTCGCCGCAGGGATAGGGAGTTAAACGTAATACTTTCATTAATATCAGAGCTAACCGTAATACCATTTACCTCTGAGGATTCTAAAGTGGCCTCCTATATTTGGGCTAGGTTAAAGGAGAATGGAAAAACGGTAAGTGACGCCGATATACTGATCGCCGCTATATGTATAAGTAATAAGGAGAAACTTCTAACCTTAGATGAGGATTATGAGAAAATAAAAAGTGTCTATGAGAAGCTTGAGTTAGAGGTTCTGAAATAAGACCTCTATAGTAACTGATTGGACCAGCTGAAATCAGTAGGCCGATTATACATCCTTCTAGATTAGAATCGAGCACGCCTATGAGAAGCGATTATCGTTGCACAGCTCCATAGGATGAATAACGAAAATCTCTTTTGCCCTTTAGCTTAGTCCCGTGATCACTTATCCAGCTTGTCTGAGCATGGGATAGCACCAGCTAGTGCAGCTTTATCGCTCGCTACCCATACAGGGTTCTAGCCCCAGATGGCTTACCAACAATATTTCCCTAGGAACCGTGCCCAGTTAGTCTGCAATGGGTGGGCAAAAGAGATTTTCATAGCAAGGCAGTTTATTTATCTTGCTATCACCATTCGATTAGAAGGGACATGGGAGAGTACTTTCCTCCATTTTTCACCAAAATCTCCTCCTAGATCGGCTGGAATAACAAACTGTAGTAGCACTTGCGGTTACCCCGTTAGAAAGATAACGAAAAAGCGCGAATAGGCCTCAACACTGTCCTTAATATCTTTGCAGTAGCTTGAAAATCTCTTTCAATGGACTTCATCACGGCGCAGGAGCTGTGGAAGAAAAGACAGACAATTCTTAAGCGTTCAACAGATCGAAAAACTTGGATAAGCTTCTATGAGGCGAAATTGAAACTCAGGCGCTAACTGAGTTTATTGGCTAATTCGGCATGGGAAAAAATGTAAAACTCGTCATTGTTGATTCGATGATCGGGCTAAGACTAAAAGCCTTAACCTGCTAGTAGTAGTTACCAATCAGGTTCAGTCAAAACCCAGCTTCAAGCCCTAGGCGTTTAAGCCGACTACTTCGATTACATGATGTATCACACCGTTGACATTCAGATGCTAGGCGTGGGGAAGCTCCGCAACATATACGCAAGCTAGGGCCTCTGCATACGACCAAAAAGTTAGCAAGATAGGCGCTCTTAAAGAGATCATAAGAGCATGGGGAGTGAATTCTGAACAGACCCTCACTGGAGAAGACCTAAACCAGCCAGCCAGAACCTACATCAGCCCATAAGACCACGGTAGCTAAGAGACACAGATCCTAAGCAAAGCCCTACGAGAACTCATTTGCTAAGATGCTGGTAAAAGCTAAAGAACTGGAGAGAGCACAAATGTTCCTCTAAAGATTCATGTCCCTGCGATCTTGCTCTACCTGGCGAAGAAATACCTAGCCATAAATCTTCGCCGTAAGGGTTCGGAGAAGGTCACGCTGCTTGCAGTATGTATCGGCCAGGTCTTTCTGCGGAACATACCTTCTCCTTGGCTTTACGACCCTTGTCGCAAGCTGGCGGATGTCGATTTTCCGATTCGCTCCCCAAGCTGCAAGCATAGCTGATCCGACGGCAGCCTCAACATTCTCCAGGGCCAAAACTTCCAAGCCCATCATGTCTGCCATGATCTGATTTTGAACATCACTCCTCGAACCCCCTCCACAAATTATTACCTCCTTGATTGTAACTTCTGTAACCTCTTCGATTATTCCGATGACCTCTGAAAGAATTGCTGCATTTCCTTCAAGCAGGCTTCTGAAGATGTGGCCAGGCGTGCAGTTCTTCGCTGTCAGACCGATGAAGAATCCGCGGACATTCGGATTGTGGTCCGGAACCCTTGTTCCGGTCCACTGGGGTTGTGCCAGGAGACCCTCACATCCAGGTGGGACGTTCGAAGCAGCCAGATCGAGGTCGTGCAAGCTGAGGCGGAGCATCGAGCTTACGGAATCTAGAGGGAGCGTGCCGGCATCCGTCGCGCCTCCGGCTATATACGTGGAGCCGAGGAAATTTTTGTAATAGATGCGCCTCTTTCTGTCCGGCAAGGGCTTGTCAACCACTGCGTGAACGACAAGTGTTGTACCAATCGTAGCATTTAGTTGGCCTTTTTCAAGAGTACCGGTCGCAATATCCCCGGCGGTTGCATCCGTAACACCGTTTATGACAGGAATTCCGTTCGGCAATCCAGTTTCGATAGATGCATCCTTGGAGACAAAGCCCACGACATCACCGATCTCAGCCAATGGTGGCATTAGGTCAAGGGGAATATCAAGGTCCTCGTAGACATCCTTCAGGTATTTACCAGATCTGACGTCGACATGCGATTTTCCTGCAACGTTGGGGCTTGTTTTCGCATTCCCGCAAAGCTTCATGGTTATGAAGTCACTTTCGTGAAGAATGCTCGAAACTTTCCCGAACTCCTGGATGTTTCTCTTGAGCCAGAGGATCTTTGGAAGGACGAGGCTTGCATCGACAGGAAGGAAGGTTTGATAATCTCTAGCTATTTCACTCCTTTCAAGAACCTCGCCAGCCTCCTTCGTGGACCTCTTGTCCGCATACAGTATTGCTGGGCATAGGGGCTTGCCTTTGGAATCGACGGCAACGACCGTTCCGCTCGTAGCATCAACCGATATTGCCTCCACGCTCCGCACATGTTCTAGTGCACGAACTGAGCTTACAACCCTCTTCCATATCTCGTCTATGTCCCTCTCCGCGAAGTTTGGCTGGGGGCGTTTGATCAGGTCGGAGGTGTCAACGGCTGAAGAATCGATAATTCCATTCTCAGTATCCAGAATTGCCGTTTTCACGCTTGTAGTTCCAATATCAACTCCGAGAGCCTTCAACTCTCTACGACGCATTTGGGAAGTTCCAGCAGCTTAAGGGTTCCCCCTCCGGATTTTCGCAGAGGAAGAGAATGACTTTCAAGATATCTAATCAAGCAGGGTATGGTAAATCGGAGCAATAGTTAGAGTAGCTGAGCTAGTTGACCGGAATATTCTTCGGAAATTCCGTAATTTGCTCATAGCCATAAGATACTCTGAGCAGGAATGACTCATCGAAGTGCTTTCCGATGAGCTGAAGGCCGACGGGCAACCCATCCGCAAACCCGGCAGGAATGCTGATGGCAGGGAGCCCAGCCAGGTTTACAGCTACAGTGTCAATGTCCATCCTGTAAACGCTCAGGGGATCGGCAAGCTCTCCTATCTTCCAAGGCAAGCAGGGCATCGTTGGTCCTGCGAGGACATCGAATGACTTGAATGCTTGCAAGAAGTCCCTGATTATGAGGGTTCTTACTTTCGCGGCTTTCACGAACCACTCATCGTAGTATCCTGCGGATAGGGCGAACGTTCCTAGTATTATCCTCCTCTTCACTTCTTCTCCAAATCCAATCGCCCTCGTCCTGGAAAAAAGTTCATCCCAACTTTCGTTTGGCTTCGCTTCCAGGCGGAAGCCGTATCTCAGGCCATCGAACCTCGAAAGGTTGCTAGAGCACTCGCTCATCGCTATCAAGTAGTAAGTTGGCAAAGCGTACCTCAGGGACGGAAGCGATATTTCCTCCAAGCTCCCTCCCAACTCCTTGATTTTTTCCAAAGCTTCACGAACGGTTCTGGCTACCTTCCAGTCAGTTCCCTCGCCAAAGAACTCCTTGACGATGCCCACCCTGAACTTCCCGGGCTGCACCTTTGCCTCCTCGACATAGGAAGGGACTTCCAGTGCGGAGCTTGTCGCATCCCTGCTGTCAAATCCTGAGATAGCACCCAACAGAGCTGCAACACCCAAGACATCGGGAGCGACAGGGGAGATCTGCTCCAGGGAGTGGGAGTAAGAAACGAGCCCCCACCTCGAAACCCTCCCATATGTCGGCTTCAAACCTACTGTGGAGGTGAAGGCAGCTGGACACCTAATGCTTCCGCCCGTGTCGCTTCCCAAAGCTGCGAGGACCTCTCCAGAGGCGACAGCTGCAGCGCTGCCACCGCTGCTTCCCCCCGGAACCCTCGAAGTGTCCCAAGGATTGCGCGCTGGGCCGAAAAAGCAGGTCTCGGTCGACGAGCCCATTGCAAACTCGTCCATCGTCGTCTTGCCACATATTACCGCGCCCTCGGCCAACAGTCTTTCTACAACGGTTGCATTGTACGGAGGGACGTAGTTTGCCAGCATCCTCGATCCGCATGTGTTTCGCATTCCCTTTACGCTGATGTTGTCCTTGAGTGCTATCGGCAAGCCAGCGAGCAAGCCAGCATTTTCTCCTAGGGCGATCTTTTTGTCGATCGACTTCGCCGCGGATAAAGCGCTCTCCGCAACCGTTATGAAAGCATGTATGGAAGGTTCCTTCCTCTCTATAGCCTCCATCGCCCTGGCTGCAAGCTCTGTAGCTGTCAAGTTCCCATTTTTGATGTCAAGGATTGCGCTGAGGGTGTCCAATAGGTTTCACTAGAAGGCCTTTGGAGACTTGAAGTAGCCCTTCTCCTTCTCTCCTGTGTTCGCTATGGCCTCTTCCTGGCTCAAGCAAGCTCCGGGGCGATCCTCCCTCAACCTGTTTTCGGCGCCTGCCACGCTGTACGTGGGTTCGACATTCGCAGTATCGACTTCCTTGATCTTTTCAAAGTAGCCCAGTATGTCCCCAAGCTCTGAAGCCAGTCGAACCTCCTCGCTGCTTTCCAGCTTGATCTTCGCCAGAGCTGCATATTTCCTAAGGTCGCTTACCGTGAATCGCCTTACTCCTGAGCCTTCGGCCATAGTGGGCTCTGCTCAGGCCAGATATTTTTATCTTTAAGTCGGTAGTATGGTGGGAGCCATGAAGCTGCTGGTCCTTTACGATTCAAGGTCTGGGAACACCGAGGCGATGGCCAAAGCCGTAGCACAAGGAGCTGAAAAGGTTAAAGGAGTTGAGGTCGATGTCAAGAGAGCTGAGGGGTTCGATGCGAGGAGGCTTAAGGACTACGATGCGATCATAGCTGGATCGCCAACCTATTATGGAGAGATGTCTGGAAGGCTGAAGGCAGTATTTGACGAGTCGGTCGAAATACATGGGCAGCTTGAGGGGAAGGTTGGTGCTGCATTCGCATCTGCAGGAGGAACTGCTACCGGCGCTGAAACCGCCATTCTTTCAATATTGCACGTCATGCTCGTGCATGGAATGGTGGTTCAGGGAAATAGTTCGGACAAGCACTACGGGGTGGCGAGCGTTGGAAAGCCAGATGAAGAGACCAGGAAGCTTTGTGAGGAACTTGGGGAAAGAACGGCAAAACTCGCCTGCAAGCTTCTAGGATGAGGAGAATGCCAAGTGGCTTACTTTGTGCCATATATTGCTAGGCTATATCTATAAGGCCTACCTCTTCGTCGCTTGTAAGTTGGGCTGCCTTACCCCTTACTGGAGAACCGCAGTATCCGGTTGAAGAGAAAATACTGAGAAGGCTGCTGCCAAAAAAGTACCTGAATCCATCTTCGAAAACCTCGTGAGACCGCAGAAGCATCTTCAGACCGTTCTCGTCCATGAATTTTGCAAATGCGCTCCTACCATAGTAATAGAAGCCACCCCGCTGGTCGTTGAAAGCAAATCCTTCAACATCCTCCGAGGGATCGTTCCAAAGAAGCTGCAGAACGGTTTCGCTGCTTGGCTCCAGCTCACCCCTGGGCAGGCTGTCTATCTCTTCAACCCTCTCCAGGCCCTTTGCTATCCCGCCATGCACAACGAAGATGCCATTCCAAGTTATGGCAGCAAGAGGAAAGTAGGAGAAGACACTATTATAAAGTTCGAAGTAACTCCTGGGAAGTTTTTCGGTAACGGCCCCCAAGAATCCGTACCTTAAGTTCGTCGAGATGGTCTCGTGGTTTCCTCGCAGAAGGTAAATCTGTTCCGGATTTGCCAGCTTAAGGCTCAAAACGCAATTGATGTTCTCGAGCTGCTCCTCGCCTCTGTCCACGAAGTCTCCCAAAAATACTATCTTTTCGAATCCTCCGCTCAAGAATATGCGAAAAGCACTCTTTGTGGCGGAAAAGTTGCCGTGAGTGTCTCCCACAAAGAGAGTTTTGCCCCTATCTATTCGAAGCAGATTGCGTTCTTTACACAAAACCTCAAGAGCATCTTGTAAAAGTTCATCAATATCCTCTTTGCCAAAGCTTCTAACTCTGTCAGGATCTTGCCAGATCGAAGAGGTGCCCAAGGGCATGGAACCTATTAACTACGATGGGTAATAAAGCCTTAGATATGCTTGTGCTCGATTACTAAATCACATTCTTTCATCTAACTTCCTTAGTTCTTCCCATTTAGGTTTAAATTTATGTATTAACTCAAAATCCCTTAGGCCGATACAGCTCCAGATATAGGAGAATATCGGGTAAGACCATCTACAGCTCTTTTTCTATAGTTGTTGAATGACAGTTGAATTCAGCCAAGAGATTTTAAGCTCTTAGGAGGAAAAGAAAGGGATAGATGGAGGCGGTTGAAGAAATTTTCTCCTCTAGCTAAACATCTGGTATGAGTTGATAGACAGGCTTATGTGCTGAAAATTGTCTTACGTAAGA
>CAZWAU010000268.1:0-4409 GCA_964631995.1 uncultured Nitrososphaerota archaeon
AAATCTGTTCTTATGCTCGAAAAAATCGTGGCTATTCTAAGCACCAAATTAGAGTAGAACATTTCTTACCTAGGAACCTAGATGCTAAAAATGTAACTTGCGGCCACTATGCCTAAAGGCATGCTAAGTTTTTACTTGACAGTAAGGCTAACTTCGCCTTTGCATCAGTGCTCTTGGAAAGGTTGCACGCTTCGATATCAATACGCACCAATGTAACAGTTTCCAAGCTGCCATTTTGCTATGTTCAAAAAAGCAACCTGTTTTCCTTGAAGGAAGCGGGGCCTCAGTTATCTTCTTGTACTGGTCCTAACGGCTCTGTACCTATGCTTATGGCCAAGGACGAGATGGATGCTGCAGTCTGTAGCAGGCCGATGGAGATAGAGGTTAAAAGGGTGCCCAGGCCAAAACCAAGGGGAAATGAAGCGCTAATAGAGATAAGGGCGGCAGCGGTTTGCCGCTCGGACATTTCGGGCTACTTGGGGAAGCATCCGCTTGTAACATATCCAAACATCTTGGGTCACGAGTGCTCCGGAGTTGTGGCTGAAGTAGGACCCGATGTGAAGGGGTTGGAGATCGGCCAAGAAGTAGCTGTAGAGACTTTCTTCGAGCTTTGCGGCAGGTGCCCGGGATGCAGGAGGGGGCAGTACAACACCTGCAAAAGCCCGAAGATAATTGGGCACAACGTTCCTGGAGCTTTCGCAGAGTACATGCTGGCCAATTCTGACTTCTTGTATCCAAAGCCACAGAACGCAACTTTTGAAGAAGCTGCCTTGGTCGAACCGCTTTCGGTGGCTGTGCATGCGGTCAAGAGGTGCGGCATTGGCATCGGGGAGACCGTTGCCATAATTGGAGCTGGTGCCATAGGTTTGCTAACACTCCAAGTATCGAAGCTAGCGGGCGCTGTGGTTAGCGTTATGGATGTTGTTCAATCGAAGCTAGCGATGGCAAAGAACTTCGGCGCCGACCTTGTTGTCGATGCATCAAGTAGGGATGCGATTGCCGAAATGTTGGACGCTACGGGCGGCGAAGGTTACGACTACGTGATAGAGGCAGTTGGATCGCCCCAAACCTTGAGAGAGACGACGGAGCTCGCGCGAGCAGGAGGAACCATTATGTGCATCGGTTTCACTGGTCGAGATGTTGACGAAATCAGCCTGGGCAAGATAACCCTCCAAGAGATGAAGCTTTTGGGCATCTTGGGTTTTTGCCGGGACTATCCGACATCGATCGACCTAATCTCCAGAAAGCGTGTGCAGCTCAAGCCCCTGATCACGCACACGTTTTCACTGAAAGAAACCGAAAAGGCGATAAGGTTTGTGATAGATCGACCAGCCGAAGTCGTCAGGGCGATAATCAAGCCACGCAGCGATTAGGAATTTTGTCCAAATTTTCAGCTTAAAGGATTCATCATGTAATTTTTGATTTTAACAATCTTGCTACTCAAAAACTTTTAGAAATCTTCGATAGGTCCAAGTACCAATTTACATTTAAACAATGCACGCTCATCTATAGTTGAAAGTAATAGTCAGCGCTTCAGTACTATTAACCACCGTGGGTTTTTCAAGGATGATCTTTACCGCCAAGCCTTTAACCTCGATCTTCGTCTTCAGTCTTTCCTTTCCTTTTTCGGTAAAGCAGGTTAACTTCTTCGGGACTTTTCCGATGGGCCATTCAACAGTCAGCGAGCTTAGTTCAAGCTTCCCGTAAAGAACCTTGATTTTGAATGTCTTTTTCTTTCCATCCGCTCTCTGAGTGTATACCCCCCAGCATGATCCTGTTGAGAAGAAGCAAGAGAAGTTCACAGGCTTTATTCTGGGAGAGAATGCTATGGATTTCTCCGGCGCAGAATACCTGTAACCACTCAACGCAAGGAGCAGCGCCCAGCTTGACATAGCCCTTGCATAGTGGTCGCCGCACTCGACTTCATTCCATGGATTCCTCTTTTCGCCATCGTATCGGTCACGCGCAGCCTTGACTATGGTCAAAGCTTCCTCTATCATACCTTCATAGATCATGTGGCTGGCAACTTGGTACTCAATACCAGTCCAAACTTCGTCGGCATAGACCAGTGCTCTCCTTGGTCGCCCTCCCTTTGGCCAAGTGCATACCAAGAGGCCAGCTTCTCCGTTTATGGCATAGATCCGCTGGCAGTTAACGTGATCCGAAAGATCCTTCTTCCAGTTGTAGCGGAACACAGAACGCAGTGCCTTCCGCACATGCACCTCTGGAAGAATGTGGCCAAGTCCGACCACCATTGCAAGCCATTGCCCCAGGAGCTGGTCGGAAAGGCATCCAGTGCCATACTGGAACTTTGCCTCCTTATCTTCGCACCTCTGGACATAGTATTCGCCATTCCAGAGTTCCCTATCGATCTTCATCCTCCCCTTCGAGTAGAGGTCCAGAAACTTCTGAGCAGAAACTCCATCGCCCAATTCTTCCGCGATCTTTGAGGCAGCGAGCAGTGCCCCAAGGTAAATGGTTCCCGTCATCGTGTTTGGACCATAGAACTCGATGTCGTAGGTGTTGTGCTGCACTCCTTCCATGACACCATCTTGGTCCAAATCCCAAACCTTCCAGGCGTACTCGAGCACTCTTTTTGCATGGGGCCAAAGCTCTTCAATGAAACTTCGATCTCCGCTGAGGAGCCACTCTCGATAAAGTTTCAGGATGCAACCCATCTGACCATCCGCAGCTGGATGGAAGTCCCAAGGCATGTAGGTTGAAGTTGGAACCCTGGTTCGGAAGGCCATCTTGCCATCAGGTTCTGTATTCACAAGGAAGTCCACTTTCCTCATTGTTCTCTCAAGATTTGGAAAGAGGAAAGCTACAGCCTGCTCGTAGTTCCACACATGGGTACAGTTCATCGGGCAGCACCCTATCGAGGAGCTACATCCTTCAAACCCGTAAAAATCGCCATTATCAGCCCTGAAGCAAGTGTTCGTTCTCATGATTGAAGCTTGACTTGAGATCGCATCAAGCACAAATCCGGGTAAGCTACTACTGAAGAGGGCATCGTGAAAAAGTCTTGTCTCTTTTTCGAGCCGCTCCATGTTGAGAAGAGCATACCTTGCAACATCCCATGCGTCCTCAAACTGCGTTGCATACCAGTTCCTGATCGGTTTTTTCCAGAAAGGCTCTTCTTTGTTCCATTCATTTAGACGGATTGGAAAGTACCAAGCTATGACGAAAGGCAGCAACACTTCCTGTCCAGGTTCCAACTCTGCCATCAGACCAAGGGAACAGATGTCTGTCTCACCCTCCGGGGTTGGGTCGGCTTGGGTCAGGTCGGAAAATTTACCATCAGACGAGAAGTCTTCCCAGAACGCTTCGATGTCGCCCCACCACCCTTCCCTCTCCCATCTAACTGCATAGGTTATGCGCTCCCAATCTGTGGCAAGCGCCATGGAACCGGCCCTAGGATCACCATCGGGATATTTCGACGATGTCATCTTTAGGCCCCTGATGTTACCTTCTCTAACAAGTTGATTCAAATTCTGCCCAAACCCTTCCCACTGGCGCTCAACATGGGACCTGCCGTCGTAGCCGACCGCATTGCAGATCGATGTGCATACCGTCACCCTACACTTTTTCCTGCCTCTGTTTTTGACTCGGTACTTGAAAATCGCGACTGGAAGCCCCGAATCTTTTTCGTTCAAGGGAATGAAGGGATTGAACGCCTCAAGCGAAACCTTCACGGGCAAATCGTCGTCTTCGAATTCCATAAATGCAAAAGGATACTCTCCCCTGAACCTTGCCCCCTTTAATCTTGGAAGCCCCTGCGCTACCGTTCTATCGAATCCATGAGATCCAGTGTAAGGGGGAGGAGGACACGCCTCAAGGACCTTTACCACGCTTGGCCCAGATTCGGACTTTGCATAGATAGCCACGAAAGTGTAAGGGAGTTTCTTTCCCTTGTTAGGCCTGTTGAATATCTCCCAGTCCCGAAGCTCTCCCCTTCCGGAAAGCGATACCGTGCCCGTGCCAATGCCTCCGAGTGGAAACGCCACTTGGTCAAGCTTCCTGCCCTCAAAGGTCCTTATTTCTCTGCTGAACAAAGCTCGCCTTGGATATGGAACCTTCATTTCGCCCCAACTCTGCATCGCCAAGATGGGTTAGCATTTAAAGAACTTCCGCACGCTCTATATGTCGTTGGATCGATGGACGAACAGTCTTCGCATGAAGCAACAAAATTCGTGGAGATAGTCAGGATAAATGGAGATCTGCACAGCAGGCAGAAGGACTTGGTCGTCAAGGAATCTATCTACTTGCTCAAAATGAATGGAATAGCGGTCACATCCCTCGCGTGCACCCCTACAGATTTGGACAGGCTCGCTACAGGCTTCCTTTTTTCATGGAGGATGATAAATAGCTATGCGGACATTAGAAATATCCTTGTGAAGGAAGATGAA
>CAZWAU010000269.1:0-3624 GCA_964631995.1 uncultured Nitrososphaerota archaeon
GGTCATACCACTTGAGGCAAGGAGGGTGGGGCTGCTAAACGAGTACGAACTTCCTCTTAGAGTTCCTTCCCTTGATGGAGAGATGCTCTTCAACTTCCTCAAGGAAGTTTTTGAAAAAAGGATGCGAGACATAGAGGCGAAATACGACCTCTACCAAGATGGGACTTTCCAAGCCGCATTCAGCGTCAAGGGTTGGGCACCTGATGTAGCTGCAGCGGCGCAGTGCACGATAAAGGTTGAAAGGCGGGGGGAGAGCCTGTATTTGATCTTGGTCTTTCCAGACGTACTAAGGGATTCGAAACCATTCCAAGAGTTCCTATACAAGTTGGAGAGAAATCTCATGAGCTACACTACTTGGAGGGAGGCGAAGGTCAAGATCAAGATCGTCCGGGAAGCTGTTTCAGCACCGAAGGTCAGGACGCTCGAGAATATAATCGACGACCTCAAGGTTCTGCAGCAACAGATTGACGAAATTAGCGGGAAGCTTGAAAAATTGGAGTCGATGAGGGCCAAGATCTCGACAACTGTTTACACGGAGTTCGATAATAGATACAAGGGAGAGATGTCCAAGCTGATCAAGAGGCTGAGGCCACTTGGAATGGAGCTTGAGCCTTACAGGGAGAGCCTCAGGAAAGAGATAAGGGAACTAACAACGAAGGTTGAGAAGCTGTCAGCATCATACAACCTCGGTGAGATATCCAAAGAGGAATATGACGAGCAGGTGATCCCGCTTGAATCAAGGCTTAGGGAACTTAGGAGCAGCTCAGACAGAATAGAAGAATTGTTTAGACAACTTAAGGCGCGCGTTCCAACCTAGACATTGGGAGTTGAACCCATCGAAATAAAGAACTCATTCAGAGATCTTGGCTTGAGCTCCCAATCCCGCTTCTTGGAAAGCGCTTCAAGCAGTGCGTAAGCTGTTTTTAGCCTCGTGAGAACAGGGATTGTGAACTCAACGGCTGTTCTCCTTATCATGAAGCCATCGTCGATGCTGTTCAGGTTCGAGTTCGATGGCGCATTGATGACCATGTTGATCGATCTTCCGGAAAGCTCCTCGAGGATCTTGCCGCTTCCCTGGCTGATCTTGGGCAAGGGAGTAACTCCATCGATCCCTCGATCGGCAAGGAAGCTCGACGTCCCCGGTGTGGCATAGACCCTATACCCCAGGGCGGAAAGGCCGGCAGCCAAGTCGATCGCGTCCCCCTTGAATTCATCCGCCACGGACAGAAGGACTGTCGCAGGGGGCCTTGGTAACTCGATGCCCGCTGCTAGCAGCGCCTTTATGAATGATGAGGGGAATTCGTAATCGAGGCAAGCAACCTCGCCGGTCGAGTTCATCTCAACCCCTAGAACTGGATCGGCGCCCTTCAGCCTTATGAATGAAAAAACTGGAGCCTTGACGGCCACATGGAAAATATCGGGTTTCTTATTTGCACATAGCTCCTTAAGCTTCCTTCCGTTCATGACCTTAGCAGCCAAAGGTATCAATGGGCAGCCTGTAGCCTTGCTTGAGAATGGTGCGCTTCTGCTTGCCCTCAGGTTGCATTCTATAACGTAGACAGAATCCTTGACGCATAGATATTGGATGTTGAAAGGTCCCCGGATCTTCAGGGAGAGAGCTATCCTTCGCGTGTAATCCTCGATCCTTTCAAGGACGCTCTTTCTAAGGGTTTGAGGCGGAATGACCATCGTGGCATCTCCGCTGTGGGTTCCTGCCAACTCGATGTGCTCAATGACCGAAGCGATTATGACCTCCTCGCCATCGCAAACACCATCGACCTCTACCTCTTTTGCATTGTAGATGAACTTACTTATCACGACGGGATGCTCTGGAGAAACTTTTGTGGCAAGTCTGATGTAATCTTCAAGCTCGCGTTCCGAATATGCAACCCTCATCGCTGCTCCACTTAAAACGTATGAGGGCCTAATTAGAACTGGATAGCCAACTTGGTCAGCGAAGACCTTCGCTGCCCTGAGTGAAGTTGTCCTTGACCACTCGGGCTGCAGAATGCCCAAACGATCGAGAAGCTTGCTGAACTTTGATCGATCTTCGGCCCTGTCAACATCTTCGGCACTTGTTCCAAGGATCTTGACACCATGGGATGCCAGACGTGGTGCTAAACTGTTTGGGGTTTGGCCACCTACGCTCACTACGACGCTTTCAATCCTTTCAGATTCGTAAATGTCGAGGGTTCTTTCTAACGATAACTCCTCGAAGTAGAGCTTGTCGGTCATGTCGAAGTCGGTGCTGACTGTCTCTGGGTTGTTGTTTATGACTATGACCTGGTCGACCCCATCCTCCTTAAGTGCCCACGCGGTCTGCATAGTGCAGTAGTCGAATTCGACGCTGCTTCCAATCCTTATGCAGCCTGCTCCGAGCACCGCGACCTTCCTGACATTCGGCTCGATCGCAACCTCGCTCTCGGAGTCGCCATATGAGGTGTAGCAGTAGTTGGTCTTCGATTCCCACTCAGCAGCCATCGTGTCAACTATCTTCGTCACAGGCACTATGCCTAAACTTTTTCTTAGCTGCCTTACCTTGTCCTCGGGCAGGTCCAGACAAATGCCTATCTGTTTGTCCGAGAATCCAAGTGCTTTTGCTTCTTTGAGAATGGAAGGAAAATCTGGATCTTCGATGTTGGAGGAGCGGAGCTTTGATTCAAACTCGACGATATTTTTTATCTTGTAGAGGAACCACTTGTCTATTCCAGTCATGTCGTAGATCCTGTCGACCGAGATACCCCTCGAAAGCGCAATGGGAATCAGGTAAAACCTCCTGTCTGTAGGTTCCTTGATCTCCTCGACTATCTGCTCCAAGGTCAAATCGATATTGTTGCAGACGATCCCATTAAGGCCGATCTCGAGCATCCTGGCCGCCTTCTGAAAGGCTTCCTCGAAACTTCTGGCAATCGACATAACTTCTCCGACGGACTTCATCTGAGGACCCAAGTGCCGATCGACGGTTCCACCAAACTTCTGGAAATCCCACCTCGGAATTTTGACGACAACATAATCGAGCGAAGGCTCAAAGAAAGATGTAGTTATGCCAGTCACCTTATTGATTAGCTCTGGAAGGGTGTAACCGAGAGCCAACTTTGCGGAGATGTAAGCTAGCGGATATCCGGTCGCTTTGGAAGCAAGGGCTGAGGATCTGGAAAGTCTCGCGTTGACTTCAACGGCTACGTAGGATTCGCTGAATGGATCAAGTCCAAACTGGATGTTGCATTCTCCTATCACGCCCACCGACCTGACAACTCTGATCGATGCCTCCCTGAGCATGTGGTACTCCCGATTTGTCAAAGTCTGCGTGGGGGCAACAACGATGCTGTCTCCCGTATGTATTCCAAGAGGGTCGAAGTTCTCCAAAGCTGCAACAGTTATACAGTTATCTTGGCCATCTCTCATGACCTCGTACTCAATCTCTTTCCAGTGGCGCAGGTATTTCTCCACCAGGACTTGTTTTCCGATGCTTTGGGGCAAAGCCCTTGAGACTATCTCCGTCAACTGATTGTCATCATAAGCAACTCCAGATCCGCCTCCACCCAGGGTGTAAGCAACCCTCACGATCACTGGATAGCCAATATCGTTTGCAACCTTCAAAGATTCCGATACGGAGTATGCAGG
>CAZWAU010000270.1:0-2917 GCA_964631995.1 uncultured Nitrososphaerota archaeon
CACCTAACCTGGATTCTAGGTGGGATTCGATAAGAAAAAATCTTGGATACACTCTTGCTTATGCTAAAAGGATGAATCTAGCATCTATGGTTCCAAGCAACCATCTTGCCACAACAAAGTATTGTCTTTCAAATCCAGGCGTTGATTACCTAGTATATTTGCCCGAAGGAGGTGATGTGAGCGTAGACCTCACCGATGCTCCAAGGGAGCTTATCGTTGAATGGTTTAGCCCAAACAACGGCAAGAAGGTGCGTGGTGATATGCAGGCAGGTGGGAGCCTAAAGGTGTTTAACTCCCCTTTTAGCGGGGACGCTGTACTCTACATATCATCCAAGCGATCTATCTCAAATCAAATATCGCGTTAAGTGGAATCGAATGCAAGAGAAACAAATCAAAGGCTTAATCCCATTCTAGCAAGGTATGGTTTCTGGGCCTCTCTATCCAGATAAAGTTGCCTTTCAGCCCTCTCTAAAACTTTTTCAGCAACTTTTCCGGGTACAACAACTACCCCGTCATCGTCGCCAACCACTATGTCTCTAGGATTGATTGTAACATCTCCTACAACAACTGGAATATTCACACAATTATGATCAAGTTCAACCCTTCCTATAACTTCAGTCCTCCCCCTTCCTCTACAAAACACCGGAAATCCTATTCGCTGAATTTCTAAACTGTCTCTACAACCACCATCCAAAACGATTCCCCTGACTCCCTTTTGTTTTGCAACCAAGGCTACCATGGACCCCCAGAATCCCACATCCACGTAACCATCTACATCTACAACGATCACATCTCCAGGACCAGCAAGCCTCAAGAAACAGTCGTAATTGGCTCTTTTTTCGTACCAGCCTTCAGCAAACTTCTCATATTCATCAGGGCTCATGGGAGGCATTATCTCTTTAGTTCTCAAGGCCTTTACCGTCAGCGCCGAGCCAGCAACCCTCATTCCTGAATACAGTGGCCTTATCTCTGAAGCCACAAGAACTTCGTCATGAAATCCATATCGATCGAGCGCGTCCACCACATCAGTAACTCTAGTTTTCTCGTACCTTTCAATAAGTTCTAGAATGGACAATGATTCAGCCAGCCTTTGCGATCTCTCAATCGTTGATATAAGCCTAACTTACCTAAATCTTTGTCCTGCCAGATTTGGATGCATTAACCCAATCAGCGATCTAAACTCCAGGTTCCACAAATCCTTTTTCCGAATCATCAAGCACTAGTACCCAATCGTCGACCATACCACTAGAGGGAGGAACAAATGTCCTCATCTCACTTGCAAACTCGCCGATCGATTCGGCCTTTCCTCTACGTGGGTCGTACCATGATGCCCTAACTCTGTTTTTAAAGACATTGTCCAAGCGAACGCAAATTGACCTGCCTGTTGGAATATAAACGAAAACGTAACTTCCATCCGCACCACGTGTGCTTTGGGCATGATCGGCTGTTTCGCCAAAGTCTGAAACCAAAATCGATTGGTCCGGAATCCGGACAGCCATTGGCCTTGACTCGATCAAATTTCGTAAATACTTCATCTGCGAGGCGCCAGGTAACTCTAGGGCCTCTCTCCACGGAGTTCGAGCATGGCTCACGGGAGTGCGTCCAGGCTCAAAGAACTGCCATATGTCATGGCAACCGTAGGTGTGCCCGAAAGCTCCAGCGAATACCGCCCAGTAGGCGGCTTGCCGAACGTCGTGATCATTAAACCAGCCGTTCTTTGGATCCCAGTTAATTGGATGGTCCTCGTATCGAGCTTCTCCATCCAAGCAAGGCTTCGTGGGTTTGAGAGCGTAATCATGCTCAACCATCTTGTAATTGGGTAGATTGCGGGCCGAGTGTCCAGATTGCAGCATATTGAAGTCCAGCCAATGTTCACTGTGGAAAAATTGAGATGATGATATTCCTCCCATTGGATGGTATGTTATCAGATGATTTCCACCATCACCTCGATGCAACCCTTCTGCCATCGCCCTCCAGATCTCGAAATGCTGTTCAGTCTCACAGGGTCTATCTCCGCCCAGTATCCACATAACTTGCTCGTCCCTATACCTTTTTCCAAGAAACTCTCCATATGCCAAAGCATTCTTGGGATCGAATATCTCTGGGCCTATTCCCCATTTTTTATTGACCTTGTCGCCCCAGGTTGGCAGCATGCCAACGTGCAATCCTAGAGAGGAAGCTTTTTCGACAATGTAGTCAACATGTTGGAAATAAGATTCGTTTGGCTTGGTCGGATCGTTTTCCAGCAGGGGGAGGTCGCCATATCTGTTTGGAACGGTCAAGCCATCAAACTCTGCAAGTACAACAGCTTGGACTACATTAAAACCTTTCAAGACGCGGTCTTTAAGATAGTAGTCGGCCTCCCCTCGACTGAGCCTGTGGAACAGCTCCCAAGCGGTATCTCCAAGGTAAAAGAAAGGCTTACCCTCCTCTGTCACGAGGAATCTTTTGTCGCAAGGGTGTCCCTCTTTGTTAAACACCCTCAACCTGACCATTTGAATCTTATCTTGCGATCAAATGTAACGATGGATATAATCCCTTCCATAATCCAAAAGGCCTTTCAAACGGGCTCGCCAAAGGCATCATATTTCCTAGGAAATACTAGAATGTTTATGAACTAGCCCACTCAATATGAGACTTACGCGATCTCTATGGATCGCAGCGAGATACTAGACTGCCTTCAAAAGACTTTTCCAGGCATAGAGTTCACGCCAGATGAAGTCGATGATCTCTTCAAGGCGATAAGCCTAATGAATCCAGGCGGCTCCCTATACAAAGAGAGGGAGAAGAAGGCTTACGAGGCGATTCACTTTTCAGGCCATGTTGTAAAGAGCGTTAATAAACTTTCGAGAAAGAGGGAAGCCACTTTGTTGGACTGTGGATGTGGCCGTTCTTACATGCCGTTCATCGTGAACCA
>CAZWAU010000271.1:0-9190 GCA_964631995.1 uncultured Nitrososphaerota archaeon
CTGATCGACAATCGACTTTAAGCATTTATCCAAAGTTTTCTCTGCATTAAAAGTTGGTATAATAATGGACACTAAAGGATTTGAGTGACTCATCTTACGCTTTGGGTTTTTGGAATCTGGACTATCTAAAGAAATATCCAATGTTTCACTAGACTAAAAGGATTTTGCCAGAGAAATCTTTTATGTGGCCCAGGACCTTTTTGGCTCCTGTCAGCGTAAATTTTATGTCTTCCATACTTCTTATGTTTGTTATTTTACGCACTACGTACCTAGGCGACAAGAATAGTTGGTATATCTTCTTAGCCATCTCCTCGACATCTTCAGCTGGCAAACCACTTTTCATTACTGGTTTATTCATATCGTAATCATCCCAGTCGAATGTTCTTAGCCATTCTCTCTCTTTTGCCTCTTGAAACAATTTTGTTCCAGGATACGGTATCACTATAGTTACTTGTAACGTATCCGCCCACCCTCTTTCAAATAAGTATTTCGCTAGTTTAAACGTGTTCCACGCATCTTCTCTCGTCTCCCAAGGATAGCCTATCATTATAGTTAGATGTGGCTCCAGTCCAGCCTGCTTCGCATGTTTGCAGCCTTCTAATATATCTCTTATACCTATTCCTTTGTTTATCCTGTTCAATGTTTCCTGGCTTGCTGACTCTACTCCGAAGAGCAGCATTCTAAATCCGGCTTTCTTCATGAGCTTGTACTCTTCTAACCTTAAAATTCCAAATCTCATATTTATACCAAAGTGAATTTTCTCACCAAGCTTTCTTTCGATCATTAACCTACAGAATTCCTTAAGCCATCCTCCAGTTGGGAACGTTCCGGTATCATCAAAAATTTCTTTAACCTTATATTTCTCAACTAACATTTCAATTTCCTCGACTAGTAGCTTAGGCTTTCTAACTCTAAAGCTAGGGTACAAAGTTGTCCAAGCACAGAACGTACAGCCCCCATTCTTTCTCCACCAACAATCGCGACCCACCATTGTATATGTTCCAGGAGTCCTTTTGTAGTTCCCATTCTTGTAAGCGTAAAGCCACCACTTAGTCAAATCTCTATCTATGAAAGGTAAAGAATTCAAGTCATGATCCAACGTGAATATTCCAGTACTCTCGACTTTTCCACCTTTCTTAGTGTATATTCCAGGCTCTAGGCTATCAACTTTTCCATTTAAATGCCTAACCAAGTTCAGCAAAAGAAAGTCATAATCTCCACCAGCTAGCACATAGTCAACTTTACTATTCATTAAAGATTCCTCTGGTAAAGCAGTAACATGATCCCCAACTAGGACAATTTTCGCGGCCGGTAGTCTTGATTTAATATCTTCAATGATTCTCCAATGTTTCTTAATCACTGGAGTTTTGGTTTCAATCATTATGATATCGGGTTTATTATGTTCCAGCTCTTTGGCCCAAATTTCATAGGATTTTTCTTCAGCTGTTGCGTCATCCCAAATTACTTCATGACCTTCTTGCTTAAGTAATGTTGCAGCGTAGGCCGGAACCATTGGATATATATAAGTAGGTTCCGAAAAGTATTGGAATTGGCGATTTTGCGATAGGAGCGGCACGCCTTTTTCAGATTCTATCGGCGGATATGAAATGCTTACTTTCATGTTTGTAATTCACTCTTCAACAGTCCTATTAGAAACGCAAGGCCATAAATTAAATGGGTTAAGACTATCCCTGTAAGGACAA
This sequence comes from uncultured Nitrososphaerota archaeon, assembly GCA_964631995.1. Taxonomy (GTDB): domain Archaea; phylum Thermoproteota; class EX4484-205; order EX4484-205; family DTQO01; genus DTQO01. The sequence continues at coordinate 1,704 of CAZWAU010000271.1, forward strand.
TTGGTACTAGCTTCAAATCGCGCGTTTGCATAAAGGTGGCAAGTAAGTTAAGAAAGGCATACATAGCCAAAGTGCTTAGAAAAAGAAAAGCAACAAAACTATTTGCTAAAGAGACCAATGATCCAAGAAAGACAAATGCTACCAGTAAGGAAGGGAAGAAGTACGTAAGCTTTATCGAATTACCTTTGAATTTTTTAGCGAAGAACCCTCTATGTAAACCAAATCTAAACATTTGCCTTAAATGAGGAATGAGGAGAGGTTTCCTATGATGATAAACAACAACATCTGAGGCTTCAAACATATTCTTACCTCTCCTTTCTATTTCTAAGCAAAGTAAAGTATCTTCTCCAGGCCAATACTTCTCGTTCCATCCTCCGACTTCTTTTATTATGGTTCTTTTAGTTACGAAGTTGCAAGAGTGAATATCATCTGAGTAAAAGTTTGACTTGCTTTTGTATCTTCTCGAAAGTCCTCCAACCATTAATGATGAAAGCACTAAACCGCTTGCCTTTTGCATCAAGCTGTCTTCTGGAGGAGTTATTCCAGGGCCTCCGACAGCCACTACTTCGTCATTCAGGTACTTCACTGCGTTGCTCAACCAGTCTTTTCTGGGATACGCGTCTGAATCTACGTATGCTAGGATTTCGCCCCTTGCAACCCTTGAAGCAATATTCCTTTTCGCTCCAGGCAATAGTGGACCTGTGGATATTATCTTAACCTCATCAGAAGAATTGAAATTGAGCGACTCTTCATCAGGAAGAACTATGATTTCATAACTTGAGGTTGGATAATCCAATCTTTTGCAACGATATATGCATTCCCTTGTGTAATTGTCAATAGTCTTGCAGGGGATTATTATTGAGACTGAAGGTTGTCCATTCATTAAGTTTTCAGTCGTGGAGGACTCAACTCCTCCTCGTAATTTCTCCTATCTAGAAGCTTCCTGTCCTGAGCACGGCGAGCCTCAGTTGCAGAGGTGCCCTTGAGAGGTCGATAAGGTCAACCGAGTCTTCATTGATTCCCAAAGCTTTGACTAGATTATGTAAGGTAAAGTATGCCCTTGATCTCCAAACTATTAGCTCCTTCCATTATTCATCGATTTTTTCAGCTTTTCTTCCATAGTGAGCTAATAGCAACTTCAAATCTTGGCACTCTGAAAATGAAGCGTTCATCATCTCGTTGAACAGCCTTTCGTTCCTAACCACTATCCTAATTCCTCTGGCCATGACCTTGTAGCGCATGCATGGCGCCAGTTCAGCCAACGGTGAGACATCTACAGGTATGCCTGCTAACTCTTCCAGTTTAGAGCTAAGGCTCATCAGAGTACGTAGGTCAGGCTTTGGATCAGTGTATATGGCGAGGTCGATATCTCTTATCCTGTTTCTCCTCAAGATCGAGCCGAAGATCAGAGCTATGATTATCCTCTCTTCTTTTAGAATAGCATCCCTTATCATTCCTATTACCTTATCCTTGTCTGGTTTTAAGTTGTGATAAACTAACTTATCAGCCATACTTTGTCATAATCACATCTAAGAATTCTTCAATGCACTTGAAGTTCTCCTTTATTGAATCGTAAACGCGTTTATTTTCTATGGTCCAATAGCGATGAACTAGGAGGTTTCTCAGGCCGACGAGAGCCTTCATATCTTCAACATTTCTTATGCTATCCCTCTCGCATATATAGGCTATGCAATCTTTGATGGAAGATGGCTCGTACCCGTATACTTCTAAGGCGATGTGGGAACATAGAGCACCGATTGCTTCAACCATGACTATTATTTGATACCTCATCGAGTAAAGTTCATCAATACTCATTTCTTCAAATTTCTTCGATGTAAGCCTAATCAACTCGGCCATAGAGTTCCTTATTTCCCTAGCTTTGCTATCTACTAGGTCCTTGTCTGGCTTCAAGGATGATCACAGAGGCACATCTAAGACCAGAGAGATAGTAAAGGAAGTCAAGCAGATCTTCTAGCATGGAAAGGGCTCCGGTGAGCAAAGTCCAATCCATAGAACATAGCTTGGATCATTGAACCAGGATCTTACGTGGGGAGCCCAATCGAAGAGGCCTACGGCTACGAATCTATTGTAGAGCCTCATGGCCCTTTGGCATGCAGCCAAAGCCAGCTTGACTCCAGGGGTTTCTCTGAGCTTGCCAATTATCTTGCCTAGCTCCAGGATCAGCCTTGAATTGACAATTCTCCCCCTCATCTTGGCAAGGGAGAGCGAAGCCATATACAGTGCCTTCTCGATCTTGCTGAGCTTTCGCCAGTTCCCATTCCTGAAGCCTTTCTTCCAGAGACAGAATAGGTAGCTGTAGCCCAGAGTACCCACCAACATTACCCCACTTTTCTTGCCGCGCTGCACCTCCTTACTCAATGCTGGGCCTCATAAGTCTAACCCTTCCAGGAATACCATAGTTCGTTTATTCAGGCTTGATGAGGTTAAATTCGACCATGAAATCTCCCATGAGCATTTAAAGAGCTATTTTGTTGTCATATGTTCATAGCGGACGAGCCAGTGTCAACCTCTTCCACTAAACTAGATTTACCATGGAGCGAAGGGCGTAGTTGAGGTTGATAAGGACGAAGAGGAAGGACAGGACCTTCATTAACGCATAGCTAGAGCGCTCCCTTTGAAGCCCAAAGCAAAGGCCTGCCGCAGAGAGCATCTGGATTGGAAGATTGTAGAATATGCGTTCGTTTACCCAGAAATTTACAAAGAGCGTCGGAATTGCCCCGATGCTCAGCCAAGCCAAGATTATTTCATTGGCATGTCCTTCCTGCCTTGCAAACCACCAAGTACCTGCGATTGCGGAGATTATGGCTGTGAAGCTGTTGAAATATCCGCCCGCAAAAAATCTAAAAGTGAAGTAAAGGTTGAACCATAGTCTGAAGAATTCATTGATGCTCATTGCTCCACCAGCAAGTTCATAAGATATGCCTGTGGCACTCGGAACAGTGAGAAGCAGCGTCTTCAGCAGGTCGGTTACAACATTAGCAGCGATGAAAACGAAAACAGGTCCGATTTCGCTCGCCGCCTCGACAATTTTTCCATGCGATCTAACAGTGCGCAGCATCCTTAATCCAGCAAATGCGCAGATAGCAACGAGCAAGAAGGTCCATGTCCAGGGGTGGACAAATATCGCCAATATGGATGGGACGCAGGACATCAGTGCGAACGAATAGGATTTTCTCTTGAGGGCTATGACGAGAAGGGCAAGCGCGAAGTATAGCAGAGAGAGCGCGAGTATGTTCGAGTAATATGCTGTATACATACCAGCGACAACATTAATTGAGAAAGAACTGAGAAGCGCCGCCAGGCCAGCGAAGTTTCGACCTTTGGCTGCTGATCCGAAGCAGTAGACGGAAGCAGGCAGAAGGCAGAAGATAGGGACGCCTATCCACTCAAGGAAAGCTACAGTTGGCATTCGGAGGCAAAGCCTCAGGTAATAGAGAAGTAGGAGGAAGAGCGGCCTTGAAGATATGTGGTGAATTGCAAAGTTAACTGCATTGCTAGGGTCGGTTCCCATATCATCGAGCCATATTTTGTAATAGTAGATGTCGGTGCCTACGTATTTGCCTTCTGGGTTGATAGATGGAAGATAAGGATACGATGCTATAATAGCAGTTAAAACGATGGCTGCTACGAGAAGGATTCGCCCATCCAAATGAAGATCGCAATTAACTATGCCATCTTCCTTGATGCCCTTCAACCTCTTAGCGATCATGAATAGAGGATAAGAAAATAAGAGCAACAGCATTGCTATAGGAGTCAGGTCAGCCGGAGCATAAAAAAGCTGAGTCTCTATGTTTGAAAAACGAGAAAATAATTCATTCAGATAGGAAGGCGAGTCTATAGGAAAAAGTAACCAGTTCAAGAGCGAACCGACTTCGATCAGGCATAGGATTATAGCAACAATTCCCAAAATGGTTATGGTATCTTTCCGGACTTGCGCGCAAATCAAGATGCATGAGCTAACTCCAATGGCAAGAATCGCAATGGAATATCCAAACTCGAAAATAGAAATCACGGCCGATATGTTAAGGATAGCAAGCATCGCAAAAACAAACCACCTTCTTCCTTTAATTTTTTGAAGGATCAGTAAAAAAGACGATATTGCTGCAAGTATTACGAAGAGAACCGAATCGATGCTCTCCGAGAAGATTACTATGTGGATTGTTTTCTCATAGCTGAAACGGTGCATGGCTGGATAGTAAGTTATGTGTAGAAGGTTGATTACGTTGATCATGCTGAAAAAAAGAAAAAGGGACCAGACCGTAAGGTAGACCGTCCTTCTCAGATGGTCGGTACTTAACAAGGCCGATCCCATTCGTCGCATTGGAATACGATATGATCTCTTATAGTATTTGCCCCCTAACGGTTGCAAAAGAAAAGATAAGAATCTTGGCTTTCAATGTTCCTCATCAGAAACAGATTATCCAAGACTTATCGATCCACATGGAAGAGAAATTGTTTCTTTCCATCGATCTCGCCAAATCCTCTATGATTCCCTTCAATGGTCTGATTTGCAAAATATCGAAGAAATAGCTCCCGAGAAGGCTCTTTCACAGGTTTCAATATACTCGAAAGGCTTGGCATGAGAGATGTTATATATAGTGTTTCCTGATTACTCTTGGGTTGTTGCGGGCGGCGGACACGTTCGATGCCTGAGGTTTCGATTATACTACCAGCGCACAATGAGGAGGAAAACATCGGTCAAGCCATCTGCAAGGTCCACAGCATAATGAAGGCTTTCTCCTTCGACCACGAGATAGTGGTTGTCGATGATGGAAGCGAAGACAACACATTCTATGAGGCCATGAAGGCTCTATCATCTCCAGAACTCAGGAATTGCGTGAAGGTTGTGAAATATGCTCCAAACCAGGGGAAGGGTTATGCCATAAGAAAGGGATTCGAGAATTCTAGCGGCGATTTTGTGATATTCATAGACAGCGATCTGGACATCTCGCCCAACCACCTTGGCCACTACATTGGCGCGCTCAGGGGAGCGGACATCGTTGCCGCCTCGAAGTTTCACCCCGATTCTAGGGTGGAATCACCCATCATGCGCAAGTTTCTGAGCTTGAGTTACCACTGGCTCGTGAGACTCTTTCTTGGCGTCAATGTTTCAGATACTCAGGCTGGGCTCAAAGCGTTCAGGAGGCAAGCTTTAGAGAAGGTCATGCCCGCAATAGTGGTTAAGCGCTACGCTTTCGATGCCGAGATCTTCGCTGTAGCGGAAATTTGTAATTTAAAGGTGAAGGAGCTTCCAGTTCATATCAACCTCAGGGCAAGCTTTTCTGGGAGAAACATCGCAATGATGTTTGTCGATCTTCTGGGGATAGCGTACAGGAAGCGCCTCAAGCGTTACTACCAAGGAATTCTCAAGAGCCGGGCTGGGAAGCGTAAGCTTTGAAAGATGCTACTTGGACCTGATTTTTAATCAGGTCGTCTTAAAGATAAACAAATCTTAAGTAGCCCAATGGCGCTGTGCTTCATCGTCAAAATTCACGTGGGCGGATAGGGTGCATGAGTGCGCTCAATTCTTCCGATTCGCTTTCAGCGATTTCGACAGGTGACCTGGTGAGGAGGGTCGTGGAATCCGGTCTGTCGGCAAAATACGAGGATGCTGTAGAACTAGTAAGGAGGGGTGAGGAGGCGATACCGTATCTCTCCAAGTACGTCCGAGAAGATAAGTACTGGTATGCGGACGAGAATGGGAATTTCATTGCTGATAGCTATGCACCGATATCGGCCCTCCACCTCTTGGGCGCAATAGGTAGTACCACTGGTCTCGATGATGTTCTTTATGTCCTCTACGAACGCGTTGAAGATCTTGGGGACTGGCTCACAGAGGGCATGGCCTCGATACTGGCCTCGTTTGGCAGCAAGGCGCTCCCAAAGCTGAAGGAGTGTGCTGGCGACAGGAGGCTGGACATGTACGCAAGGGTCGACTGCATAAGGGCCATGGTCGTCATCGCGCGCAGGGAGCCGAGCTTCAGGCAGGAGATCGTCGAATTCATGAAGAGCATCATACAGAGAAAGCGCGAAGACCGCGAATTCTTGGGCTTCACCATATTGTCACTCGCGGAGATGAAGGACAGGTCAGCTCTCAGTACAATCGAGGAGGCTTTCCGCAGGAAATCTGTGGATAAGTCCATAATAACGCTCGACGGCGTTTTGGAAATCTATGGTGAGGAGGGTGACGAGGACTACGAGTACCACTACGATGACAAAAATCCACTGGACTACTTCTTGGAGTCAAATCTGGAGGAGCTTCGGGTTTCATATGCGAAGTGGCTATCCGAAAGAAAGCTGGAGGCGGAAAAAGGACAGCTGGATGAGGAGGAAGTTGAATCGATCCTAGATTCTTTTGACGAAGCTGACTTGTCTGAATTAGAAGAAGAGCCAGAAAGGAACGATCCATGCCCATGTGGAAGTGGCTTGAAGTACAAGCGATGTTGTTTGCGGCCTCAGATGGAGAGGAAGAGGTGGGATCCGGTCGAGGGAAAGCTCAGGGCAATGATCTCGGAATTCTTCAGCAGCGACAGGTTCGTTGAAGACATGAGGATTGCGGCCTCCATCTACGGACGAGACCTCGATGATCCAAACGAACGAGCATTATTCCACGATTGGTTCATTCATGACTATATCATCCCAAGCGAGGGAATGAGCGTTATCAGGATCTTTCTGAATGAGCATCGCAAGGACTTGACAGAACAAGAAGCGAAGATCCTGGAGGCATGGGCGAACTCGACTTTCAGATTTCTAAAAGTCCTCGATATCAGGTTCGGTGTCGGGTTTACGGCAAACGATTTATTCGGCTCCGATGACTCTCGTTTATTCTATTTCAGTACTTCTGGCTCCAGAAACTTGGTAGAGGGCGATGTGATATTCGTCAGGCCTTACCCAACAGGTTCGATAATGCGGTTGGCAGGTAACTTTTTGATATTTCCCAAGAGATTTCAGAAAAAGATAGAGGAGTTCATCGAATTTAACTGCAAAAGACATGGGGCTGAGGCTAAAGATGTTGAGAGAGGTGTTAGCCCTCAATACGTGAACACAAAAAGCTTAGAGAACTACCTTAGAACTGAAAGCCTTTCGATAATAAAATTCTTAACTACAATTGGCTGAAATGATTTAGGGCTTGAAGGCAACATGTGTCAAAATGGAAGGCTTCGCCCGGATATTTGGTAGAGAAAAATGCTGGAAGATAATTCATAAATTTCCTACATCAGAACATCATTGTGATCTTGATCGCGGTTCTACTTCATGTAGGAAGCTACTAGGATTATGTCTTTTTCCTTTGCCACCTTTTCCGCTGTTGGGTGTATCAAGAAGCCGAACATGACTTTCAGAATGTTTTTGTCTGTTAAATTTTCAACTTTGCTCGCGAATTCCTCAACATCCCTACCGTATATTCTTGCCATAACTTCACCTACGACTGTGACCTTTTCCCCCTTCCTCATGCCCTCACCGTAGAG
>CAZWAU010000272.1:0-8542 GCA_964631995.1 uncultured Nitrososphaerota archaeon
GCTCATTTGTTATCTTCAAAAAAGCCCCATGGATTGTCGCTGAAGAAAAGACCAGCACAGGCCAGAACGTTACCCAACCATAAATGGGTTTGAGGTTCTTGAGAATATATGAAGTTGCAACGATTAGGGCGATGCAGGCCATCAACTGGTTGCACATTCCAAACATGGGCCAAATGACGCCTATTGTACCAGTGTACAACAAGTAAGCCCATAGGAACGCCATGACAATGGTTAGGAATATTGTGCTTATCCACCATTTTCGTTGCTTCGCGGAGGTGATGCCCATGGCATCTTGCACAAAGTATCTAGCCATCCTGGTGCCATGGTCCATGATTGGCATAGTGAATAGAGCTATGTAGACGATACTGAATTGGTACCAAATAGCTAATGCAGCATCTCCTCCAAATAGACTGGAAAGAAGTTTCGCAGCGCTTATGCCCAATGATGTTACTCCACCAACCCTTCCTTGGAGGTTCATGCCAACCAATTCTGAAAGCCTTGGCAGCTCCACGGGTACCATTTCCAATGTTGAATAGACATTCGGAGTGGCATTGATTGCGAAATAATCACCTGGGAAAAGTATACATGCCAAGCACAGAGCCACAACTGCAATCGCGCTTTCAGTTAGCCAAGCACCATAAGCTACAGTTCTAATGTCCGTTTCACGAGATACCAATCTTGGAGATACACCGGAGCAGGAAAGGCTGTGCCATCCAGATATTGCCCCGCAAGTAATGATGATGAAAAGGAACGGCCAAAGAGCCCCAGGAATTACAGGCCCACCCAGGACTGCATACTCGGTTACGGGCGGCATCTTCAATTCTGGATGCACAGCAAATATCGCGACCACAAGCAAAGCAATTACAGATACTTTGATGAGCCCGCTCAAGTGATCTCTTGGGCCCAGTAACACATGAACTGGAACGATTGATGCTACGGATGCATATAGCGCTATTAAGAGTATCAGCTGTTCTTTCCCAAGATCAAAGGTGCGCAGAAAGCCCATTTCGTTAAGTTTCGGTGCAATGAGCAAAAGTAGAATAAGTAAACAGAGCCCTATTATCGCCCCTTCCACAAACCTTCCCTTTCTAATCCAACGTGCATATGCATAAATGAATAGCGAGATTGGGATCGTTGTTGCAACAGAAAATGTCGCCCAGACATTGTGCATCAACGCTGCTATGAGACCTGTGCCCATCCCAGCGATGGCAACTATTACCATGAAGTATGTCGCGAGCGTCACAGCGATCCAGCTTATCTTCCCGACTTCCATCTTCGCTATCTGTCCTATCGACTTTCCATCGTGCCTAATAGAAAGGAACATGACCATGAAATCGTGTACTCCCCCAGCAAGGCATGTTGCAGTCAAGATCCAAAGGATGCAAGGAAGCCAACCATACTGGGCAGCTAAAGTAGGTCCCAACAGCACTCCGGAACCAGCTATTGTCGCGTAATGGTAGAAAAAAGACAACCCATTTATTTGTCGGCATGTAATCCTTCCCATCATTTAGCCTTATGGCTGGAGTTGTCCTTCCGTCATCAAGCTTAGCAACCTTCGAGGCTAGAAACTTTGAATAGAACTTGAAGCCTAAAGCGAATACGAAAATGGCAGATGCCATTATGATTGCTGAGTTCAATCAGCCAACCCCCGCTTGCTCTCTCCAACCATGCGTCTACTACTCTCCAACAATTCACAAGACATTGACCAATTTTTAAGTTCATTAATCAATTTTAAACTTATATGATTTTTCCCAAATCCCTTCCAAATCGATTCTCTGCATCGATAGCTATACTTGAATGGTGATTACAAGATAGATGAAAAACATGATGGCATAGGTGATGGCCTCAATCTGCTGGCTCCTTGGTCTGGGCATTAAAGCTCAGATGGAGCAAGCAACCATGGATTTGAATACAGATCTTTTCATTAGGGATGAAGGCAAAGTATAAGAACCTATGTGCAATTGAACAAAATGGTGATCGCATGCCAGGTTATCGGTGGCGTTGGCGTAGCGGAGTTGGACCAGGCCGGCCTATGAAGCCAAGAATGATAGGTAGTGAGTTCCCTGCAAATCGCTTTGTGCCCTTTACGCCCATGGGTGTGCAGCTTCGTGGCAAAGAGCCCATCGTGATGACACCTGATGAGGCAGAAGCACTTCGCCTAATCGACTACGAGGGATTACTGCAGGAGGAGGCATCACAGCGCATGGGCGTGTCAAGGGGTACTGTGTGGAGGTGCCTAGATAGCGCGAGGAAAAAGGTGGGGGCGATGCTTGTGGAGGGGAGGGAACTCTTTTTATCCTTTGGCGAAGCTGGATTCGAACAAGGCTACAGCGGGCCAGTTGGAACCTCGAGAATCGTAGGCGAGAAGCGCTCAAAGCCCATTTGAAGACTAGTGCGAAGACACGATGCTTCTATCATTGGAAATGTCTTCCCTGTGCTCTTAGTTTGATTTTCAAACTGAGATTTTAATTTGGGTATGATTTGGGAAATTCATTATATAAAGGAAAGCTTTTATAGTTAAAAAGGAGATGATAATATTGGCAAGATATAACAACTTCCATAAAGGGCTGCTTTTAATCAGCATATTGACATTTGTTTTATTTGCCAGCAATACGGTAGATCTTCCTTTGGGGAGCGATGGCCAAGATCTTGGTATAATTCAGGTGTGGGATGAAAGTACGACCACGAAGGAACGCGTCCTGAATAACCTGACATTCGATGCCATGGTCCAGTACTTTGGTATAGGGGATAGTCCAATCCTGTACTGCGTATTCAGGGCCAGCAAGCTCGCGATAGCTGAACTTTGGCCCAACGAGATACCTTCAAGGGCGGACATACGCGTAATAACTGCTCATCCGACAAGAGGCGCTGCCGATGCAATCGAGTTCATTACTAGGGCTAAGTCACGTTGGGAACTATACGTAAAAGCACCTGCTGGCACGAGCGGCATCGTTCAGACGTCGGCAAACTGGGTCTTCACCTTTGTCAGAATATCTACGGGGCAGGCGATCGAGATCAGGGTGAACGAAACGGTATTTCCAGAAGGTTACCACGAGATGGCCAATGCCTACAGGACGAAACTGGCTGCTGGCGAAACCCCGACCAAGGAAGAGACAGCAAAATACAAGGCGGACATGAAGAAGGTCAAGGACGCATTCAAGACATTGCCAGATAGCAGGCTCTTCGTAACGAGGATATTCACCTACGAAAGGGAGCCATTTGATGCAGAGGCGTGCGTGAACTACTATGCAACCCCGGCTCTGGCGGAGTTCCAGAGGCTCAAGGGGATGGAGCTTCAAGTAGAAGCACTTAGAATAGAGAACGACAACCTAAAAGCTATGAACCAGGCTCTGACCGCTTCGAATGAAGACCTCAGAAGTAAGCTCTCTCAGTCAACGATGCTCCAATACTGTTTCTTGGGAACGACGATAATCTTCGTTGCGGCAACAATTGCCTTGTTATTAAAAGGAAGAAGGAAGCAATGATACCATACTCTTACGCCCTAAAAGAGATTGGAAGGAGAAAGTCGCGCACATTCAGCAACGTTTCTGGCTTCGCCATCGGAATCGCCGCGCTTGTAACATTGGTAATGGCAGCTCGTGGCTGGGAAGCATGTACTGCAGGGCCATTGAGGTCTATGGGAGCTGATATGATATTCATCTATTCAGCACCTATCTCTCCTGCACCAGGAGCAGGATGCTACCTCGCCATGCACCTTTTCACCTACCCATTCGATATGTCTCTCCTCAAAGATCTCTCAGAGGTTCCGGGTGTAAAGATAGTAGTTCCAGTACTAATGCATCGACTGCGTGCCGTAACACTCTGTGGAATAGATCCAACGGAAACCGCTACAAATGTGGTGCTGCCAAGCGATGTAATCGAAGGGCGCTACCTAACTGCAAACGACCGGGGAGTAGCGCTCGTAGACAGTGAGTATGCAGCACAATATGGTCTAAAGGTTGGATCGACCGTCACATACCAGAAAGACTTCGAAGTGGTGGGAATAGTCAAAGCAAAGACTATGAGCATAATACAGGCAACCATATACGCAAACCTTCCCGATGTCCAGGATACGATCGCAGCACCAGGGCAGATCAACGTAGCCATGATCCGAGTCGATGATCCAAGGAAGGTACCATTGATATCTGAAGCAATAACTAGGTCCTGGCCTAAATCTACCGTAATCACTGCCTCGGACATAGCAAAGGTAACCACGGGCGTAATCAACATGGGAGAGCAGACCGCTTGGAACATCTCCATAGCCCTAGCTGCAGTTGCAATACTTTTCGGTATCAAATCTCAACTTGGTGCTGTAGTGGAACGCACGAGGGAGATAGGACTTCTGAAGGCCATTGGGTGGAGCAACAAAGACGTTATGAATCAGATAATGATAGAGTCATCGCTTCAAGGGCTTATTGGAGGTCTCATAGGGTGTATTGCCGGATATGCAGCTTCTCTATATGTGCTATCAAACACTGGAGGGGAGTTAGGGGGGGCTCTGCAGTTTGTCAACATCGATCCCCTCCTCCTCATCATTGGAATAATCATCGCCGTATTGAGTGGTGTTGTGGCAGGAATCTATCCAGCATGGAAGGCTGCCAGGCTTGCTCCAGCAGAAGCGCTAAGAGCGCTCTAGGAGACTTTAAAATGAAAGCTAACTATCTCATCGAAATGTTGAATGTTTCCAAGGTCTACTATCGTAAGGGAGTAGAGGTCATCAAGGCACTAGATAACGTAAGCCTGAAGGTTAGTGAGGGCGAGTTCGTAACAGTTCTAGGGCCCTCTGGGAGTGGAAAGACCACTTTCCTGAATATGCTAGGGGCCCTTGACAGGCCCACATCTGGAAAGGTAATTCTGGACAATTCAGACATATCGAAGCTGAACGAGAAGGAGCTCGTCGCACTAAGGAGGCAGAAAGTTGGTTTCGTCTTCCAGCAGTATAACCTGATCCCAACTCTTTCAGCAATCGAGAATGTCGAAGTAGCACTTGCACCAACTGGTATGCCCAAGAAAAAGCGGTACGACAGGGCTAGAGAACTTTTGGAGCTCGTTGGGCTTGGGAAGCGAATGGATCACCTTCCAGCCGAGCTCAGCGGCGGAGAGCAGCAGAGAATTGCCATTGCGAGGGCTTTTGCCAACGAGCCAAAGATTCTGCTAATGGATGAGCCAACAGGAGTCCTGGACACTAGGACAGGCAGAGAGATAATGGAGATAATAAGGAAAGCCAACAAGGAAAGAGGAAAGACAGTCGTTGTGGTCACGCATGCTGGATATGTCAGAAGTTACTCAGATCGATTGCTCTTCATGAGAGATGGCAAGCTATACGAAAGTGAAACAAGTGAGCTCAGAAATCAATTCGAGGATGAGTAAGGGTGTCCATAGATGCACACATCTAAGATAGTAGCGATCGCATCGGTCATCTCGCTCATTATTGCAGTCTTCTACTTTTTGATACCTAGGTCTGCTAGTCTGAGGATTGCAACTGAGCCTGTAGAAGGAGAAATTTATGTCGATGGGAAACTGGTTGGTAAAGGAACAGCTGAAGTTACGTTGCCATTGGGGCTTCATATAGTAAGCTTTGGTGAACTTCCCGACTACAACAGCCCAAAACCAATGGAGGTGGAGCTGGCTCATGAAGGCTCTGTCGTTGTTGGAACATACACGAGGCAAACTGGAGTATTGATTGTCGATAATGTGACTCCTTTCAAGATGTATAGCGCAGTAACTGCTGGCTTGATAGCTCTCCACCTTGGAGAGATATATTTGAACGGAACGAAGGTCGGTGAGGGGGAAATTTGCTTAACCCTTGAAACAGGATCGTATATAGTTAGTTTTGGGGACGTGCGAGGATTTGTGACGCCTCAAGAGAAAACCGTAATTGTTAGAAATGCCTCTTCGGAGACTATCACGGCCATCTATACACCAAAGTTCCATAACATTTCGGTCACGATGGCAAAGCAACTCATGGAGTCAGATCCTTCGATTCAAGTTGTCGACGTTAGGGAGCTGGATGATTACAAGGCTGGCCACATTGAAGGAGCTATCAACATACCTTTAACTACACTAGAGCAGAGAATAAATGAGCTAGATATCAATAGAAGTGTGATAATTTACTGCGGATCTGGTACGAATAGCATTCTGGGCGCCGGGATCCTACAAGAAGCTGGCTTCACTGTCTACCAAATGGACGGTGGAATTTTGGATTGGTCCTGCTCAGGATACCCTCTCATCAAGGAAGATTGATAATGGGGATTGAGGTTTGACTTTTAGAAATTGGTTGGCCATCTTAATTCTTTGCGCAGGAACGTTTGCCATAGTTGCTTTCCTGTTTATGTCTGGAACTGGTGGCGGAGGCCATAATACGATTACTCCCGTGGAGGAGAAGAAAATTCCTGAAATGCAATCGCTAACCATTCCGATCTCTGAGATCTTCAAGATAGGAACGGAAACTACATTCTTTTTCAAAGTCGACCTTCCATTAAACGAAACTTTTGAGGGCAGCTTCAAGGAAGCGAGCGGGATGTGCATCAATTTCTTTATCCTGAATGAGACAAACATGAAGAACTGGCTGAATGATAGAAGCTACAGCGCTTATGTCTCTGCTATGAGTGTTGGTAGATACAACTTCACCTTCACGACGGATTATGGAGGAACATACTATTTTGTCTTGGATAACAGGGAAAAGTTCGTGCACGAGCCTTGCCAGGAAAAGGTGGTTATCTTCAGATTGAATAAGAAATGAAGGTGGTAAGTTTACTGATAGATAAATGGGAAGAAAATGAACGCATATTCTAGCAATGAGGATAGCGACTTCGAGAGGCTGAAGAAATGCAATAGATACTCTGTATACAGGGAAGAGTCTGCCAGGCTGAAGGCGCAACCTAGGTCCGGCCTGTACGAGAAGTTCATGCCAACAATTTATAGCATTGTTCTTGGTAGAACCGAAAAAGACCCGGTCATCATGTTTGAAAACACCATGAAGGATTTAAGGGGAATGTGGGATGTCACGGAAAAAATGCCAGCAAATGGGCCGTGGCATCACGCCATAATACTTGGCATCTTGATAGCAACTTTAAGAAACAATGGATATCGTTTCGACGATGAGGATGTGAAGGAGGCACTATTCAAAGGGCATATGGTTCCTGCTGGGGCCTGCGGCTTCCTTGGAACATGTGGATGTGCTGTTGGAGTTGGAGTAGCTGTGAGCTAGTCTTGCTCTATCGGGTGCATCCTTCCAAGGGCTCTTCAGGAACCCTCTCGTATCTGCTCAAATTCTGGGTGTTACATCGGGCGCAGGATTCGGGGCAGCGATCGCAATACTTCTATCAGGAGAGCCAGTTCTAACCCAAGTTTCAGCATTTGCATTCGGTATAATCGCTGTGGGCTTGGCTTACCTAATAAGTAGAACTTACAAGTCACCATCGACCCTCACGCTTGTACTTGCCGGAATTATCATAGGAGCCCTTTTTTCAGCCTTGACCTCCCTCGTAAAATATGTCGCAGATCCTTATGAGAGGTTGCCCTCGATAGCTTTCTGGCTCATGGGGAGTTTATCCATGATATCTATCAGTGACGTTATTTGGATGCTGCCTCCTATAATTCTCGGAGCAACGGTACTGATGCTCATCAGGTGGAGGATAAACATCCTCTCCATGGGGGAGGAAGAGGCCCAAGCTCTGGGAGTAAACGTTGAGAGGTTGAAGCTCACCATAGTCGCTTGCAGTACCCTCATGACGGCCGCCGCTGTCTCCGTTAGTGGCATAGTAGGATGGGTCGGTCTCGTTATCCCTCACATTGGCAGGATGCTCGTCGGTCCAGATCACAAGGTCCTTCTGCCTGCCTCGATCGCTATAGGCTCATCCTACCTCATGATTGTAGATGACATAGCAAGGACGCTCACAGTCTCCGAGATCCCCTTGGGAATACTAACGGCAATTGTTGGGGCACCATTCTTCGCATACTTGATGAGGAAAAGGATGTTTGGGTGGAGATGAGGCTGGATGTAAAGGACGCAACATTTGCCTACAAAGGCAACGAATATGTCTTTGAGGGACTTACTTTCTCAGTTAGAGAGGGTGACCTATTGAGCATATTGGGGCCAAATGGATGCGGAAAAACGACGCTTGTCAAGTGCCTATGCGGCATGCTGGATTTGAAGGAAGGGGAAATCCTACTCAACGGCAAAGATATCCATTCGTTGAAAACTATAGACATAGCGAAGAACATTGGTTACATTGCTCAGGAGCACGATCCAACTTTTCCCTACACAGTGCTGGAAGTTGTCCTCATGGGTAGAGCACCCCACCTAGGCTGGTTTTCCCTTCCATCAGAGAAAGATATCAAGATAGCTGAAGAAGCACTCGAGCTTGTGGGCATCTCCCACCTGAAGAACCGACCATACACAGAGATAAGCGGAGGTGAGAGGCAGCTAACTCTTATCGCAAGGTTCCTGGCTCAGCAGCCAAAGATCCTGTTGATGGATGAGCCCACTTCGCACCTAGATTTGAAAAACAGAATCTTCATACTGGAAACAGCGAGGAAA
>CAZWAU010000273.1:0-4553 GCA_964631995.1 uncultured Nitrososphaerota archaeon
AGCTTCCTGTTCGCTTCCCTCATCGCGGAAGGAAGGCCAACTTGCGCCTCCAGGTGGTCGCAGCCGTTCATAAGAAGGACATTCCTGGTTGTAGCCATAGGCCTGAGCCTCTTGCCCAACATCTCAGCTCTTTCAGCCAAATCGTCAGGATCAAGAGGAAGATTTGCAGCGTTGCAGTAACCATCCGGAAGGTATATCGCCAAAACAGAGCTTCCGTCAGGAGAGAGCCAATTGAACTCGGTCTTCTCGATCTCCTCCCCAACACCCCTCCAAATTACGGCGTTGTCTATCCCGAAACCACGTAGTATTTGCGGAAGCTGGCGAATGTGGCCGAATGTGTCCGGAATGTACCCGACCTTCATCACAGCACCAAATTTTGATGCTATCTTGTGGCCCAACATCAAGTTCCTGACCATAGCCTCGGCACCCTCCAGGAACTCGTCCGGCAGGACATACCAAGGACCCACGAGGATTCGGCCTTCCTGGATGTAGCGCTCCAAATGGTCTCTTGCATCCGGTTTTGCTTCGAGGTAGTCCTCGAGGATTACGGTCTGGCCGTCGAGCGTGAAGTACTTGAACTCCGGGTCATCTTCCAAAATCTTGAGTAGATGGTCGATCGTTCTGACCAACCTGCTCCTGAACATCTGAAAAGTAGCGTACCATTCCCTGTCCCAGTGGGTCTCGGATACGACGTGAAAGGAAAACTTTTCAGCCATTTTTCCCCGGAATATCCGATTCAGCTGAGCGGATTTAACTCTGTCGGCAGATGCACAAAAACTTCGGCCTAGAGCTGTTCATCGATTTTCTAAAGAGAGCTGGTATTGGACCGCTAAAATTTCGGGGACCTTGCTTATTTAATCTGAAATGGTCCAAGAAAGTTGATGAGCCCAAGCTATGCAGACATATTTAAGTTGAAAGTTGAGGCGCAGGCATTCAAGGAGTATTAAAAATTGAAGAAGGGCGAGGTGATCGCGATCCTTGACTTCGGTGGCCAGTACTGCCACCTCATAGCGAGGAGGATCAGGGAGCTTGGAGTTTATACAGAGATTTTCGATGGATGCACCAAACTAGGGAAACGCGTAGGGGGGATGGAGGTTAAGGGGATCGTTTTGTCGGGTGGACCAAAGAGCGTGTATGAAAAAGATGCGCCAAAGATCGATAGGAAGCTCCTTGGAGGGGCAATACCAATTTTGGGAATATGCTACGGGCACCAGCTCATCGCCCAAATTGCTGGAGGAAAGGTGCTCAAAGTCCCAGGCCGTGAGTATGGCGTTGTCGAAGCGGATGTTGTAGAACCTGAAGGTGTGCTCGATGGCCTTGGTCCTAAGGAAAGGGTTTGGATGAGCCACAGCGATTCTGTGGTCGAGATGCCGAAAGAATACGAGGTACTAGCCAGGACCAAGAGCTGCCCAGTTGCAGCGATGAAGCACAGGAGCAAGCCTATCTATGGATTACAGTGGCACCCAGAGGTTAGCCACACTGAAAGTGGAATTGAGATGCTTGGTAACTTCGTTTTCAAAGTTTGCAAATGCTCGAAGAGCTGGACATCTGCAGACTATGTTGGAAGGGCTGTCAAGGAGGTAAGAGAATCTGTTGGCAAGGGAAGGGCCATAATAGCTCTCAGTGGAGGAGTTGATTCGAGCACGGCAGCCGTTCTCGCAGCGAGGGCGATCGGGAAAAACCTCACAGCCATTTTCGTCGATCATGGTTTCATGAGAAAGGGTGAGCCAGAATTCATAGAAAAAACTTTCCGAAATATGGGCGTCAAAGTTACCACAGTTAGGGCCAGAAAGAGATTCATGCGCAAAATATCTGGAGTCGATGATCCGGAGAGGAAAAGGAAGCTGATAGGGGAGGAGTTCATCAAGATCTTCGAGGAGGAAGCGAGGAAGGTTGGAGCCGATTTCCTCATTCAGGGGACGATATATCCGGACAGGATAGAGTCAGGAATCAAAAGGCACTCGGAGAAGATAAAGACGCACCACAATGTTGGGGGCCTTCCAGCAAAAGTCAAGTTCAAGGCCATAGTTGAACCTCTCAGGGAACTATACAAGGATGAGGTGAGGGGGGTTGCGGAGACTCTAGGTTTGCCGAAGGAGATAGCACTAAGGCAGCCTTTCCCGGGCCCCGGGCTGGCAGTCAGAATAGTTGGGGAAGTGACTGAAGAGAAGGTTGAGATAGTAAGGAGGGCTAACAGCATAGTGGAGGAGGAGCTTGGAAAGCTTCAAGGCAATAAGCTCTGGCAATATTTCGCAATTTTGACCAACTCGATGAGCACGGGCGTTAAGGGAGACTCAAGGGCATACGGTTACACGGTTGCTGTGAGGGCTGTGCAGAGCTCAGATGGAATGACGGCAAACTTTGCAAATATACCGTATGGCGTGCTCGAAAAGATCTCCTCAAGGATCGTAAACGAGATTCCTGAAGTCACGAGGGTAGTTTATGATATAACGCACAAGCCTCCGGCAACGATAGAGTGGGAGTGATTAACAAAAGAGATGGAATTCTTTGGCAGATGAAATCATTCAGCGCTATCTTCTTGGAAGGGGAAGATCGACAGCCCTGTGCTTTTCGGCAGACTTGACCGCTGCAAGGGTCAGCTCCAGCGTCTTCATGCCCTCCTCGATTGGGGTGCGCGTTTCCTTCCCAGATTTGATCGAATCGAACAGGTCCCTGGATTCAAGGGCGAACATGTCCCTTTCCGGATCTGAAATGGTTTCAACAGTTGGTGGCTTGCTTGTAGAGTAGATCGTCAAAGAGTTGGCGTTTTCGAAATCGAACGTGAAATTTTTAGCAGCTATGGTCCAGCTGGTTACCCACCTGTCGCCAGCGTAAGCACCGGTCGTGGCTGTAAGCGAACCAACTGCGCCAGTCCTGAAACGAAGCACAGCTGAGCTCGTGTCCTCAGAAGTCATGCCCGGAGCGTCGACCCAATAACGCCTCGCCATCTCTGCATAAATCCTCTCTACATCCCCGCAAAGGTAGCGCACCGCATCATAAAGGTGCGTTGATTGCTCAACCAACTGCCCTCCACTTTTTTCCCTGTCCCTCCACCAAGCACCTCCTATGAAGTTGCAGAAGTACTTTCCTTGAACGACCGATATGTCGCCCGCCTTCCCTGACGAGATCAGCTCCTTTGCCCTCTCAACACCGGCGCCGAAGCGAAGAAGGTATCCGACCTGGCTTCTGACACCCGCCTTCCTGACAGCTCGAACCATCTCGTCCGCCAATTTCAAGGAAAGGGCGATCGGCTTCTCTATGAAGATATTGATGCCCCTCTCAGCCGAGACCTGTACTTCATCGGAGTGGGCGAATGGTGGGAGGCAGATATAAACAACGTCGAGGCTCTCAGCCCTGATCATGTCGTGGAAGTCCTCGTAAACAGAACCTCCTAGCTTCGAAGAGAATGCCTGTGCTTTTTCCTTTACGACATCGCAGAAAGCAACAAAATCGACATCCTCCATCTTGGAAAGTCTAGAGATGTGTGCTCCAGCGATTCCTCCACAACCTATGAATCCGATTCTCATGCTTGCAACGAGCTTCTTGCTTTGCCCTATAAGATTAACCTCTTTCAGTGAAAGAGCCTCAATAGCAGCGTGTCCTCAACATATCCCAGCTCCTCCATCTCCTTCAGAGCCCTTTGGACTGTGCTTCCCTTTTCCTTGTCTACGATTATGGCTATGGGCGATCTCATTCCCCTCATCGTCAACATCGGCTGGTAGAACATCTGCATGTTGATCATGTATTTCGCCAAGACTCCACTTATTTTGTGCATCGCCCCAGGCACGTTCTGTGTGTAGAGCCTGATGTAGAATTCCGATTCGATCTCCCCGGGATCGAGAACCTCGATGCGCCTGCTCAAGGTTGGCGGATCTACAATCCCTGCAGCATCCTTCTTCGCAATCTCAACTATGTCGCTTATCATGGCATCTGCCGTCGGTTCTCCAGCACCCGGTCCCCTTACCTCAACAGGTTCCTTCCTTCCATCGTGGTAGATGTAAACTGCATTCTCCTTTTCGCCTATCGTCGTTAGGGCGTGGTTTCCAGGGACCAGGGAAGGAAAGCACCCAAGCGCCAATCTTCCAGATTGTAGCTGCGCAATCTGGATGGGCATTATGACGTGCGGATGCTTGTTCCCATACTCATCTCTGAAGATGAGGGCGCTAGCGAGCTGGATGTCAACTGGCGTGATCGTGTCGATGGGCTCGGTGCACACCTGCTCATGTGTAATGGCTGTGTTCCAGGCCCTTTGCGCGACGATCGCTATCTTGTGAGCACCATCCCTTCCCTTAACATCGAAATCAGGATTCGGCTCGGCCAATCCTGCACTCTGTGCCTCATGCAAGGCAGCTTCATAGGTCTCGCCGAGAAGCATTCTCTTCAGTATGAAGTGGGAGGTTGTGTTCAGAACTCCAACGACTGTGTTTATTGGATAGGGGATCTTCGAAATTCTGTCGAGAATGCAGGTTCCACCTCCAACGCTTGCCATGTAGCCGATGTTCCTCCTGTTCTTTATGGCTGCGTCCACTATCTCCCTGGGATAGAGAGCCATC
>CAZWAU010000274.1:0-4071 GCA_964631995.1 uncultured Nitrososphaerota archaeon
GAGCGATCATATACCCGGAAGATGTTGAGCGCTGTACAGCGATCATAAACCACGCCATCGTCAACGACAGCATAAGGGGCGTAGTTTTGAGAATCGATTCCCCAGGTGGATATGTCGATCTGGTTGAGCAGATATACTTGGATCTTTTGGAGTTAAAGAAGGTTAAGCCCGTTGTCGCCTCCATAACATTTGCGGCTTCTGGTGGTTATTACATTGCGGTTGCTGCTGACTATATTTACACAGAGCCAACGACCTTTGTGGGGAACGTTGGAGTCATAGGTACGACCCCACTGACCCTGATACCTTCAGAGGCTGTTTTGGAAACAGGACCCTATAAAGTTTCAGGACTTTCCCCACTCCTTTTCCCCTTTAACCTCAGTGCAGCTTTGGATAACTTCGTATCTGTTGTAGAAACAGGAAGGGGTGACCGCCTTAGGCTAACTTCCCTGCAGCTCAGGAAAGGTCTGCTTTACATTGGAAGCGAGGCAGTAGAGGTCGGGCTGGCGGATGAGATAGGTTCTCTCCAGAAAGCCATCAAGATGGTCGCTGAGAAAGCAGGAATAAGAAAGTACGATGTAGTCGACCTGAACAGCGTGTTCAGTGGTTCTTATGTACTCGGAAGCTATGCTAATCAAACTTCGATGTTGGAATGGCGAAGTCTGACTCTGGAGGCTCTAAGCAAGATCCGCCCACCTCCTTCGATATTATATCTCTACCTCCAGCCCCTGGCATTCAGGCAAAGCACATCCATTGATGAAGAGCTTGGATCGAACCAAGATGCTAAAGTGTTTGGTGGGAATGAAAAAAGGACAGTGCTCGTTGACAACTCCCATGGAAATAGGGTCTCGGCCTGGCAGCTGGACATACTGATAGCGGAGCTTGCGATGAGAAACACAACTGTGAGGTTCATTCAATATTGGAGGGAGCTGGACCTATCATTGCACGATGCCTCCTGCCTCATAGTAGCTTCGCCAACCACTCCTTACTCAATGGAAGAGTCCGACAGGATCGAGCAATTTGTAAGTGATGGTGGAACTCTCTTGCTATTTTACGATCCAGCCTACGAATATGTGGAAATACCTGAACTCTTCGGACCCATCAATTCCCTTTCAACTGGGTTTGGCCTTTCATTCGCCAAAGGATACCTGTACAACGAACTGGAAAATTACGGATTTTACAGAAATGTGTATGTGAGAGCATTTGCGAACAGCCCCGTAACGCAAAACTTGGAAAGCCTGGTCTTCTTCACAGCAGCTCACATATACTCTTTAAATAAGGGTGTGGCCTGGGCAGCAAACAACACCTATTCATCAGCGGCCGAGAGGCCGGGCAACTACACGGTCATAGCTCTGGCGAATAGAGGCAAGGGTACAGTGGTTGCATTTGGCGACCAAACTTTCCTTGAGGAGCCCTTCTGTTACGTAGAAGACAACGAAAGGTTGATACTGAACTTGGTTTCGGTCATAACTGGAGTGGAACTAACTGATTCGAAAAAGACGGAAGAAGGTGGAATCGAGGAAGAAGTGGTTAGGCCTGATATTCCTGTTGGAACAGAAAAGAACTACACGGAGCAGATCGATGGGAATGAGAGCCCCGTAAGGTGGTTCAAGGTAAGCGATGTAGAGATTAGAGTTGAACGTCCAAACCAGACTACGCACTACTACTTCGATAAGGATGGCGGACTATTAAGTTGGGAGTCGGATGGCATGGAGTGCTTATACGATACACCAATTCCAGAATTGCCATTTCCTCTGACGAAAGGGAAGAGATGGACGTATGAGAGCAGCTATATCCTTGATTGGAGTGGAAAGCAGTACAAAGGCAAGATCTCCGCGCAGGAAGTGGTGGAAGGGTTTGAGGATATTCTTGCAGGAGATAATAGAAGGTATTTCTGTGCCAGAGTGAAGTTCACCGGAATAGATCACCTTGCAATCGAAGGCGCCGACATGAAGGTCATTATGGAAGAACTATATTGGATCTCCTCCGAGGCTGGTTCGGTCAAGGAGGAATCGATCAACAGATATTATGTGGATGGTACATTGGTAAGCGAAGAGAGAAGGGTGCTTCTGCTGAAATCGATTAAGAAAGGGTCGGTGCTTCAAAGACCTCTTGAGGAGTTTTTCACAACAGTTCCTAGATTTTAAGAGTATGAAGGCATGGAATCTGAGTACGAGGTAAGTTAGCGTGGGTATTCTTTGCTGGGCACCTGTTGCAGATGTATGATCGAAGATTTATAAAAGGCGAACTTCGATCTAATACCAGAGAAGTGAAACAGTTAATCGTCCCCAAAATAAAACGATGAGGATTGAGGTGTGGATATCTGTTCGCGAGCGGAAGCAGAACATTGAAGTCAATACCGGAGCTCTTGTCGTTAAAGGACAAAAGGGCTCTTATCACGGGCTCCGCAGCAGGAATCGGTAAGGCGATAGCATACAGGTTCGCGGAAGCTGGTGCAGACCTGGATTTGGTGGATGTCAACGAAGATGGCTTGAAGGTTGTTAAAGCCAATTTAGCGCGCTTTAAGGTTGACATAAACATTCACAGAATCGACATATCTGTGAAGAAGCAGATAGATTGTTTGTGGGAAAAATTGATCAATAGGGAACCGGACATATTGGTCAACAACGCTGCCGTCTATCCTCTAAAGAGGTTTTCGGACGTGGACGAGGAGTTCCTTCGGGAGGTTACGGAGATAAACCTCAATTCCGTGTTCTGGATGTGCCAGCAAATGGTCAAGAGACGTTCACGAAAGGGAGGAGTCATAATAAATATCGGTTCCATCGAGGCGATTTTGCCCTTCAAAAGGGATCTTGTGCACTATAGCGTTACAAAGGCGGGCGTTATAGCGATGACAAGGGCCCTCGCAAAGGAACATGGAAATGCCTTCAGGGTAAATGCCATAGTTCCTGGTGGAATAGTGACACCTGGGACGAAGAATGTTGCAAAGGGCATCCTGAAATTCGATCTCGGCATCGTGAAATCTGGAGTTGAGTTTAAAACAAGGTTGCCTATCGGCAGGTTCGGCAATCCAGATGAAGTCGCCCTGATGGCTCTGGTTCTTGCAAGCGATCTGGCAACATATGTAAATGGTACTCTGATACCCGTTGATGGGGGCTTCTTATCATCATAGAGTAAAAATCGTGGGTTTGCTGCTCCGTAGTCCTTAATGTCACATGGAATACTTGAAGGGCTGATTTTATTTTCCTTGCTTTGTTCAACCAGTGCTTTCAGCTTAATCCAGGTCGAGTTGGACATGCTTTGGCAAGATGCATCTGGGGAGATCCACTGAGGAAGCAGAGCAAACGTGCCATGGCACGGTATCCGTTTTGGGCAAGGCATGGAATTGAAGAAGTGTTATAAATTTGATCATCGGCGGACCGTCCATGGTAGACAAGATCCATTGCGCCCACATTCTCGTTAAGACAGAGCAGGAGGCGAGAGCAGCTTTGGACCGCCTTAAGAAAGGTGAAAAATTCGCAAACGTAGCGCGCGAGGTCTCAATTTGTCCCTCTGGAAAGCGCGGCGGAGACCTAGGAATATTCGGAAGGGGGAAGATGGTAAGGGAATTCGAAACAGCTGCTTTCGCTCTCCAGAAGGGCGAGATCTCGCCAGTTGTGAAGACGAAGTTCGGGTATCACATAATCAAGAGGCTGGAGTAATTAATAGCAATTGAACTGAAAGTTTGACATGACCTATGCCAGTACATATGAGACTGCTGATAGAAGCTCGAAGGAGTTCAGAAGGAACATGAATTGAATAGAGACAAGGTCAAGCTTCGCGAGTGGGTTGTTAGGAAGCATGCTCAGGGCTGGAGCTTAGATGAGATAGCAAGCCATTCTCAAGTACCAAGAAGCACGTGCCAGAGGTGGATTACCTGGGCAAAGCAAGGCAGAACTTTAGAGGACCTATCCAGAAGACCAAAGCATACGTAAAGAGGACGAGCAGGTTAACAGTGCTAGAGATCATAGTGCTAAGATTGCTGTTCTGGTGGGGGCCAGACAAGATAAAAGCATGGCTTGCAAGACAGGGCACGTTTATAGGCCAGCGCACCGTCTACAGGATAATCTGCAG
>CAZWAU010000275.1:0-6311 GCA_964631995.1 uncultured Nitrososphaerota archaeon
GCCAAGATGTGAAGACAGCGGACACATATGGCGTGCCCGTCATCTGGTTCATCTTGAACGATGGCGCTCTCGGAGCCATAAGGCACAGACAGATGGTGATGCCAGGGCGCAAGCTTCAGGAGTATGTCAAACTTGATACAGATAACATGGACTTCGTGAAGTTTGCTGAATCGTGCGGCGTTCGAGGCGAAAGATGCGAAAAGCCAAGCGAAATCAAGCCTGCTGTTAGGAGAGCCATAGAATCGGATGAACCAACGGTCTTGGATGTTGTCGTCGATCGAGACGAGCCACATCCAGGAATCTCAGCCCTTGCCAAGATGGTCAAACATTAGTGCAGGGAGATGCTATTGAAAGCCATAGTTTACGAGGGTCCTGGAAGGCTTACTGTGAAAGATGTACCAAAGCCCTCAGTTGGACCAAGGGAAGTGCTCGTAAGGGTCAGGGCTGCTGGGATCTGCGGAAGCGACCTGGAGATGGCCCGTGGAAATCGCCCAGATGTTGTTCCACCAAGGATCCCGGGCCATGAGGTCTCAGGAGAGGTTGCAGAGGTTGGAGGCCAAGTATCGAGGTTTAGGGCGGGGGAAAGGGTTGTCGTTGAGCCGATCCTTTCATGTGGCGAATGCCACAACTGCAAGGCCGGAAGGCACAACATATGCAAGAAGCTCAAATTCCTGGGTGTGCATGCAGATGGGGCGTTTGCTGAAATGATGGTAGTGCCTGAGTGGCGTGTTTACAGAGTTCCTGAAAAATTCTCCTACGAGGAAGCAGCAGTTCTCGAACCAACAGCCGTTGGGGTGCATGTTGTCAGGAGGGCTTGCATATCGCCTGGAGATACAGTTGTCATCATAGGCGCTGGGCCGATAGCGTTGCAGATCGCGCAAGTTGCAAGGAGGGCAGGGGCAAGCCACATAATGATGACGGATGTTCTAGACTACAGGCTGGAGCTGGCGAAGAGGCTTGGAGTGGACCTGGTGGTCAATCCGAGGAAAGAGGACCTCCTTCAGCTTGTCGAAAAAGTAACTGGTGGAGATGGTGCAGACATCGTGATCGAGGCTGTCGGATTGTCTAGTACGATACTTCAGACCATCGACCTCGTTCGGGCGGGTGGTAGAATCCTAATTGCCGGCCTCTCGGTCGAGCGTTTCGTCACTGAGCCACCTACATTTTGGATGAGGCAGCTTTTGAAGGAAGTTACGGTCGAGTCCTCGAGATCGTACTCCGCAAACGATTGGGAAATGGCGATAAGGTTGGCATCTAGAGGGGAAGTCGATTGCAGGGCGCTTGTCAGCCACAAGTTTCAGCTGGAGGAGGTTGAGAGAGCATATGAGGTGGCAGATAGGAAATTGGAGAACTCTGTAAAGGTTCTATTTACGCCCTGAGCGGGGGCGAAACATGATGAAACTGAATGAAGTTCTAAAGGAGTACCGCCTGGTCGACCTATCAGAAACAGTTGCCCAAGGGGAAAGCGCTGGGCCGACAGGAGAGCAGAGATGGTACTTTACGCGCATGTTCCCATTTCCACCCGGACAGGTCGGCGGTGAGTGGATGCACATAATCGTGATGGAGAGCCATGTTGGAACCCATGTCGAGGCACCTGCCCACTGGATAGATGCTGCCGAGAACCGCGAGGGAGCTGGAAAGGATGTGTCGCAGATTCCGCTAACGAGCTACTTTGGCGAAGCGATCCTGATCAAATGTAGCAATTTGCCAGATGGCGAAGCGATCTCTGCCGAATTTCTGAAAAGAGAAGGCGTTAGGAAGGGGGATATTGTGGTATTTGGCCTCAGCGGCCGCGACATGTTCAGTGGCAAGGCTCCGTATGTTTCAGATGAAGCCGTGCGCTACATGGCCGATCTTCCCATAAAGATGGTCGCCTTTGACAGGACCGTTGGGGTAGAGGACATGCCCAGGTTCATGGGGGAGAAGGATGTTCGAAAGAGGTTCTTGGGGATGGTGATGCACAGGACATTCTGCAGCAGGGACATACCCATAATCGAGTGCATCGGAAACTTGGAAAAGCTGACTAAGAAGAGGTTCTTCCTATTTGCTTGGCCAGCACCCATGAAGGGTTTGGAATCTTTCGTGATCAGGGCGGTGGCATTCGAGCCTTTAAATGAGGCGGACGATGGGTAAACGATCGATCCTCCATGCTCACATTTCGAGATATAGCTAATTAAAGCGCGCTTTCTATAGGCTCTGTTGAACCTAAACAAAAGGGATCTTGAATACGTTGGCAGCTGTCCTCCCAAGGCACAACTCGAGCTCTTTGTCACTCAGGCCCGCGGTCCTGAACTTCGTGAGCTCTGTTGCTGCGTTCGATCCGTGGTCGGATCCGAACATGATCCGGTCTGCGCCAAGGACCTTTACGAACGTCCTCAAGGTTATGCTTGGGATCCAGCTCGTTTCCAAGTAAACGTTGGGGCAGAGCTGTGCAACAATAATAGCTTCGTTCGAAAACATCGAGCCGCCAGAGTGTGCGAGAATTATGCTCAAATTTCGAAACTCCCTTGCTAAAGGTATCAAGGCGGATGGCAAGCTCCAAGGAATCCCGCTCCCGGTATGGACCATGACTGGAATCCCCAAATCTGAAGCAACTTGGAACACCTTCCTCCCTGCAGATTGGTTGACATTAACGGCATGAGCAAGGGGGTGCAATTTCACACCCA
This sequence comes from uncultured Nitrososphaerota archaeon, assembly GCA_964631995.1. Taxonomy (GTDB): domain Archaea; phylum Thermoproteota; class EX4484-205; order EX4484-205; family DTQO01; genus DTQO01. The sequence continues at coordinate 2,667 of CAZWAU010000275.1, forward strand.
CGAAGCCCAAGTCCTTAATGCACCTCTCCAACTCCTTTCGGTATTCCCTCACATTCAGGTGGGGGTTTGGATTTGCCATTCCATAGATCCGCCCCTTCATCTCTTTCGATAGGGCTGCTATCGCATCATGCTGGGCGATCACCGTATCCAGATCTAGGACCGAACCTGGTTGCACGATGCTTACGTCGATCTGATTTCCATCCATGTTCGACCTAAGTTCCTCGGCGGTGAAGTTCTCCTCGAAAACGTAGTCGTAACCCAAATGTGAATGGGCATCAACAATCATCATTCAAACTTCTCCTTCTTCTCGTCTACCATTTCGAGCTTAAGTCGATTCTTTTTAGCTTTTTCTCAAATTTCAGGCTTAGATCGAGGTTGGAAAAAGAGCTAAGGAAATCCATTTGCAAGCGCCTGATAAGATAAGATGCTGCAGATGCTTCGCCGCTCTAGTACTTCAGTTGGTAAAATCGATTTCAACTCATACAAATCTGTAATTTGGTTACCATCGATGAGCAGGATCAACAAATGGTTAAATAAAGGCACGTATTTTTAAGAAGAAGAGAATAGAAGGCCCTATGTCGTCCAGTGCAGAAACATTTTTCGTAATCGATACAGAAGTTGCACCTTCCAATTACGACGAACTATTGAAATTCTTTGAGCAGCAGTACATACTCCCTCATCGAGAGCGCTTTGCAAATGTGAGACGAGATGAAAATGGTGGAAAATCACTTTACTTCACAGTCCTCGGACCAGAAGGAAAGTGGTACATTGATGTCGAGATGAGGGCTGGGAAACCGATACAGGTAAGGATGATTCCGAGCGATTCAACTTTGCCACACGATGCTTTGCGCCTTCTCAAGGAGGATCTGATAATCGGGGTACAGCTGTTCGAAGAACGGATCAGGAGGACGACGCTCTACTTCGCTTGGGTTGAGGGGGAGGAGGTTATACCAGAAAGGGCTCCGACGAGAAGCAGGAACGTAATTTATAAAATGTTTTCAGAGAGCATGCTTCCGCTTTTCATCGCATTCATAGCTGCAAGCATTCTCCTGTTCATGGTTCTTGGGCCGTATGCTCCAGCATCGCTCGTGGCGTTGCAGTTCCTGATGGTCCTTTTTTCAGACAAGGTTATCGCCAGGACTGGGGACTGGAAAGTCACCGAAAGGAACCCTTATGTCCACTTGGTCGCTTATCCGCTCTCAATCGAAGATTACAGAGATTTCGTCAGAAGGTACGGGCCTGGAGTTCTGACAAAGATAAAGGCGGAGATATACGAGAAGACTTTTTCAGCTGGAAAACCACTGGATTGCGAAACGGCCCAGGAGGTTCTGTCAAGGTACGGTTTCAAGTGCGAGCCAAGTGACATGACGGTGAAGGTGATCAATGTCTATGGAATTGTGAAGGAGGCTGCATCGAAATTTGGGCTTCCTGTTCCGAAGATCGTGGTGGCAAATACCATTTTGCCTAATGCTGCAGCCTCGGGACCGAGCCCTAGAAGGGGGGTTGTGCTCATCACAACAGGACTGCTTGCGCAGCTGGATGAAGATGAGATCCTTGGGGTGGTTGGGCACGAGTTCAGCCACCTAAGGGCTAGGGACCCGATCGTCCTTTTCGGCCTTACATCTGCCGAATACTTGCTTAGAGTATACGTATTTTGGCCATTCCTGTTCTTCTTTGGGTATATTTACTTCTTCTTCGCCCTCGGCTTCGTATATTTCATTGCAAAATTCTTGGAATCGAGAGCAGATCTCGAGGCGGCTCTTAAAATTGGGCAGCCGAAGATTCTGGCAGAGGCTTTACAAAAGATCGGGTATCGCAGGTTGCAATTCGAGAGAATTCCAGCATACAGGATACAGGAGTGGCTCGGGTTTGATCCTCACCCCCCTATCTACTTCAGGGTTGCGCGATTGGAGAAGCTTGAATCACCTGAGAAAATAAGACATCCTCTCATCCAGTCCATAAAGGACAATCTGCACGGGCTCTACGCAGCTCTTAACTTGTAACGGCAAATCTAGAGCGGGAATCTGTCAATAGTTGCACAATGATTAAAACATGAATTGGAATCATTCTTCGAAGAACTATCTGACGATCGTCACGCCCCCAATCCTCATTTTTGCTATGGGCCTTTAATGAGTACATATTTTCATTTAGAAAAGTTCGAAATCCAACTCTTTGAAGTTAGTTAAATGCATTTAATCGAAGCTCCATATCACGCACTAGGCGCTCATCGATTCGTTGAATGTCATCCAAATATCTCTTCCTGTAGTATTTCTATTTTCACATTAGAACCAAAAATTATAGCCTTCCTTACCTCCATTTTTCTATCAGGAACCTGCTGAAGACTGGAAAGTATGCTTTTTCAGAATCCATTCAGAATTTTAATCATCCGAATTCAAGTCTTTGGTATTTTCAATGTCCTTATCCGCCTGTTCCATCAAATAACATCTTCCTTCGATAATGATGCCCACCTTGATGTAGTTACAGAAATCTCTTGCATCTGTGTATTCGATTTTTAGCCCGGTGGCGGAGGGGGCAAAGGAGTTGCGGCTTTACTTTTCCTCCTCATCAGTATTACCGCTACCACCGCAACTAAAGCAACTGGTATCAAGTAGATAATTCCCGTTTCCGTCATGATTTCAATAACAGTAGGTTCTGTCACGGCTAGTGATAGAGCACCGCTCGTTGCACCAGCATGGTCATCATCACCTTGCCACGAGACTTTTATCGACCACTGCCCTGCCACATCGGGCACAAATGTGTCTGTGAAAGCTCCCTCTGGTGAAATAAGGACTGCGTGATTCATGGTAGAACCATCCGGCCTCGTGTACTGGATCGTTACTTGCGAGGTGGGCCACGAAAAGTTCACACCGATTGGCATTTCTGATGCATGCAGTATGTATCCGCTCACCATTGCGGATTCTTTCTTAACTTTGACTGACTCTGGAGAAACTGAAGCTGTTATGGAGCTGCTTGCCTTCTCGCCATTTGAGATGGAGGCTTGACACTCCTGGGAGAGCTGCGCAGCCCTCCACTGGTAGGGAAACAATGTTGTCACGATGTCGAACTCCTTCTTCGCGCTTGCATACATCTTTGCATAGTAGAATGCAAGTCCCTTCTGGAAATGAGATGTTGTATCGCCAACCGAATTCCCCACTCCATTTTCCCTCAAGAAATCCCTCAGAACGTTCGAAGCTACAGCGAAGTTGAAGCCGGCAACCTCAAGCCCCAGTTCCGTTATGCTGCCCATGTTGTTTACACCTATGACCTTTCCATTCTCATCGAGCAATGGTCCGCCACTGTTCCCATGAGTAGTTGAGGCGCTGTGCTGAATAGCCGATATGTCCTGCTGCGTTAACCTCTTACCACTTACTATGCCCTGAGTCACTGATGGTGCTAGAAGCGTGTTTACACTTAGTTGTGGGTGAAAGGCAACAACGCCAGGATAGCCGAAAGCATAAACTGTGTCGCCCGTCTTTACCTTGTCTGAGTCGCCTATCAACAGGGAGGGCGTATTCGAGAGCTCAACCTTCAAAATAGCTAGGTCTCGGCCAAGGAATGGATCGGCGTTTACGACAGTCGCCGAGATTCCTCTCTTTGCCTCTATCACATCTCCTTGGGCTTCCCCAAGTATTACATAAGTCGACC
>CAZWAU010000276.1:0-8409 GCA_964631995.1 uncultured Nitrososphaerota archaeon
CTCTTGGTAAATCCTGCAGATTCAATGGCGTTTTCCCGGTAAAGTCCAAGTCTAAGGAAAACCTTGGAGAACCGTACATCATCCTAAGTGCGGTGCCGCCATGAAGAGTTATCTCTCTAAGCCTTGGATTCAAATAGATAGCCCTTAATGTCTGTTTTTGAAGCTCTTCGTGCAGCAGCAACTCGGATTCAATCTTGAGCGCTCTGGCAAGCTCCTTTGCTTCACCGACCCACGACATCATTTACATTTTAATTCCAAATGGTTATAAAAATGTTACCTTATGGAATTATATTTTTTGAAATGAGAAGGCAACCCTATATTCATAATGATTGACCAGCCCCAGTAATCAAAGCTTTTGGACTCACTACAGTTAGAATGACTTCCCATATCAAATACTGATGTCAGGGTCAGCGAACTTGAGGAAAAATTAGGTTACTCACTGAAGCCATGAATCTATTGCTCATGAAGAGCTAGGAATTACTGGAGGAGGAAGTCAAGAGGATTGGGTCAAGGCTCAAAGGAAATAAGAAAGAGTTCGTAGACTTGGGAAATCGTTTAAAATAAATTTTCATAGAAAAGTGGTCAAGGAGTTTAATGGAATTATAGCCAATATGAGAAACAGGGTTATCGAGGTCCTTAGGGAAATGGAGGCCAATCTTCCACCTGACTACATGCCTTATCGTCCTAGATCATGAAATTGAGTACGAAGAGGGTAGAACCTTGATAACTGGATAGGCCTTTTCTGCCAGGAACTTGTCCTTGGTAAACAGATAGTGTTTCCACATTTACTGGATGGTCCAGCGCGGATTTATCTACAGGACGATGAGTTAAGTCCAAGAAGTTTCACTTTGTGTTCTCCTCTTCTTTAAACAACGCCCGAATATCTTCCACTAAAAGCTTGTGTCTGCCATTGGCAATTATGTGCTTCACAGAACACCATCGAACCTTCGCGAATGTTCGGAGGCAATTTTTAACGACATCTCCTCTGTCTTCTCCCCCTATGAGTTTCCGATCCATTGCTGTTCTTTGCATGAATTGTTGTTACTGAGCAAAGCAAGCCATATCTCATCCTCATTCTTTTCTCCTTAGACCCATCATTTTCTAAGCACATCAAGGTAATAAAAACAGTCGAAGGCAAGTACTTGGCCCTTCTCTCGCCCATGAAATTTGGAAAGCATAATCATTATTAAGGCCCCAAAAGCTCTTGGGCTGCTGAACCGATTTGGAAGTGAGATTGCTCGCTTTAGGAAAATTGGAGCTACAAGAAGAGGCGGATGGATTGGGATGATCATTCCGGTTCGTTGCTTTAGTTGTGGAACTCTGATTGGAGACAAGTGGGAGGAGTACAATAGGCGCGTCTCCTCAGGGGAGGACCCAAGCGCTGTCTTGACATCCTTGGGGTTGAAAAGGCCCTGCTGCAGGAGGATGCTGATTACAAACGTCGATTTCATAGACGAGCTGATCGAATCTTCCGCGCAGCTAGGTCCATCGGAGGCAAGCGGTTAGCAAGGGGTGGAATCTTTGGGCGAGGATGCAGAGGATTCTGATGAAGTTCAAGAGGATGATATCGAAGAGTCGGAATCCAAGGCCGAAGTGGAATCATATCCAGTCGAGGAGGTTGAACACCATTATCTAATGCAAAGGGACGACCTCTTGGCTTCCGGAATCCAAATAGGCACAAAGGTTAGGATAAAGGAGATGAAGCCATTCATCAGAACTATACGCTCCGATGGCCTAAGCATTTTGAACTTGCAGTTGATCGATGAGCGGATAAGGACCGCAAGCCTCTTCATGTCACGCTTTGAACCGGGCAAAATAGTGGCGGTCTCTGGCAAAGAGTATGGTAAGGTACCTGTTCAGAAGTTTTGCGAGTATGTGGGAGCTTTTCCAGTTATTGGCCGCTTCCCGCCAGGCTTGTTCTCCAACCCGGTTTTCTCCGGGCATATATCACCGGAAGTTGTTCTCGTTTCCGACCCAAAGGTCGATTACAAAGCCATAACGGAGGCATCGATAGTTGGTGTTCCTGTTATCGGCATCTGCGACACCGACAACTCTTGCAGTGACGTAGATCTCATAATACCAGGAAACAACAAGGGCAGACGCGCTCTAGCTACGATCTTCTACCTTCTAGCTAGGGAGATGCTGAGGATCAGGGGAACAATACCGAAGGACGGAGAACTGCCCGAACCTGTCTCTTCCTTCGAGTCTCCAGCTCTCGTCGAAGGGGATTGAGCAGATTCCTCTAAGGTCCATACAAATACTCATGAAAAACCAAACCTTAATCAGCTCTAAGTACTATTTGCAGCAGCTGTTGAGGCGGGCTTGATGAGCTGTTCTTCAGCTCCTGGAAAAGTGATTCTATCAGGAGAGCATGCTGTCGTCTATGGGAATCCGTGCTTGGTGGCTGCGATCGACCTCAGATCTGAGGCATCGGTCGAGGTTGTGCAGGGGGAGAAGATCGAGGTCATTTCCGACAGGTTTGGAAGACAAGTTTTCGACCTAGAGCCAAGGCCCAGCAACTTCGGCCTTTTCCCAATCGCTTCAGTTGCGGGCTCGGTTCTGAAGAGGGCTGGAAAAAGGAAGGGCCTAAAGATCAGTGTTTCTTCCCAAATCCCACCAGGATCAGGTTTGGGATCTTCAGCCTCCGTTTTCGTTGCTGTAGCTTCAGCATGCTCGAATGCGTTGGAACTTGGCCTAGGTTTGGAAGATGTTGCTGAATTGGCTGCCGAGGGCGAGAGAAGGGTTCACTTCAATCCAAGCGGAGTAGATGTAGAGGTCGCCATTAATGGAGGATTGATGACCTTTAGGAAAGGCCATCCAATCGAGAGAGTAAATTTCCCAGAAGGGATGAAACTGGTCATCGGATTCTCAGGCATCTCCAGGAAGACAGGCGATATGGTGAAGAGGGTTGCAGAGCTTGCAGAATCTTCAAAGGACCGATTCGATCTCTGCCTTAGGGCTCTCAGCGAAGTAACTGCTAGGATGCGTACAGCTTTGGCTTCTTCTGACCTTGTAGAGCTAGGAAGGATGATGCTTCTAAATCATGCGGTGCTTTGCTTAATGGGAGTATCAACAGATACCTTGGACAGGCTTGTAAATTCTGCAATATCGTCGCATGCCTTTGGAGCAAAGTTGACGGGTGCCGGAGGAGGCGGAAGCATCGTAGCTGTCTGCTCCCCAGGAGATGAGGGCGTTGTTGCACAGAAGATAAGGGAGTCTGGAGGTATTCCTTTGGTTGTTAGCATTTCACGAGAGGGCGTTAGGAGTTGTCAAAGGTAACGGTAGTCAAGCTTGGTGGCAGTGTCATCACTAGAAAGGAAAAGCCCCTTACGGTTGACGAAAGGACGCTCAAAAGGCTCTGCGGTGAGCTCGCAGCCAGTGGAAAGAGAAGGCTGATAGTCATCCACGGAGGTGGTTCCTTTGGCCACCACATCGTGCATGATCTGCACCTTTTGCCCCCTTCAAGATCTGCGAGCAGGATCGGTTTGGCAAGAGTTGTCAAGGGGATGGATGATCTATCCAATTCCGTCATAGGCGCTATGATCGACTCAGGCTTGCCAGGTGTGGTTTTCCCAACTTTCGCTGTAGCAACTTCCAAAAACGCTCAAATTAAAACTCTCTTCCTGAAATCGATCCTCATGGCACTGGAGATGGATCTGATTCCCGTGATGAGGGGAGATCTGTGCTGTGATGAGGAAACCGGCTACAATGTTGTTTCAGGGGACATGGTTGCTGAAGCCCTTGCCCAAAAGATTGGCGTTGATAAGGTGATAATGTGCATCGACAGGGATGGGCTGGAGAGTGGAGGGAGAGTATTGCCCGTCGTAAGGATGGGGGACAGAAGCTACGAGAATTTGATTTGGAAAAGCGAAACGGTAGACGTTACGGGCGGCATGCGTCACAAGTTGGAAGCTCTAAGACCCCTGGCTAGGATAGGGGTAAAGCTCTTGCTTATTAATGGTCGAAAGACTGGAAGGTTACTTGCTGCATTGAGGGGCAAGCAAACTGTCGGAACAGAGTTGAGATGGTAGGGTTGACTACAATGAATGGCGATGAGACCTCGAAGAACAAGAATCCCACATCATCTATGGGTGGGAGTGTCAAAAGGTTTCGTGAAGCCATAGGATCTGAAAACATTAAGGCAGTTGATACTAAGACATCAAATAGGAAGCTCGACCACGTTAGGATATGCTTGAACAGAGATGTACAGGCGAGGCAGGTTGCGGCAGGTTTTGGAGACGTGGTTCTGGTGCATCGCGCACTTGGAGACCTCGATCTTGAAAACATCGACATCTCAAGCAGGCTCCTTGGTCATGAGGCTTCATCACCGCTGATCATAAGCTCCATGACAGGTGGAACCGAGAAGGCCGAAGCAATAAACAGGACATTGGCAGAAGCCGCAGAGGAGATGATGGTTCCAATATCGGTAGGGAGCATGAGGGCAGCGATAGAGGAAAGAAATTTGGAACGCACCTTCAGAGTAGTTAGGGATTATTGTTCAAAGACGATGGTCATCGCAAACATCGGTGCTGTCCAACTCGTTGCGCACGGTCCAAGTTACGGGGTGAGTGCCGTCGAGATGATAGAAGCTGACGCCCTAGCTGTGCACCTTAACAAGCTCCAGGAGGGCGTCATGGTGGGAGGCGATACAAACTTCAAAGGCGTTTCAAGAGCACTCGCAAAACTTGCTGAGGAAATAGATGTCCCCATCATCGTCAAGGAGACGGGAGCTGGCATCTCCTCGGAGGACGCTCACATACTAAAGTCGTTGGGCATAAAGTGCATCGATGTCGCTGGAGCTGGAGGCACGAGCTTCGCCGGGGTTGAATACTTCAGAGCGGTCGAGCAAGGCTCTTTGAGGGGGCAAAAGCTTTCGCTCGATTTCTGGGATTGGGGAATACCGACGGTAGCTTCGCTCGCTGAGGTATGCGCAAGCATCGACATTGAGGTAATTTGTTCAGGAGGGGTTAGGAGCGGAATCGATGCCGCGAAAGCACTAGCTTTGGGTGCCACATGCGTCGGAGTTGCCCTCCCCCTGCTCAGAAAGGCCCAAGCTGGCTTGGAAGCTGTGAAGGAGTGGATCGGTTTCTTCAACGAGGAGCTGAAGCTCTCCATGTTTCTTTCAGGAGCTTCGAATTTGGATGAGATGAGGCACTGCCCGGTTGTTATTACAGGAGCCATAAGGAACTGGCTCCTCTCAAGGGGCATCGATGTTAACGCATACTCTAGGAGGAAGGGGGGCAGCTCCAATGCATAGTGCGCGCTTTTTTAAATGGGATAGTGCTGGGCATCCAATCTGTTCTGGAGGAAAAGACCCTGCCATGGCGATGGAAAAACTCAAGGAGGAGATCTCGGAAGTTGCCGGAAAGGTTAACGCCAGCCTTCTGCAGCTTTCCTCGTCCCATTCCGGCGCCCTTTCAGAGGCTGCTTTCCACCTCATCAAGCTTGGGGGAAAGAGGCTAAGGCCCTTCGTGGTAACAAAATGCTGCGAGCTCGTGGGGGGCAGCGCAGATGATGCCCTGCCAGCAGCTGTATCGATCGAGCTTCTGCACAACTTCACGCTCATCCACGATGACGTAATGGACGAGGACGACTTTAGGCACGGAGCTCCTACAGTCCACAAGGTTTACGGGATGCCTGCCGCCATAATTGCTGGAGACATGCTTTTTGCAATGGTATTTAATCATGCTTACGAAGCTTTTTCAAAAAGGAATGTTGACAAATCTGTCATCTTGAGGGTCCTCGAAGTCATGTCGGAGGCGGCGATAACTGTTTGCGAGGGGCAGTGGATGGACATGAGCCTCCAGAAAAAGCACGATGCATCTGAAGAGCTATACCTTTTACTTGCGGCAAAGAAGACCGGTAGCCTCTACAGAGCTTCAGCTCTTGCTGGAGGCATCGTAGGAGGTGCCAGCGATATTGAGCTTGCCAAGCTTTCTTTGTTCGGGGAGAGAGTCGGTCAAGCCTTCCAGATCGTTGACGACATCCTTGGTGCTGTTGGAGATCCAAAGGTGACTGGAAAGCCAGTGGGGAGCGACTTGAAGAACGGCAAGCCAACGATGATCGTCTTGCACGGCATGAAAAATTCCTCTTCGGAAGAAAGAGAATCTATTTTGAAGGTATTTGGAAAGCAGGATGCGCTCGAAAAGGATGTGCTGGAAGCTCTTGAGGTGTTAAAAAAGGTCGGTTCCATAAGTTACGGGCGGAGGAGGGCGATCGAGATATCGGAGCAGGCAAAGGCCGAGTTAAGCAGCTTCCCAGAATCTAAAATCAAGTCTTCCTTGCAGAACTTCTGCGACTTCGTCGTATCGAGGGTGTATTAGGTCAGGCTCATGCACAGTCTTAAGATAGGCACGAACAGGTGATGGTATGGGGACGGCCGATTTCCGCGACCTCGTTACGAAGTGGGCCCTTAAGAACGCCCTAGAGCACTCAGGAAAGGCTTCCGTCTCAGCTGTTCTTTCGAAAGTCATAGGGGAAAAGCCGGAGCTCAGGGCGAAAATCAAGGAGCTGAACCTAGTCGTCCAAGATATTGTAGGTCAAGTGAACGCGATGAGCATCGACGATCAGAGAAAGCGCCTAGAGACCTTGGCTCCAGAGTTGCTCGAGAGAAGAAAGGTCATCGAGACAAAGTATCTGCCCCCCCTACCAGGAGCCTCGATGAACGAGGTCGTAACAAGGATGCCCCCAGAGCCAAGCGGTTACATGCACCTTGGGCATGCGATGTCATTCCTCCTAAACTACCTTTATGCGCAAAAGTACAATGGAAAAATCTGGCTTAGGTTCGAGGACACAGACCCAAGAAAGGTAAGATCGAAGTATTACGAAAGCTTCAGGTCGGGATGCAGCTGGCTTGGCATAAAGTGGGATTTCGAGAAGAACAATTCCGATGACATTGAATTACATTACAGGTTTGGCAGGAAATTGATCGAAGATGGCAATGCATACGTTTGCACATGCCCTGTAGACGAGCTAAGGAAGCTCAGAGCTCTGGGGGTCGAGTGCGTCCACAGGTCTGCTGGAAAGGAACCTAATTTAGAATCTTGGGAAAAGATGTCCGAACTCGAGGAGGGCGAGGCGACCGTTAGGCTGAGGGGAGACATGACTAGCCAAAACTACGTGATGAGAGACCCGATACTTTTCAGGATAATAGACCACCCGCATGTTCTAACAGGCACGAAATACAGGGTTTGGCCAACCTACGACCTTGCCGTTGCCATAGAGGACTCGATATGTGGCGTGACGCACGTGCTCAGGAGCAGCGAATTCGCACCCAGAGGTGAGCTCCAGAATAGAATCAGAGAGCTTCTAGGGTTGAGAAACCCAGTCATAATTGAGTACTCTAGGTTCGGATTCCAAGGAACACCTTTGGCGAAGAGGAAGCTCAGGCCCCTCGTGGATGCCAAGTTGGTATCTGGCTGGAACGATCCGCGCATGCCAACGGTTGAAGGTGTTGCGAGAAGGGGCATAGTGCCCGAAGCTATACAGGAGTTTACGGTATCGTATATGGCCTTCACATATTCAAGGAAGGAGTTCGACTGGGACCTTCTCTTCTCTGTTAACAGGAAAGTCCTAGATCCAGTAACGAAACGGTACTACTTCGTGCCTCAGCCAATCAAACTTGCAGTGTCCGGCTCCCCGATCTTGGCTGTCTCGCTGAGGAACCATCCAGAAAAGGATCTTGGAAGGAGGGAGGTGCAAGTAGACGGGAACTTCTACATCGCAAAGGGCGATCTGGAAGGCCTGAAGAAGGGAGACATCATCAGGCTTAAGGACCTGTACAACATAGTAATTGAGGAAGTTGGTAGCGAGATCGTGCATGCTAGTTTCCTGAGCCGAGAGCTCATAGAGGGAATACCGAAGGTGCAGTGGGTCACGAATGACAACATAGCAATAGACATTCTCGTGCCAGGGCCGCTGTTCATTGGAGAATCTTTCAACGAGAAAAGCCTGTCAAAGGTTTCGGGCTTGGCCGAGAGCTCCGTTTCAAACCTGAGCATGGGCGAAATCGTCCAGTTCGAGAGGTTCGGATTCTGCAGGCTGGATGCAAAATTTGAAAGGCCAACCTTTATCTTCATACACAGGTAGATTAGGACCAAGAAACCATTTTTCAAAGCCCTGCTAAATGCGATCTATTTTCTAGACCAGAAATGTTTTTCAACAAAAATTTGGTTTTGACATCTTTTTTTTTGATGATATGTCCAATGCCGCTCAACTTTCATTGAGTTAGATTAGACGAGCTTAGAACCTTAGCCTTATAATTAGACGACGATTCCTAGTTAAGGTAGGCCGGAATTCTGAGAGCTACGTTTCCCATGGAAGGATTGGCGAAGATCAGATCTAGTCATCACGATCGATCCAACAGTTGGGGACAACTTTTCGAGCCCTCGATAGCCCTTATCCTTGTCC
>CAZWAU010000277.1:0-7191 GCA_964631995.1 uncultured Nitrososphaerota archaeon
GAGGTCATAACATTGGGAGTCCCCAAGCCAAGTTATGAGATGATGAAGAAGATAGTAGAGGTTTTGCGCGAGGGCTCAGGGGCAAGTGGTTGCGTTCAGATCAAGAGCGCGCACATCTCGGGAGTATCGTACGCCAACATCAAGGATGAAGGAAAGGAGTTCCTCGAGGATGTGGCTAAATCTGGCGTTAAGGTGAAGGTGAAGACAACCACGAATCCTGGATGTGCCGAGATTGAGAATGGCCAGAAAATTTACAGATTGGGAAGAAAGTTGATCGAAAAACAGAGGAGGATCGTTGAGGCGCTAAAGGAGATTGGGGCTGAGGCGACGCTTACTTGTACACCATATGAAAATTATGAAATAGGATTCGGAGAGCACATCGCATGGGCTGAGTCCTCAGCAGTTGTGTATGCAAACTCAATTTTTGGCGCTTGCTCGAACAGGGAGAGCGGAATCTCAGCTCTAGCTTCAGCTGTGACCGGAATAACGCCTAGGTACGGCATGCATGTAAGGAAAAACAGGGTGCCAAAAGTAAGAGTTCATGTAGATTCTGAGGACCTCGACGAAGCCAGAATGGGAGCGCTTGGCTACCTGCTCGGCACCAGATTGGGAGCGGATGTTCCATTCATCTCTGGGATCTATACAAATGAAAAAAGAAAACTGAAGAGTTTGCTGGCAGCTGCCTCCACTGCAGCCCCAGTATCTCTGGTGCACATAGAGAAGGTGACGGCCGAGGAAAAGTGGGCCAGTAAACTGGCGCCCCGAAGGGCAGAGCTCAAGATTGGCGAGGATGAAATAGAGGAGCAGAGGGAGAAGCTTTCATTCGACTCTATAGATCCAGACTGCATCCTCCTTGGGTGCCCCCACCTCTCGCTCGAAGAGATTGAGCAACTTTTGAAGGAGAGCTCTGGCAAGAGGTTTGGAAAACCGACATACATCTTCACTTCCCGTTACGTGGCAGAGCTGGCGAGGAATCGTGGGTACATTGAAAAACTTGAAAGATCTGGTGCATCGATCCTTGTCGACACGTGCATATTGTGGAGCGGGCTGGATCGACTTGGCCTGAAGAGGCCAGCTACAAATTCGGCCAAAGCGTGCTTCTATCTAAGGAATGCGATGGGCCTGAAACCGAAGCTTTGCAGCATGCGGGATTGTCTGAGATGATTAACTTGAGGAAGAGCTCTGGCAGGGAGATCCTGCGGGATCGCTGTTTCTGATTTGGTTAGGCGCACTAAAGCAAAGGTCATCGTTGCTGGAAGGGTGGAGGGAGAGTGCATATCTTCACCACAGCCGATCACATTCTTCGGTGGAATCGATCCAAAGACCGGGGAGGTTGTTGAGGAGGGGCACGCGATCAAGGGCACGAGAATAGGGGGCAAGATACTCTTCTTTCCATGCGGGAAGGGTAGCACGGTAGGCTCGTACGTCCTTTATGGCTTGGCGAAGAAGGGCATGGGTCCAATCGCAATAGTAAACACGAAGTTCGATGCCATAATAGCTTCAGGCTGCATCGTATCGGGCATACCACTTCTATTGGTTTCAGAGAATTTCATGAAGCAGGTGAAGACGGGCGAAAGGGCGAGGATCTATCGTAGCTATGTCGAGATTTTGGAAGGAAGGGCCTAAACATATTCTTAAGGCAATGCAAATTTCAGTAGGAAACTCTGAAGGCTGCAGGAGGTTCGCCGAACACTGAACGAGCAGCCACCTGAATCTTGTTTCTGTGTTCAGCTGTCGTGTATACCCTCGCGACATCCAAGAACCCCTTGAGGGAAGAGACCACGGGTGAGAGCTCGAAGATCGACCTCATCTCGTAAGACCTGGGCGTGCTCTCAATCGCCATAGGAATCTCGGTCTCGGAAGATTTCCCATAAATGGGGCGGTAGGGGAGAGACGGAACAGTTGGAACGTCGATTATGACATACTCAGGATCCACGTGTGCAATCTCAGCTATCTCCTCTGCCAGTCTCTCCCGAATATCGAATCGCCCAAGAAGGGAAGGGTAAAGTTTGTGCTCGTGGTGGAGGAATGTTTCGAAAACAGCCTTCAGCAACCTTCTGTCGTTGTACCCGCTCATAAGGTCGCGGGCATACTTATGCTTGCCCTCTCCCTTCAGCGACATGATGCCCGATACAACATATTGGTCATCTAAGCGGAGAAAATCCTCAGAAGTTTTGAAATCTGTAAGGCCAAGAGCATCGTTTGCAAGGTCCATCGCCTTACAAACCATAATCTCAGCTGCCCTAACAGTCCTGTGGAAATAAACTGCCTTGAACATCATGTATCTTGCTATGAAGAAGGATTCCAGAGCGACCATTGCATTTACGTTCATCGCAAGGGTGTCGTCGACCACGACAACGGAGTCTATGAGCCTCTCAACATCCACGTAACCATACTCGACGCCCGTGTGGTGCGAATCCCTCACGAGATAATCCATCATATCGACATCAAAGTGTCCCGATATGACCTGATTCAGAAGCTTGCTTTTGCCAGATGCCAATCGCCCAACTGAGAGTTCGCAAACCTCTTCTGGCGAAAAACCTGACTTGGACACGATGTCCCTCAATTCTGTGTTGAGTATAAGCCACCTGGAAACATCCTCGTGCGTCATCTTCCTGTACTTGTTAAGCACCTCCTCATATACATGCGAAAATGGACCATGACCAACATCGTGGAGCAAAGCGGCAATCCTCAGCTTTTGCCAATCATCCTTTCCTATGTAGTTGCCCTCCAAGAGCTTCTTCCCGAGCTTGCCAGCTAGGTGCATTACGCCAAGGACATGCGGAAATCTCGAGTGCTCTCCACTTGCATATGTTAGGTGCGCTCCGGCGAGCTGCTTTATCCTTCTGAGCCTCTGCACGGGAGGAGAATCTATCAGAAGCTTCTCGGGCTCTGTAAATGTAACGTACTTGTACAGAGGATCTCTGATCTCGCCCACGAACTCCGACATCGACTATCGAATGGGAGCGCAGCTAGATAATGGTTGCTGTATTTTAGGGCATATGCTCTTGAGTTGCGACAAGCATCGCTCATATGAAGGCATAAAGAGGCTGAGAATCCCATACTACCCTCTAAGGGCATCCGGTTCTCCTATCTGTGGCACTCTTCTTCTGCTACTACTGATGCTCGCCCTCATGCAGACAGTTGCTAACTTCAATGCCAAGCTGGAGTTTAGCACGCCTCATGTTTTTGCATATCGCCCTAGGCCCGTAACGCTCGGCCCCGAGGTTCATGAACATCAAGCAAGGAGCAGCCGATCAACCCATAGTCAAAGATGCCACCTCGATTATGCATGAGCAGAAAAGCGCAAAGGAGAGGATTCTACTCGATTTGTGGCACTTCTCAATTAAGCTTCTTCCTGCTTCATGCACATTAGAACTAAGCGGCGAGATAGCTATTATAAAATGGAGAAGGCCACGAACTGCGCGATGAAAACTCGAAACGTACTTAGGAAATTGAACCTGTTTTTGGTCGACATAGATGGAGTTGTTGTTAAGGGCAGAACGCCAATACCGGGAGCAGCGCAGGCCATCGAGGTGATAAGGAGAAGCGGTGGCAAGATCTTGTTCGTAACGAACAATGCATCAAGGAGCAGGGAGTCGCTTTCGAGAGAGTTGAATGGGATTGGCATAGCATCGAAACCGGAAGATACACTGACTACGGCCCACCTTGCAGCAAGTTACCTTGCAGCCAAAAAGGCGAGGAAGGTATTCGTTGTAGGGGAGGATGGGCTGAAGGAGGAACTTTTGAAGGAGGGGCTCGTTATCGTCGATGGGAATGCCGAGGATTGCGACGCAGTTGTCGTTGGCATAGACAGGGAGTTCACTTACAGAAAGATGGCAGATGCCAACAGGTTCATCAGGCATGGAGCAAGGTTCATAGCTACGAATACTGACGCGACACTACCAACCGAGAATGGGGAGGTTCCAGGTGCTGGAGCCATAGTGTCGAGCATAGCGACATGCACAGGGAAAAAGCCAAAGGTGCTTGGAAAGCCCAGCACAGCACTCGTCGAGGCGGCTCTTCGAGCAACTGGAAGCACGATGAATCAAACGGCCGTCGTCGGTGACAGACCAGAAACGGACATGGCGATGGCTAGAAGGGCGGGCTGCATAGGAATACTCCTTCTAACTGGAGTATCTACAAACAATAGACGTGAAGACTATCCGCCAAGGCAAAGGCCAGACATCATTTTCCCTTCGTTAAGAGCTTTGGCGAGCGCATACAAAGAAGCTAAGCAAGTAATTTAGAAATTATAGAAAATGTTAAATATTTATTTTTTTAAATCTTTTAGATGGTAATATGGTCCAATCAGAAGCTGTTGAAAGAGAGAAAGTCCCTTGGACCCTTATCATAGCGTCTTGTTTATTCATAAGCGCCGTTGCCACAATATACAATCTTCTGGCATTTTCAGGTTTGGGATTCTACAACAGCCTTAACTCAATCAACGCGATAACGGCTGTAACAGCTGCAGAATGGCTGATCCTGTTCTTGGCCCTGCCATTAGCTAGGCTGGGACCCCTTAAAAGGAAGATCGATACCAAAACGCTAACGTACCTATATATGGCGGGAATTTCGGCAGCTTTCTATACGATTCTCCTTGGCGACCTCTTCGCCATGATAGCTGGACAAAGAGTACAACGCCTGTCTGAGGAAGAGTCTTGGAAGTTTTACGACTGGTTCCTAGCACCATCCCGTGGAGTTGTTCAGGAGATGGTGGTGGGCAAAGTCATCTTCCCAGCTTCTGAATGGTTCCCGGTTCTGGCCTTCTGGTGGATCTTCACCTTGATGCCTTCTTTGTTCTTGGTTGGCATAGTGACGCTCTTCAGAAGGAGTTGGATCGACATTGAGAAAGTTCCATTCCCGCTGACGATGGTCAGCTATGAGCTGCTAAAGAGAATACCTTATGGCGAGGGTCCAGCGCGGCCAAAGGGGCTCAGATCTTCATTCCTGATCGGCCTGATCGTTGGAATCGCTTTCCAGACAGCCGTCTCGCTGACTCAGCTCTTTCCTTGGTTTCCAGATATCTTCGCGATACGTGGCAACTGCTGTGGCTTCGTATGGTACGTGAGGGCAGATTCTGCACTGGGCTCCGTCGTGGGGCTTGCCACCGCCAACCTACAACCTCTGATGGTCGCCGTCTCGTACTTCATGCCCCTTTCGATTTTATTCAACTCTTGGTTCTGGTACTTTGTCTATGTGGTGATGATGCAGGTAGCTTGGATTATGGGGTATTACACCGACATAAATACTATCAATGGATGTGGAAGGGGATGGTGCATCAGCGGTCTCGTAAGGCCGCCATTCAACCTCATGTCCGTGTCGCAAGCTGGTGGCCTTGTGGGTCTGACTATCTTTAGTGTATGGTTGAGCAGGAAGTACCTTATCGAAACGATTTCCACCGCCTTTGGAGGCGCGAAGGGAAACCACGAGATCGAACGAAATGAAGCTATGTCATACAGGTCCACATGGCTTCTGGTTATTGGTGGATTCGTTGGAACGGTGATCGTCTTCATGGTGGCTGGAGTGAGCCTTTGGCCTGCTTTCCTGATGCCTGTCACATATTTTCTATACTTTTATGCCAACTCTCGACTCTACGGACTGAGTGGGGGTTACATGAGGGGGATGGAACATGCCAATGCTGTGCACAGACTACTTGTTTGGCCAACGAATCCTCCAGAATACACAAGGGAGTTCATGTTAGTGGCACCATTCACGAGGTCTGAACTGGACATATGTTCAGGAAGGCTCTTCGGAGCTTCGTATGGCGCTTTCGCATCTTTCAGGATGGCAAACCTGACAAACTTGGACAACAGAAATGCATTCAAAGCGATACTGGCTGCGGCCATCATAATCCCAGTTACCTCCTGGTTCTTCTTCGTCTGGATCGCCGGGTACATCGGCGTGCCAAATGTCGTAAGAGCCTTTGTCAACTGGGGAAGTGGATACCGTTGGGCAATCGACTGGGACAGCTGGCCAAACAAGGGCGACTGGGTACCATACTTCCTTGCTGGAATTCTCATAGTGGGTGTGCTGTCTTTGTTGCATTCAAGATTCATCTGGTTCCCATTTGAACCAGTGGGCTTCCTGAATGGCATGAGTTACAACTCGCTCATCTCAGGTTTATGGTTGCCCTTCCTAATAGCTTGGATATTAAAGACCTTAACACTAAAGATTGGTGGCAGCAAGGCATACGAGGAATATGGTTTACCTCTCGCAAGCGGGACGGTAGCTGGGTGCATGCTAGTATACATCATACTTGGGATAGTTGGGATGATTAGGTTTTACTACCCATTTTAATCCTCAGTTATTAAAGAAGAGCGGTGTATAAGGGCAATATGCCATCCATCTCGACCAAAGAAGATACGCCATGAATGATGGACAAGGAGATTTTCAGAATTGAATGGCAGGGAGCGATGTCTGGCAGCGTTACAGCTTGAGGAACCAGACCTCCTTCCTGTGGCTGAGCTGAACCCTGGGAACGTTTTCGAAAGAATCAGTTCACGTTGGGGAGGCGACTTCTGGGACTCTTGTCGCAGATTGGGCTTGGATGCTATCAATGTCGGGCCTGACCCTTATCGCGTGGTTCGACGTAAAACTAACAAAGTCGTTGGCGGAGACGAATGGGGAGTTGTAACTCGTAGCATCGGCGAGACGGGCGCGATCGCATACGTTGGCGCTCCGATAGCGACTAGGGAAGACTTGGACAGATATGAACCTCCAAACGTGGAAGACTTGACAATGAAAGGGATCGAGGAGACCGTTCGGAAGACTGGAGGCAGAATGCTGGTCCTGGCTGGAATCGGCATGGAAGGGACCTTCTCTTACCAACTTATGGGTTTCCAGAGAACGATGATGGCGCTCCACCGTGAACCTGACCTTGTGAGGAAGGTGAATGAGATGATCTTGGTCTATACTCTGGAGCTGGGGAAGAAGATGATCGATGCAGGCGTAGATGCCATTTGGCTCGGCGATGACTATGCCTCCGAAAATGGCCCAATGGTCTCGCCTCAGATGATGAGGGAGCTTGGCGTTTTCTCTCGCCTTGAAACGATAGTTAGGACGTTCCGAAAACGAGGCGCCTTCGTGGTTAAGCATACCGACGGAGATAACACGCCCATACTGAAAGACCTCGTTAGCACAGGAATCGACGCCCTCCATCCCATTCAGCCGGGCTCCATGGACATAGGG
>CAZWAU010000278.1:0-4950 GCA_964631995.1 uncultured Nitrososphaerota archaeon
ATCTCAGACCTCTCGACATCGATTATGACCGCCACTCCGCTCCAGTCGGTGGAGAAGCTTGATGATCTGCAATTTGGGCAGATGTTCTCGGTGGTCAAGAGGTGGCAGTTCGTGCAAGCTTTCTCTACCATTCTTCATCCCCTCAAGCTTTGCTCGCTGCCTTCTTCAGATCCTCCTCTATCCACTCGATCTTGCCAAGGAACGGCTGCCTTGCAGTGACGCCAACCTTGTCCCCCATCGCACCCTTCCCTATCGAGACCGCCACGACCCTAACTCTAACGATGTCCCCCTTCCTAAGGACCCTGTTCGTTTCCCTTCCGGAAAGTGTCCCTTGGCTTCCATCGAAGGACATGTAGTCATCAGCCACCTGGCTTACGTGTAGAAGTGAATCAACGGGTCCGATGCGCACGAAAGCTCCGAAATCTTCTATCTCCACAACCTCGCCCTCAAGGACCTCTTGGAGCTCTGGCATGAATGTAAGAAGCTCGAACGTTACCTGGTGGTACGAACCACCATCTCCAGGCATGAGCTTGCCTACAGGATTAAACTTGTAGTTCAAAACTATGATAACGTACCCGAGGTCTTCTTGCACCGTACCCTCGTACTTTGCTGCCAGGAGATCCCTGACAACGTTCTCGAAAGGCTTTCCAAACATGGAAGGTGGAATTCGAACCGTATCCTCAACCACTATGAGCTTGAACAATCTGAACACCCTCAAGGAAGCAAACCATCAACCCTGATCTTGCCTCTGCCGGTGGGGCTGAAAACCGGGATGTTTAAATCTCTTAACCTTTTCCTGAGCGATCTGTCGCAAGTTGCTACAGCGCAACCTCGCTCTTTTGCTGCCTTTATTAGGCACTCGTCTCCTTTGCAAATGTCAGGAGAAGGCAGGACTTCGTACCTTCCAGCCAGAGCCAGCGCCTTCGAGGCGTGCGAAGCTAACTTTCCAGAGCATGTGCTTAACGCCCTAAGCTCCTCCAGGGTTTTGCTCAAAACGTAGAATTCGACCTTCGCATCCACAAGGATCCCGATCCACCTCTCGAAATCGATCCCAAGCTGGAAAGGTGCGAGGAGAGCGCTTGTATCCATCAAGACCGCAATCGACCCCCTTTGTGTCAAGAGGCGACACCATAACCTATGAGCCTCCATCTGCCCGCAATGTTTCTGCTGATCGCTACCCTCTGTGAGGGAAGGACACATACAGGCCTCGTCAGCCTTATTTCCACCGAATCTCCGCTAATAGAGGATACCTTCCCCGATGTTATGGCAACTCCAACGTTCATGGCCAAAGGCTCTCCGACCTTCAGCGGTTCTACAGCAACCGTATCCCTCATTCCAACGACATCTTTGAATAACGTATACTTCAGCGTCAACTTATCAGAGGACGGGGGAAGCGTTCCAACCCTTGCAACCAAGTTCCCGACAAGGCCGTCGCTCTTCGTGAGAGATGGGTCGAGGGGAGTGCCAACTCCAACGAGGCCACCGCAACCGACCTTCTCGACGAAGGTATCTCCGACCCTGAGCGAGACTATTGTGGTCTCCAGAGGAACGGTCCTGTACTCGTTCCCAGTTCGAATTCTTGCTCCCGGTTTGATGTCGATCTCGTCGCCCACCTTCAGTTCGCCCTGAACAAGTGTTCCGCCCAAGACGCCCCCTTTAAGGTCGCTCACGCTCGTCCCAGGCCTATTGACATCGAAGGTCCTGATGACAAACATCAATGGATCGAGCGAACGATCACGCTTAGGCGTTGGAAGATGTTGCTCGATCTTCTCGATCAGGAGGTCGATGTTCAGCTTCCTCTGGGCTGAGACAGGCACGATTGGAACATTTGCATACTCAGTTTCTGAAAGGAAATTCCTTATCTCCTCGTAGCTTTGCAAAGCCCTTTCCCTCGATACGAGGTCGATCTTGTTTTGGACAACGATCATTTTCTGGATTCCCATCGTCCTGGCTGCCAGAAGGTGCTCCCTCGTCTGGGGCTGTGGACATATTTCGTCAGCACCGATCACGAAGATTGCAGCATCCATTACGGCTGCGCCTGAGAGCATCGTTGTCATCAGGATTTCATGGCCGGGAGCATCGACGAAGCTTACCTTCCTTAAAGGCTCTGCCTTGCCGCCGCAAACCCTGCAGGTGGGATCGATGCCATAACATGAAGGTGGCGGACAGCTGGCACACTTGTAGAAGATGGCGTCGGCATATCCAAGCTTAATCGTGATGCCCCTCTTCAGCTCCTCGCTGTGGCGGCTTGCCCAAACACCAGTCAAGGCCTGAACCAAAGTTGTCTTGCCATGGTCTACATGTCCGAGTGTCCCAATGTTTATTTCAGATTGTGTAACGTCCTTGACTGGCATCCGATTCTTCTCCTATGTCTTTTCTGCCACCTCTTCCTTCCTTACCAATTCCGGCTCTGCAAAAACTTTCGTAAAGTTAAGCTGGTAACTATCTTCCGAAACCATCTCTCCCCTCACAGTTACCCTTCTTCTCTTTCCCTTATTCGTCCTTCCGAAAAGAATATGAGCTTTGACAGCGCCATGCACCCCCTTCTTCATCGGGAAACCTGAACGGTCTACCCCTCCAGTCAGTTTGAGTTTTCCGCTCAGACCAATTGCCAATCCATCTATGGTATCACCTATCTTGAGGCCGAGTAGGGGCCTTGCCTTTTCCCCCTCGAGCTCCAAAACCTGAGATTTGCCCGTCTTCGGATCTGAGATTACGCACTTGAACTTGGCTGGCATACGGGCACGAGTTCGATTTGAACGAGATAAACGTTTGCGCACAGTTAGGAAGCATAATCCACCTATCCCTTCTACTGCAAGGGCTTGAAAAGAAAGAAAAGGAAGGAAACCCGGATATCGTTATAGGTTCGGTATTTCTGGTCTGAGCGGTGAAAAATGTCACGAAGGATCGTGTTGATAGGTGCTGGAAGCGCTATGTTCACCAGAGGTCTTGTTGCAGATCTTCTAAGCCTGAAGGAGTATGATGAGTGGGAACTGGGGCTAGTGGATATCGATCGAAAAGCGCTCGAGGTGGCCAAACATCTTTCGGAGCGCATGATCCAGGCAAGAGTGTCAAGCATCCGCTTGCTTGCATCGACAGACCGGAAGGACCTGCTCAATGGCGCTGATGTGGTTGTTACGACCATTGCAGTTGGCGGAAGGCGAGCTTGGGAGGAGGATGTCAAGATACCTCGAAAGTATGGCGTTTACCAGCCTGTTGGAGACACAGCCATGCCAGGAGGAATCTCTCGTGCTCTTCGCATGGTTCCGGCAATGGTTTCTATAGCACGTGATGTGAAGGAGCTATGTCCTAACGCTTTCTTTTTCAACTACTCGAACCCAATGACGGCGAACTGTAGGGCTGTCCGAAAAGCGACGGGCGTGGAGGTCGTTGGTCTCTGCCATGGAGTAAAAGCTGTTGAGAAATACCTGGCAGATTGCATAGGTGCAAAAAGCGAAGAGGTCACAAGCCTCGGCGTTGGCCTTAACCACTTCACAATGATCTACGATCTGAGGCACAAGGGAATCGATGCTTGGGACCGTGTCAGGGCCAGATTGTCCAAGGTGAGGGAACAGAACCCATTTTGCTGGAGCTTCTTCGAGACATACGGAGCTTATCCGGCTGTGCACGACAGGCACGTGGTCGAGTTCTTCCCAGAACGATTCCCAAATGGAAGGTATTATGGAAAAACGTTGGGAGTTGATGTCTTCTCATTCGAGGAGACGATCGAGGCTGGCGATAGAATATACAGGGAGATGCAGGAACAAGCTTCTGGGCAGCGTCCCATTGGTCAGGAGCTGTTCAGCCGAGGGCCTGGAGAGCACGAGCAACTGCTCGAAATCCTTGGGGACATCTACCTCGACCGCAGGAAGGTGTACTCTGTGAACATGCCAAACCAAGGAGCTGTGCCGAGCCTCCCTGACCAAGCTGTTCTCGAGCTTCCGGGCATCGCGACGGCACGTGGATTCCGGCAGATATACTTGGGGGACTTTCCAGAAAAACTTGCAGCGCTTCTTACAAAACACCTGGCTCGCATCGAAGTTACGGTAGATGCAGCACTTGAAGGAGACCGTGACCTTTTTGTAGAAGCCCTTTTATTGGATGGTTCTGTTCAAGACAGGGAGATAGCTGAGAAGATGGCCGACGAGCTAATTTCGGCACAAAAGCAGCACCTACCGCAATTCGCTTAAGCTTTCGTGGAGTGGCCTGAATGGCAAAGATCCTGCTGGATGAGATGTATTCTGGCCTGAAGCCCTTTTTGAAGGTGCTGGGCTGGGATGTTCGTTCGATCGAAGATGCTGGGCTTAGAGGAATGGAAGATGAGGAAGTTGTGGAGTATGCGGAAAGGAATGGATTTGTGCTCGTCACACAGGACCAAAGGGCTGCCGACCTGGCAAGGCTTAAGGGAGTGCCATGCGTGCTGGTTGGCTATGTAGAGATAGCAAAGATTGTGCACGAAAGGTTGAGAGATTTGGAAATCGCTATGACTTGAATTCAAGATTCGGAAATTATCCTTCTAAGCTCGCTTCCGTTTTTCCTCCACCAGTCGTAAAGGATCGTGATGTCCGTGTTCAGGCTGAAATCGCGAACTCCAAGTTCCATATACTTTTTAGCTTCTTCTGGTGTTTTTATTTCAGCCCTTGGATTCACGCCCATTCTCAAAGCTGTTTTTATTGTCTTGAGCTCGGCTTCCTTGACCTTTGGGTGAGCTGTCTCTCCTGGCAAGCCGATGCTCAGCGAGTAGTCAGCAGGTCCAAACTGCACCATATCGATACCTTTGACAGAAAGAATCTCCTCCAAATTTTCGACAGCCGATTTTTTCTCCACCATTAGGGCGACGACTGAATCGTCGCAAATTTTTTCTATGTCTGCATATGAGGCAACTCCACCAACATAACCGATTCTCCTGTCCATCCTTATGCCATTTACGCCCTTCGGTTCTGCCCTCAC
>CAZWAU010000279.1:0-6524 GCA_964631995.1 uncultured Nitrososphaerota archaeon
GAATCGTAAAGTTTTTATATAAAACTATACAAACCATTGCACTTTTAAGGCCAAGGAAGCGCGAACGGTTAGGCAGCGGAGGAAGCGGTCACGGCAAAGTGCGAACTGTGTGGAAACACGATTGTAGGCCCGTCTAAGTACGTCATAGTGGAGGGAAGCAAGATCGTAACCTGCTCGGATTGCGCGAAGTACTCGTCTGGAGAATGGAAGCCCCCGAAACCAAAGTTTGCGCAAAGCAGAAGGATTCCTGCAACTCAGTCATCTAGCGCAGTTCTGAAGGAGGAAACGCTCCGCGTAGTTCAATCCTATGCTTCCCTTATCAAGGAAGCTAGGGAGCGAGCAGGTTTGTCTCTAGAGCAGCTGGCCTCAAAGGTTGGCCTTAAGGCAAGCCAGGTCAGGAAGATTGAGTCTGGAAAGCTTGCACCAAGCCTCAAGGAGGCAAAGCTTTTCGAGCACATCCTAAAAGTTTCTCTGGTAGTTGCAGATGATGTTGTGGGAGCCCCGAAAGGACCGAAGCCCCAAGCCCTGACCATAGGGGACATCATAGATTTCAAAGAAGGGAAAGAGTGAAAGCTCAGATAGCTTGAGGAATCGACCCCATGGGCGAAAGGCATTGCCCGAGATCCAAGTTTTGAGGTTGGGCCACAGGATTCATAGGGACGCCAGGGTGAGTACGCACTGCGCACTCGTCGCATATGCCTACGGAGCAAGCAGGATCACATTCTCTGGCGAAAGGGACAGGGAGTTGATCGATAAGGTCAACAGAACAATTAGGCGGTGGGGAGGAATGTTCGAGGTATCGTATGAGGCTGATTGGAAAAGTTTCGTGGCCAGCTTCAAGAAGCGGGGTGGCTTCGTAATTCACTCCACAATGTATGGAATCAACCTTCCAGATGTGATCGGCCAGTTAAGGGAAAAATTTAGGGAGAAAGACATTTTGTTGATCGTCGGATCTCAAAAAGTGCCTCCAGAAGCATTCCAGGTGGCAGATGCAAATGTTGCCGTAACGAACCTGCCACATTCCGAGGTCGCGAGCATAGCGACGATACTAGATTGGCTCTTCGAAGGTAAGGAGCTCTCTAGAAAGTTGCCAAGCGCCAGGATGCGGATCGTGCCGCAAGAAAAAGGTAAGAAGGTGGTCAAGGATATATAAGGAGGAGGAAAGTTGTATCAAAAGTAATAACCAACCTATGTACTTTACAAAGGTGGTAATCGATTGAGCATATCTGAAGACCTCTACCTAAAGGTTGCCGGGCTAGTTGGAGGGGATGATGCTATAGGTGTTGTTTCCTCACTCCTAGAACTGAAGAAGGCAACTGACGAGCAGATGGCTACAAAGTCTGGGCTGAGACTTTCCAGCGTGAGGCGTGTCCTTTACAGACTGCTTGACTTCTCCCTCGTCACTTATGAAGAAGGAAGGGATCCTGTGACAGACAGAATAATCTTTTACTGGTCTCCCCTTCCTGACCAGGTTGAGGGCTTCATACAAACCCAAAAGAGGGACCTCCTGAAGAGGTTGAACTCAAAGCTGGAGTATGTTACGTCGCACGAATTCTACCACTGCGGAAAGGAAGAGTGCAAGAAGATAACGTTTGAGGAAGCTGTGGAAGCTCTTTTCAAGTGTCCCAAGTGTGGGTCCCCACTCTCGAGGGTCAATATGCAGCCCCTTATCGAAGCCCTCAAGTTGAGGATAGCGTCGATAGAGAAGGAGATGGCTTAGCTGCCATATCCTAAAGAAAAAGATTGCGTGAAAATACTTGAGGAAAGTGGGTGCAGCCCGCGCGTAATTCTACACTGCATAAAGGTTGGTGAAGTGGCGGAACGCATTGTGCGCCTCATCAGGAGCAGGGGCATCGAGGTAAACGAGGAGCTTGTGAAGAGCGCCGCCTTACTGCACGATGTTGGGAGGTCGAAAACACATGGCGTTGGGCACGGTGTTGTGGGTGGCGAGATTCTGGAGCAGATCGGGCTTCCTGAAGATATTCGGAGAGCTGTTGAGAGGCATGTAGGGGGAGGAATCGGGAAGGATGAGGCGAAGGGGCTCAAGTTAAGGAGGACCGACCTGATCCCAGAGACACTTGAAGAAAAGATAGTTTGCTATGCCGACAAGCTTGTGGATGGTGTTGATGAAGTCCCATTCGAATCAACGCTGGAATACTTCAAAGAGAAGATGGGAGAGGACCACCCGGTTGTTGCAAGACTAGAGAGGCTCCACCAGTTCTTTAACGAGCTTCTCCAGAACGGCGAAGCAAGTAGTTGGCAAGCCCCTCAATGTCCCGAACGTCTTTCTTCAAGTAGGACCTGATACTTCGCCAAACAGAAAGGTCAGCGTTCACGCCCCTCCTGTTAAGCATGTGGGAAACGACATGTGCAAGGCGTTCACCCTCAGGATCGAAATCTACCAAAACGAGCACATGTTTTGCACTCACCTTCTCCAGCCTTTCTGGCAGCGTTCCCTTTCCGGTTAGAAGACAGAATATCTTCCCCTCGATCCCAAGTTTCCTCAGCGCCTCCATGTCTCTCCTCCCCTCTACCAAGAGGATTCGCTCCTCATCGAACTGGCGGATGGATGAGAGCAGTCGTTCTACCTTCTCCAGCTTTCTTTCCTCTTTCGGGCCTATTCTCTCTTTTTTGGCTCCATCCATCAAACTGCCTTATTCTCTAAAAGAATTAAGCATTCTGGAGGTTCGATAACCACCTTTCGCTCGCCTCAGCTTCGCAGCATGCTGAAGCGCCGTTACGCTTAATGGCTTTCATCTAGCTAAAATGCGCAAGATGAAGGGTATCGCCACGCTTTCAAAGAGAGATGCCCGCGCGGTCTTGAGCAAGATCGAGGAGACATGGCCCTTCAAAGTAACGATTAGTAGCAGCTTGAAGGAGGCGAAAGTTGATCAGAGGCGCCGAATCCTGATCCTCGATGATTGGATGGCCGCGCAGCTTGATGATGATATAGTTCCGTTTCTCGGCTCTTACGATCTGCTCAAGCACTTCCCTGCAGTCATAGTCGATGCTGGGGCTGTGCCCCACATTTGCAATGGAGCAGACATAATGAGACCGGGAATATTGGAGGCCGAAGGCAGCTTCGGGAAGGGCTGCATCATCTGCGTGAGGGAAAACAGGTACCAGAAGAACATAGCCTCGGGCATCACGCTGCTCTCGAAGGAGGAAGCCCTTGCGGCAAAGAAAGGGGCGATCGTTAAGAATGTTCACTACGTTGGCGACATTTTTTGGAACTCAGCTAAGTCGATTAGGATATAAGGAAGAAAACAAAAGGTTTCGAAGCTAGTATTGGCGGCATGATGAACATTGAGAATAGGGTTCTTCGTCTGGGAATATCCTCCGCGCCTAGTAGGAGGACTTGGAACATATGCTGAAAATATCACGAGGGAGTTCGTTTCGCTTGGACACGATGTTTCGGTCTTCACGCTAAACGATGGGCAACTGAAGACGCATGAAATAGTTGGGGGCGTGGATGTCCAGAGGCCACTCATAGCTGACGCGAGCACTGTCTTTCCCATATTCGTTACGGACAACCTGAAGAGGTGGGGGACGAACATAAAGTTCTTCAACGACATATTCATCTACAATGTCCTTTCGGCGACCAAATTCATAAACCAATGCGTAAAGAAGGAGAACATAACTTACGATGTTGTCTGTTTCCACGATTGGCTAAGCAGCATCGCTGGCCTGATGATCAAGCAGGAAAAAAGCATGCCGGTCGTCTTCCATGTGCACAGCACGGAGTGGGGGAGGGCCGGAGATGGTGGATCGGAGGTCGTGACGCACCTTGAGCGCACGTCAGCAGAAGCTTCCGACCGGATAATAACTGTCAGCCACGCGATGAAGGACGACCTGGCGAAACACAGCTGGCCAGATTCAAAAATAGATGTTGTCTGGAACGGTGTCAATCCGGAAAGGTACAACCCGAGCTTCGTAAAGGCGGAGGACATCCAGAGGATCAGGAAAAGTTATGGGATAGCAGAGGATGACCAGATGGCTCTCTTCCTTGGCAGGTTAACATGGGTGAAGGGAGTCAGGAATTTAGTCCAAGCTATCCCATTGGTATTGCAGGAGTTTCCAAATACAAAGCTCGTGATACTTGGCAAGGGGGAGGAACAAAGCGATGTAGAGAATCTCGCAAGAAGGTTGGGTATATCCGAGAACGTGAAGTACAGGTTCGAATATGTCCCTGAATCTGAAAGAATCCTGCACTACGCTGCTTCTGATCTTTGCGTCTTCCCATCAATCTACGAGCCTTTCGGGATAGTCAGCCTAGAGGCGATGTCGATGGAGAAGCCCCTTGTTGTTGGGGCGAGGGGTGTCGTAGGGTTCAGGGAGCAGGTCGTGAACACGGGCATTGAGCAGAATGGGGTTCACGTAAATGGCGAAGATCCAGCTGACATAGCTTGGGGCATAAAGGAAGTGCTTAGGGACCAGAAGAGGGCAAGGGATTGGGGCAGGAACGGGCGCAAGAGGGTCCTAAAGTTTTTCACTTGGAGAAAGGTCGCGGAGCAAACGTTGGAAATCTACAGCAAACTTGAAAAGTGATGGCAATCAGGTAGGCAGGAAGGGAGTAGGGAATCATACAATCTTGGCTCGATCGTTCATTAGTGCTATGGTGGCAAGGTCGATGCACCAAAGTTGAAACCATAAAACTATGTGAGTTTGCTCAAGATAATTAAATCGTTTTACCCACGACCTGCTTCAACTGAATCGCTTATCGCATAATGAAAAGCTCCCTGGCATCTTTACAACGACTTTAATAGATGGCTCAGCCGAACAAGCCTTATTACGACAACCAGCATGTTGTAGCCAGAAGTGCAAATGGTTGAAAAGCTAGCTATTGATGGGGGCCCAAGAACAGTTCCAGAGGGCATAATCAAGCCCTGGCCCTGGATAACGGATGAGGAGAGGCAGGCTGTCCTGGACGTAATCAGCGATCCCGGAGGCTGGCTCCCTGCGCCATATGGGCCAAGGCCCGACCCGAGGGAGTTGCTGGAGAAGGAGTGGGCAGATTATGTCGGGGCGAAGTACTGCGTCTCTGCCAGCAGTGGCACTTCGGCTCTGCACCTTGCCGTTGCCGCTGCAGGAGTCGGTCCTGGCAGCGAGGTTATCGTTCCAGCCTTCACATTCCTTTCGTCAGCCTCCTGCATACTGCATCAAAATGGAATTCCTGTCTTCGTCGACATCGATCCCAGGACATACAACTTGGATCCGAATAAAATCGAGGAGAAGATCACAAAAAGGACCAAGGCCATAATGGCTGTCCACCTTCATGGTCTGCCAGCAGATATGGATGAGATAAATGCCATAGCAAAGAGGCACAACTTGGTCGTTATCGGTGATAATGCTCAGTCGCAGGGCGCGCTTTACAAGGGCAGGAAGGTGGATGCTTTATCGGATATTTCAGCTTGCAGCATAATCGTTGGCAAGAATTTGTCATGTGGAACTGAAGGTGGACTTTTCGTAACGGACAACGAGGAGTTCTACGAGCGCGCGAAGAGGATGAGGGAGTTCGGAGAAGTCATAAGGCCTGGAGAAAGGAGGGTTTACAACGCACTGGGGATGGGCTGGAACTACAGGATGACGTTCTTCGCAGCAGCTTTCGCAAGGTGCCAATTGAGGAAGCTGGACATGCTGAACGAGCTTCGACGCAAAAACTGCGAGTACCTCTCAAAGCACCTGGGCGAGATAGATGGCATAGAGCCTCCATACGTCCCGCCGGACAGGACGCACGTTTACTTCTTCTATGTTCTCAGGCTCAAGATGGACAGACTTGGCATTAAGATACCTGAGGAAAGGGACGAGCTGGGTCTCAACCCTCATGCGGCAAGATTTAGAACAGCTTTCGAAAGGGCTCTAAATGCTGAGGGCGTTCCGATAGGGCAGTGGCAGACTGTGCCCGTTCCGTCCCAGAGCGTTTTCCAGTTCAAGGATGGCTATGGGCTTGGCTGTCCGTGGAGCTGCCCGTTCTACACGGGCAGGATTGAGCCATTCTATACCTCTGTGAAATATCGAAACGAGGATTATCCAGAAGCCCTCAAGCTGATCGACGAATATTTGATGATAAGCAGGATAACGCCACCAAACGATCTAGATCTTATGAAGCTATATGTCGAGGCTTTCAGAAAGGTTTTCGATAACATTAATCGCATCAAGGAAATTTCGAAAACGGTCGAGCTTCCTTGGCCTTTCACGCGAAGACAGGCATAAAGGACACTCTCAGCCCCAGAAGGATGCGATAGGCGGCAAACTGCATTGCATATCGAGATCGCCACCTCATACGTGCTTGTTGTTCTGGCGATCGCGAATATCTTACTCATCATGTTTTGCATTGCAAAAGGGATCTTTCCCACTTGGCTCCTCGCCTGGCAATCAATCTGGGGAACATTGGTCGCGGTCGTCTTAGTGATAATCGCTAGAAAACGCAGGCGCTAGCGAATCAATTCTGTCACCAGAGGGTCACTTTGAAGCTAGCTTTAAGTGGCTGGCAAACTGAGAGCTTTGTTAACAAACCTCAGATG
>CAZWAU010000280.1:0-7119 GCA_964631995.1 uncultured Nitrososphaerota archaeon
ACAGGTTCCTCGTTGAGCGGGATGGAACGGAGCAGAAGAAAGTACTTGGTGGAAACACGACTCTTGCGATCTCACTTGCCGCTGCAAAAGCTGCGGCGGCAGCGCGGGGACAGCCCATCTACAAGTACCTCGGCGGAACGCAGGCCACGAAGATGCCAGTCCCACTCATGAATATCATAAACGGTGGAAAACACGCCGGAACCCGCCTCTCTTTTCAGGAGTTCATGATAATACCTGCTGGCTTCGAACGCTTCGAAGAAGCTCTCAGGGCAGGGGCCGAGGTGTACCAGGCGCTTAAGGAACTGCTTCGTAAAAATTGTGGTCCCTCGTCGATCAATGTGGGAGATGAGGGAGGCTTCGCACCGGACCTTGCCGATATCAGGAGCGCTCTGGACAACTTGCTAATTGCAATCGAAACGGCAGGATACGATCCTAAGAAGCAGGTCATGCTCGGGCTCGACTGCGCCTCCTCCAGCTTTTACGAGAAGGGCAAGTACATTGTGGATGGAAAGGAGCTTGCAAAAGAGGAGCTGATGCAGATGCTGCTCGACCTTGTGGAGGAATATTCGCTGCTCTCGATCGAGGACCCGTTCGATGAAGAGGACTTCGAGTCTTTTGCCGAGATTACGAGAAAAGTTGGTGACAGGGTACAGATAGTGGGCGACGACCTCTTTGTAACAAATATCAAGCGCCTCTCGAAGGGAATATCGATGGGAGCGGCGAATGCGCTCCTGCTAAAGGTCAACCAGATCGGAACACTTTCCGAAGCCCTCGAAGCAGCCAGGCTTGCAGCGAAGAATGGTTATGGCGTAGTCGTTAGCCACAGGTCTGGAGAGACAGAGGACCCGATCATAGCTGATATAGCGGTAGGCATAGGCTCAGGACAGATAAAGACTGGCGCGCCTGCTAGAGGGGAGAGAACTGCAAAATACAACCAACTGCTTAGGATCTCTGAGGAATTGGCCGGAAGCGCGCAGTTTCCGGGCCTGGGTGCTTTCCGCCGCCAGAGGTAGGCTTCCTGAAGAAGCACCTCGTCTCTGCTGGCTTGAAGTACTTCTCCTCCTCGACCCTCACAACGATCGGAAGATCTAGCGTCATCCTTCCGAAGCTCAGGCAGTGGTGGATCGGCAAACTCTTGACTAAGCTTATGACCGTCTGCGCATCGACTGTAGAAGCTTTCGAGACGAAGGCCAGATCATTTTCGTTCGTGAAGTTGAAAAGGAAGATGTTGTCCGCCTGCCTGTAGATTGTCTCTGAAAGGCTGTTCGGCTCGTTCGTTACGAAGATGGAGAAGATACCGAGGTGCCTCATGCGCGTGACGATGTCCTCCCAGAAAGTGTGCTGTTGGTAAATGTGGGCCTCTTCGGCAAAAAGGAAGATGGCAGGAAGCTTTTGGCTTTCAAGCATCGACTTCACCTTCTTCAGGATCAGCTCGACGACCATGCTCTTGAAGACATTCGGAAGCTTGTGGAGGTCGAATATCAGTGCAACACCACCATCTGCGAGTAGAT
Source organism: uncultured Nitrososphaerota archaeon (assembly GCA_964631995.1). Taxonomy (GTDB): domain Archaea; phylum Thermoproteota; class EX4484-205; order EX4484-205; family DTQO01; genus DTQO01. The sequence continues at coordinate 1,512 of CAZWAU010000280.1, forward strand.
ACTGCTCGAATGCAGTGTTGTCGTCCGGAAATTCTGTGAAAAGTCCAGATCCATCGAGAGCGTCGAGCCTCCTGACAAGAGCATCTTTTACATACTCGTTCACCCTGCTCGAGAAGATCTGGTTCCTTATCCCGCGTATCGTCACACTGCCCTTCGATTGGAGAGGCTCCCAGATCCTCCTCAGCTCCCAGCTCGAGTTGGAGGGTAGCGACATTGTCTGCTCCATCAGTCCAAGGAATACATCGAGACCCACATAATCCAAAGTCACTTTGAAGTTCTCTCCCGGAACCAGGGTTATGACCTTTCCATTGTCTTTACCACCATTGATGTGGCTCGTCCCATACTCGCCATTTACGTCAAACACAAGGCATGGAGCCCCGTAATCAACAAGCGCCTTCAAGATCAGCTTGCTCAGATGCGATTTGCCCGTTCCCTTCTTTCCAGTTATAACAGTGAGAGATCCATCGAAATCTTCGGCATCGAGGACGAAAGCTGCACCCGATCTGGTCTTTCCCACAGGCATCGGCCTGGTCCCGATCTTGGAAAGAAAAGAAAGAACGAGCGCATCATCTATAGGCTTGATGGAGCAGTTCACCCTTGATGGAATCCATGCAACATCACGCACGAATGAGCCATTGACGATTGCACCCCGAACCTTGCACTTGAGGAGGATTGCATTCTTTACCTGCTGAAGGATCGACTCAAGGTCAAGCACATCGAGTTCGCTCGTCTCCAGTGATATGGTGGGAGATTCTTTCAGCATATCCTCCACGAGACCGGGGATCTCCAGGTATGTGGTTTCGATTATCTGAAGAATGAGAAGGCCATTCCTGTCCTCGACCCCCAAGTACTCGCCCTTCTCCCTGTTTCCGGACGGGTACTCGATGATCTCGAGTGTATCGCCATCCTTCCTGTAGAGCCGCAGCAAGGCCCTTCAACCCCAGAGGGCGCCGAAGATTATCTTCCTGGCGTCGTTCTTTCTCCTGAGCTCTATGTTCGTCTTGTCCAGAACAGCCTGCCTCAGGCCTATCACTTCGGTTGGGGAGAATTTGCAAAGTATGTGTGCAAGCCTCAGGGTTTCGGGATAGCCAGAGCCTATGAGGTCGTTGGCGACGATCTTGGCAAAGTCCTCGGCGACCTTCTCGTTTGTTTTGGGTGGAGAGTGCTCGGCCTTCAGCACAAGGCCTTTCGCCTCAAGCTTCGTAGCCACGCTTGTCTTCAACTTGTCGGATCCTAAGATGGCCACGAAAGGACGGTCCAGCTCCCTTATCTTCTCGTGAACCGGATGGTAGTAGCTGAGCGCCTCTTTCGAAAGCGCAACTATCACGTTGCCATTTTCTCTTGCGTATTCAAGCTCACCCAAGAAACCTTCGACAAGCTGAAGACGACCATCCCATAGTATTATCGAGTTCGAGATACTTTTCAAAACGTAATCCTTGATGTAGCCCTCGATAAAGCTCATCGGATCTTGCGGCTGCGAATCCCCTCCTATGAATGGAACAATGAATGGCATTGGGCCGAACCTCTTTGCCTTGTACTTCGTCGACCTTGCCTTTGACACCATTGCAGCCCTGACAGCCACGATCGCTCCCCTGTCGCACTCGCCAAGGCAGAAAGCGGATGCATCGAGACCTACTATGGTTGTTTCCTCATCGCAACTTGGCAAGAAGCAGACCTCGAGCGGATATTGCTGGTCGTCCTCCTCTGGGAGAGTGAAGCTGGAGGCTCCGAGGAAGCCATCTAGGCCCATAGGTACGCTTATAGGTACGAGGCCTGACCCCGTGAATTCAGGGATGTGGCGGGACATAGGCATCACCGTTAAAGGCTGCCAAGCTCATAGGTCGGGCTGGGCAGCCTGCTGCATCCCTACTGTTGGGATACCTCCTGCGGGTTTTTGACTAGCACATAGCCGAACCCGCCAGCAGTCTTCACCCTTCGCAAGATCCCTTTCCTAGTGAGGTCCGTAAGGCGGCCCGCAATAGTTCCCTTTGGGAAGTGTATCGCATTAACCTCAAGTGCACCCATTATGTCCGTAAGGTTGCGTGGCCTGTTTCCCCAGTCAGTCGAGAGAAGCTTGATGATAGCGTCAGGCGCCTGGATGTTCCTTTCCATCTGCACTTGGGGCACATCCTCGGTCTGGACCGCGGGTTTCTGCTCTAAGCTCTGATACCTGATAGCTGAGGTCAAGTTAGAGACCACCTTTTCAAAGTTTGCGAGTATCTCCAAGACATCCTCCTTCTGACCCACGACTTCAGCTTCGCAATCGCCAAGTCTGACCCTTACCTTCAGCTCCCTGTTTTCACTCAAGTTTTCTCACCCGTTCCTAACCTTGAAAGCAAATGGAAGATGCCAGTTTGCGATATCCTGTACCTGCCCTTACCATCTCTGATTATGTGGCCCTGCTTGGAAAGGAGGCTGCAAACGTTCCTCACCGTCTTCTCAGCCATGTTCAGTGTCAGGACTATCTCCTCGATGCTCATGGACGGGTCTATCCTCTTTCCAAGTTTGGAAGCTATATCTGAACCAGCGGTTACGAGAAGGATTCCATCTTCGGTTGCAACCTCCCTCTTCACTATGATCGCGCCATTTTCGGTGATGGAGAGAGCTGGAGATAGCTTCCCGATCAGCTCTACCAAGTCTGGAGAGAACACGATCCTCTTTACAATTGAGAGAGCTGGGTATGATTGCGCCAGGTACTTCAGGGCTGCGGATACAACCTCTTCTGGTGAACCCTCGAACTCTGCGCTTTGGCCATCGATCTCGAGCCTTACTTTCAAATCTTTTGTCTCACTCAACTTTTTCAACACCCCTTATCCTCTTAATGATGTCCTTTACAACGAGTTTGCCCTGCTCTGTTAGCTTGTATCCGACCTCCCCCTTTATGATGAGCCCCTCTCTGGTCATCTCAGAGATCCTTGAGTTGTAACCTGCGGACAGTATTCCGCTTTCGGTGAGCTGCTCATTTATCTCGGAAGCTCTAAGCTCTCCTGTACTTGATGCGTAAAGGAGCAGGAGTATCGCCTCCCTCACGGTCAGGAGCTCCCTTCTTACGACTATGATGGGCTTGTCTCCCCTGTAGGTGACGATATCTTCGAGCTCCGCACCAGCTTGGATGAGCTTCTCGCTCTCGAGAATGAGATTTACGGCTTCGTCGACCTTCGCGACATCTTGGAGCAGGGCTTTGAGCTCCTCAACGCTTTCGCCCTCTAGGGCGAGTTCTCCATACCTCCTTTTTATAACGAGGCGGATGCCGCGCGTCATATTTTACGTACACGTCTGTACGTAGTAGAGTATATAAATTTTATTTATAATATGAATTTAAGCTCAAAATTGGCTTTAAAATCATACAGAGTATGAGCCGTGCACGTAAAAGTAGCTATTCCCCTCACCTTGCACCCCAAATTGCTTGCAAAGCACAACTTTAGAAACGCTTAAGCTGCAATGCACAAAGCATGCCTTAAGCGTTGGTTAGCTGATCAGATCATGACGAACCCCCCGATTTTCTTAGTTGAGGGCGAGGGCATCGCCGAGGTTTGGGAGAAAGCCGTAGAGCTAGTTTGGAGGGATGGAGTTTCTGCTTACACAGAATATGACCAGTACAGCAAGGATGCTACGATGCTGATGGTCGTTAGCAACCCCTTCTCGGAGCCGAGGATACACAGGGCTGGAATTTGCGGCAGCTTGAAGGACTTGGAGAGATATGTTGCGGAGGTCGTGGATGGAACGGAAGACCACCTTGTGCATGAGGGCAAGCGCCCCTATGAGTACCACGAGCGGCTCTTCGAGTACGGCCTACCTGGTGAGGTGAAGGTGGACCAAATAGAATACATAGTCTCGAAGCTCAACGAGAGGAAGCTTGTAGGAGGGTTGGAGATCATCGGGTGCAGCAGGAGGGCTCAAGCGATCACTTGGAAGCCATGGATTGATGGGAAGCTCGAGCACCCGCCGTGCCTCCAGAGGATCTGGTGCAGGGTCTACGGAGAAGAGCTCGTGATGGAGACGAGCTGGAGGTCTAGGGATGCATACAAGGCGGCGTTCTGGAACATGTACGCTCTGACCGAGCTCCAGAAAAGAATAGCGGAGAGGTTGAGTGAAAAGGCGGGTAAGCGGTTCAAGGTTGGAAAGTACGTGGACTTCACAAATAGTTTCCACATATATGAGAACGATTTCCAAGATGTTGAGAAAAGATTCATGAAGGCGAAGGAAGGAAGGACATTCGAAGAGAGGACTATGACATCGAGCGAACTTAGAAAAGTGCTGGAGCGGTAGTCAGAATCAGGTTGTGGAGTGATGGGCGTGCATTCCCATTTGAACCATTAAGAGCAGGAAGATATGCCATCCACATAGGTACGAGAGACTGCAAACTTAACGTAAACCACGATCTGATCCAGCTTTCCGATACACTCGTGCTTTATGTTGGAAAGCAAATGTTGAACTGCCTTATCCTCCTCTTAAGCATGCTGAACCAGCTCTCTATTGTATTCCTCTTTCCAAATGTCCTTCTCCTTCTCATTAGCTTCAGAAAAGCCATAGGCCAATTGTACCAAGGCCCCCTGTCGGTATAGATCGTTGGCTTGTTTGCGCACGAGTCCTTAACAAGCTCCATGAACCTCAAACACTCTGCAATGCCCCTTCCTCTGGATACCTGAATAGCTACAACATCGCCTGACCTGATCTCCCTTGCAGCCCAAAGATAGGCCCTATTGACGAGGTTCCAAACTACATTCTCGTCCATAGTTATGAAGCCTCTCCTGCGCTTTGATCGGAGACAGGAGCTCGCCAACGCTGTGGAACCAGTTCCTCACAGCCTCGTAGCTCACGCAGCAGCCAAGTTCATCCGAAACGCTGGCAACTCTCCTGAAGCTCAGGCCTTCTACGTAAGTCTTAACGGCCTATGTTTTGATCAGAAGGGGGCCTCCTCAGGGAGAAAGAGATTTATATCGATGAAGACGACTACCAAATAGTCTAGGCTTATCTTCATGGTTTGTCATTACCCATGGGGATAGGTCAGGATTTAAGTCTCTGAGAACTATGGATAAAAATTAAGTACGAACTCCGTCTTTGAAAAACAGATTGTGACGATTGCAAGGGTGGCCATCGTGAAGAAGAGCGCCTTCTGCTTAATCTTTCTGATCCTTCTAGTCTCCATACTTCCAGGGGCTCTGGCCACCGATCCTACTTTGAGCGACCTCTCTGGAACAAGTTCGTCCGACTGGGACAGCACCACAACGACAACAATCTATGCCTCGGCTGACTCATATATATACTCGGACACCCCTGATACAAACTATGGTACTGCAACTACAATGGTAGCAGGGAAAGCAACAAATAGAATACGAAGGTCTATAATCAGGTTCGACTTCTCAAGCATTTCAATTTCGTCGTATATTGATCTTGCAAACCTTTCGGTCTATGCCTATTCAGCTGCTAACCCGCCAAGCACGATTGGGGTCTATAGGGTTCAGCAGAGCCCTGCGAGGGACTGGACGGAAACGGGGGTGACTTGGAATCGTTACGATGGGACAAACAGCTGGACGACTGCTGGAGGAGATTTTAGCGCAACGGAAACTTCAAGCGTATCAGTCGGTACTGTCTTAAGGTTTTATAA
>CAZWAU010000281.1:0-3645 GCA_964631995.1 uncultured Nitrososphaerota archaeon
TTAAGGAACCAGCCGTTCAGAAAGATCTTTGTGTCATCCGCTTAGATATCGATCCATGTCAGCTGCGGCAAGGAGTTGAGCCACATGTTGCTATCCAAGCAGATTTGGCTTCGGCGTTGAGCGAACTTGCAGCGCAGGCAAGGAATCTGGGAGTATCTTCCTCCCACTCAAGATGGCTTGAAGAAGCAAGGCGAAGGTGGCGCATTTTCCGCTCACGTTGGGTCGAGAGACCGTTACAAAATGGAACGATGACAGGGAGGCACATCGTAGAAGCCATTCGCCCCTTTTTGGCTGAAGACCTGATATTTCTGATCGACGGGGGAAACATTGGCCAATGGGCGCACATGGTTCTAGCAGATTGCTATCCAAGCAACTGGCTTACCTGTGGCTCTAGCGCTGTCGTTGGCTGGGGGATTCCAGGTGCTATGGCAGCGAAGCTCGCTTATCCAGAGCGAAATGTGCTTCTACTTTCAGGAGATGGTGCCTTCGGTTTCACAATTGCAGAGCTTGAGTCGGCAGCAAGGCAGGGGCTTCCATTCGTGGCGGTAGTTGCGAATGACCAAGCATGGGGCATCGTTGTCAGTGGGCAACTGCAGGCTTTGGGTGAGGAGGGAGTGATAGCGAGCAGGATTGGACCAACGAGGTATGATGATGTAGCGAAAGCATTCGGTTTGAATGGAATCAGAGTTGAGAGCGTTGAAGGGTTGCGTGAGGCCATTCGTCAGGCCTTCGTGGCAAGGCTTCCGACGGTCATAGATGTGCCGATCTCTGGAGGCGGCCCTGCAGATAGTGATTGAAATAAATCCTAAAACGGATTGGCGCAAAAGATAATTTAGGTCAAAGTGATTAAAGGAGAAGGTTGGAATCGATCAAGATGGAAATTACTTCCAGCTGCGTGTACTGCGGCGTTGGGTGCAGGCTCAGATATGTCGTTGAAGGTAGCAAGATAATGAAAGCGCTTCCAGATCGCGAAGACCCGGTCAGCGAAGGATCGCCCTGCGCGAAGGGACTGACGATTCCCGATGTTATATACAAAAAGAGATTGTTAAGACCAATGATCAGAGAAAACAAGGACGAAGAATTTGAAGAAGTGACTTGGGAAAGGGCTTATGAATTCATGTATGAACATGTGAAAGACCTAGATGGGAGAGAGATTCTCTTCATACCTTCTGGAAAAACTACGAATGAGGATTGTTATGTGATGCAAAAATTTGCCAGAATCGCCCTGAGGACGAACAACGTGGATGGATGCTGCAGCAGGCTTTGTCACGCGAACACAGTCAGGGCCCTCAGGGATGCTTTTGGAATAGATGGCTCGCCAAGCAAGTTTGACGACATCTACACGAGGGATTTGATCTTGATCGTTGGTTCCAATCCAGCTTCAAACCACCCGGTTCTATTCAACAAGATCGTTAAGGCAAGGGGGCGTGGGACCAAGATCGTCTGCATAGTCTCAACTCCAAACGAGACCTCAAGGGTTTCAGACATCTCCGTGCAAGTCCAGCCGGACACTGAGGTTGCACTCATCAATGCTTTGACGAACAGCGTCATAAAAAAGGGAGGCCTGAGTGAGAGGGCGATAAATGTCAATGGATTCGGGCAGTTGGTTTCAACTGTTTCAGATTATACTTGCGACAGGGTCTGCCCTACATGCGATATTGAAACCGAACTTTTTCAAAAACTTGAGGAAGCGGTCTGCTCTTCAAAGGCTTTCGGGTTGATGCATGGGATGGGATTGACCCAGAGCAAGAACGGGCTTCTTAATGTGTATGCATCGCTTAACCTTGTCATAGTGAAAGATGGCAAGATTCTGTCCAACAGGGGGGAGATAAATGTCCAGGGCGTGGGCGATATGGGCTGCAATCCGACGGGCATAATTTCTACCTTCATCTTGAAGGAAGAGCTTGAGAGGGCATGGGGCTCGGATCTGACAAGCGAGATGGGCCTGAATATGATCCAATCTCTCTACCTGTCCCCTGTGAAAGCTGTTTTTGCCTGTGACACGAACATAGCTGCATCCCTCCCGGACTTGGACAGGCTTCATAGGAATTTGGAGAAGATGTTTTTCGTGCTCCTACACCACCATGAGAACCTGACATCGAAGTTCGCCAACGTTTTGCTGCCCATCCCGATGCTGGTGGAAGGGTCGGGTACAATAACGAATGGCGAGAGAAGGGTAAGGTTGGTAAGGAAGGTCGCTGAACCATTAGGCGAAGCAAAACCAGTTTGGAAAATCTTCAAGGAATTCTCGAGGTACTTTGGCGTCGATCGCTGCTTCAAATATGGCAATGAGAAGGAAGTGTTCGAGGAGATATGCCGGTTGATTCCTTCATACAGGTCTATTAACGTTGAAAGTGTTTACGATGGTCATGATGGTTGGGCGCTTAAGGATCCGTCCTTTATGAGGTACTTACCGGTTCACTACGAGGGGAGGGAGTATGCGAGGACAAGCACGCGTCCGTACGTTCTAGTTACGGTCAGATCACCGTTGCATTTCCTCCACGATGAACTGACGTCCTTATCTCCCTCCTTGAAGCGTGAAAAAGAGGAGCTCCTAGAGTTCTGTTACATGAATCCTGAAGACGCCAAGGAGAAAGGAATCTCTGATGGAGACCTTGTTTCCGTGCAGAGCGTGTGCGGAAACATAGATGCTAGACTTAAGGTAGATCCTTTGATTAATAGAGGACTGGTCAAGGTGTTCATCCATTCGGAAAAACTGTTGGTCAACAGGCTTGTTCCACTAGATTACACGTCACTTACTTTTACCCCAAACTACAAATCGATATCGGTTGATGTGAGAAAGGCTTAGTGGAGGAAGAACAGACCATGATTACCTGGGACGAAATTTTCCGCAGCGGCGGGTTCCCGCTTGAGGAATCTCATCAATCTCTTGCCTGGCTATGTGCCCTCTTCAAAGGGCGAAGATTTCGCCGAATATGTGACCTTGGATGCGGGACCGGCAGGAACCTAGTCCCTATAGCTAGGAACGGTTTCGAGGCGCACGGCATCGACTTTTCAGCCGAAGGTTTGAGGCGGTCTTACCGCAGGGCCAAGGATGCGGGGATTGACATCGAGTTGGTTCGAGGTGACATGAAGAAGATCCCGTATGCAAGCGCCTCCTTCGATGCTTTGATCTGCATCTATGCCATCTACCACGGTACGCTGAGTGACATCGAGGAGACCGTTTCGGAGATCTATCGAGTCCTCAGGGATGGCGGGCTCGCGTACATTACGTTCCAGACAATTCACAGCCATAAATACGGCAAGGGGAGGGAGATCGAAGCCCACACCTTCGTGCAGGATCGAGATATCGATTGCCAGCATGAGTCGGGCATTCCCCATCACTTCAGCAGCGAGGACGAGGTGCATCGGATAATGCGAGCATTTCAGATCATTAAACTGGAACTTGAGGAGTTCAGGACGGATGATGATGCCAAGCACAGCCATTGGCAGGTTATTGCTGAAAAGGTTTGAGCAGTTGCGCGGGGCAGCACTTCTTCCTATATCCGAACAAGCATGCCATCATAAGCCACATCGATTCCATGCGGACGGAAGAACTTCCTAACCAAAGGATATGTGCCGCAACCGTCATGTGCGAAGTGGGTGGTTATGAACTTGCCTCCCTTCTTTATGGCTCCGGCGCCC
>CAZWAU010000282.1:0-4013 GCA_964631995.1 uncultured Nitrososphaerota archaeon
TCCTTGGAGAGCATGAACTTGACAGAGCCAGCTGAATGTGCTATGATCTTCAGCTTCTTCGCCCTCTCGAAGACCGAACCGTCGAGAGGAGGGGTTCCCCAGCCCGTAACGAGGCCTTCGTAGTTCTCGATCTCTTGGGCAACCTGCTCGGTCGTGTAGTTGCTCTCCTGAGAGTTGACCTTCACATCGAAGCTCCTAATGAAATTTTCGAATGTGTCTGGAAGAAAGACCAACCTCGTGTGGCTCGGTGTCGGAAGGTAGAGAATTCTTGGTTTGGACATTATCCCACACCTAAGCTTTTTCGATGTCGTTTACAAGCCTCTTAATATATCGGTTTCGCAGATCCAATTCCTCATCAGGCAGCAGACACCGACTATACTCCTTGAGTTGGGATGGGTGGACAAATAGAAATGGCAACTAATATAATGAAAAGACATGCATTTAAGAAGGGCTTTTGCACTGATTGGAAGGCAACGAATGACGCGGCTTAGATGCCCCCAGTGCAATGAGAAGATTCCGGATTTCTATTCATACTGCCCCCGATGTGGCCTCAGCCTCCAGATTGAGTACTGCCCGAGTTGTCGGGACCAGCAGATCTTTTCTGGTGGCAGATGCATGAGGTGCGGTTTCGAATATCAAACTCTAACACCTACAACTTTGCCCCCACCACCTCCACCAGAAAGAGTGACTGTAGATAGCGAGGTTCTACCGATCATAGAGACCGAATTCCACATTCTTGAGCCTGCACCAGGGGAAGGTTACTTGAGCTACTATGTGCTCGGAGGATTTTCGAAGCGGAACTTCAAGAATCTTGTTAAGAAACTTGAGGAGAAGGGTTATGTTCCGATTTTAAGGATGAGAGATGGAAGGGTTGTCATAACCATTGGAAGGTTGCCACCGGAATATCAAAGGGCGGTCAGCTTTTCCTCCGCTAGGCTGAAGAGCCTGTGGTTGCCACTTTTCATTGCCACCTGCCTAACGATCTCGCTATCAGGTTACATGATGTCCGTTGGGCTGGCTGAGAGGAAGCTCCTCAGCTCAGGCGTAATCGTATCGACACTATTCTTCATGTTCTCGATGGTCTCTATATTTGGAGTACACGAGCTTGGCCACAAATTGGCATGCCTCCTGCACCAAGCGGAGTCTACTCCGCCCTACTTCATCCCAGGTCCTCCGCCCCTCGGAACTTTCGGCGCAGTCATCTTTCAGTCAAAGCCTCTCGTCAACAAGGATGAACTTTTCGACCTGGGCGTGAGCGGTCCGCTCGCAGGCCTTGTGGTTGCAGCGATCGTGTCGGCGATCGGTTTGAAGCTAAGCTCCATGACTTTAGAGAGTTCCGAAGGACTTGTTACAATACCGACCTCCATCTTGTTCGACCTCATTGGATCGATGGTCGTTCCAAGTGTTCCAAAGGGATATACGCTCGTCCTGAGCCCTGTTGCTTATGCTGGTTGGGCAGGTTTCCTCCTTACTTACCTTCAGCTTTTGCCCGTTTGGCAGCTTGATGGAGCCCATGTATCATATGCAGTTTTTGGCAGAAAGGCGCAGAAATTCCTATGGGCGATAGGTCTGGTACTTATGGTCATTTCCGGGTTTTTAATGATGGCGGTCCTGGTACTCGTATTCATGACCATGCAGAAGGGAGCGCATCCGGAACTTCTTGACGAGGTAACTCCACTTAGCAATTCGAGAAAGGCTCTATACACCCTCGTTCTCCTAGCTACGATAGGCTGCATGACAATAGGATTCTAAAAAGGTAGCTTATGCGAAAGCACACATCTTCCTTTTCAGGTAGCATTCTTTGCACAGCTTGCACCTGCCAGTTGAACGACAGTTTTGGTCGCACTCCGCAAACCAATCGACATCGTTGGCACATCCGTCGCACTTCACCTCGCCTCTCTTCGACAGCGGAACCCATCTCTTCGTTCTCGCCTCCCATTCAGCCTCTGGGGATAGGCTCCTGCTTGCAACCGCTTGCTGCTCCTTTTTCGCCAAGCTCTTGAACGCCGTTTGTTGCATTGGTTTTGTAGCCTCAATTCCGGGCGATGGCTCGCGCAGAGCTGGCTGGATTTGTCCTCTGGTTTGCAGTACGCTGTTAAGCTTAAGGCCAGCTGCCTCCATTCCCCAGTTACTCATCTCTTTGTTCAGGCTTTCCCTGATACCACTCTCTAGCTTATGAATGTCCGATGCTCTGTGCTTTGACAATTCAGATACTACAACCTCCTCCATGACCTCGAATATCTTCTGGTCGACGTCCTTCTCAAGGTACTTGCCTTCATCAAGTATCAGGTTTCTAACGAGTGTCACCGGATCTACTATCCTGAAGAGAAGCGTGCAGTCCAAATCTATTATGGCCCCATCTTGGGTCTTAACTCCAATAATCCTGCGCGAAGTCTCAAACTGCCTTCTATCGACCCAGATGAGCTCCATCTTCTGCGTCTTTGCCCCACGTTCCTCCTTCATGCCAGCTTCCCTTTTCAGGATCCAGTCTCCATTCGGTATGACTGCACGTATCTTCTCTTCTACCAGTATGATGACCCTCTCAAACTCCTGTACTCTAAGCCCTTCGATCATTCCAGCGTCGTGGTACCTTATCTCTGGAAGTGAAGGATCTGGAATTCTCCAAACCAAACCTGGAAAAATCTGGTGATCCCAGCTTACGAAATCGATCTGGTGCATGACGTTCTTCGGAACGGCTGAAGCAGGAAGCATGCCCAAGGATATTCGTGCAAACTCAGACTCGAGTTCAGATGTTGACATCAATGCGATTCACATGCGCACCGTACGGGTTGCTTGATAGCTAGGAGAGATTTCGATACTTTTAGACATTTCTATCCAATTCCATTGAACCTTTTGGCATTAGGAGCATCCTCTTCCGTTTTGAGAACTTGTTGAGTTTTAAAAGCTCTCAGGCGCTCTAATCTGTGGTAAATTTCGAAGCTCCTGAGCGAGCTACTTTTGCCCTCCTTGACGCGCTTTACGTATTTTTTGCCTTAGGTCCTGTCATGCTTTCGATAAATCTTGGCCGCTCAATAAAAAGTAAAGTTTAAGTATTAGTAGTCAAAATAAATCAATAGAGGGAAGAAAGGAATTGTCTTGGGATGATGAATGGTTCAGAAGGTGGATGAGGCGTTACCCGTTCTTCAGAGGAAGCATATTCGAAGAGATGGACCGATTTATGGAGGAAGTTTTCAAGGAGTTCGGGGATTTCGCGACCGAAATTCCAAAAGAGCTAGTCAGGGAGAAAAAGATGCCAGATGGTTCAACGGTTCGAGAGATGGGTCCCTTCGTCTATGGCTATTCCGTTACAGTTGGCCCAGATGGGAAACCAATCGTAAGAGAATTTGGCAACTTAAAGCCAGGAACCAGGCTCTCTCCTTTTGGCTCTCCTAGACCGATGATGGAGGTAAAGGGCAAGCGCGAACCTCTAACAGATGTGATTGAGGAAGAGTCGGCTGTAAGGGTTATAGCAGAGGTTCCGGGCGTGGAAAAAAGTGACATCAAACTTAGCTGCGCAGAGAACTTGCTTACGATCTCCGTAGATACAGAGAAGCGCAAATATTACAAGGAAGTCGAGCTACCTTCTCCCGTCGATCCTAAGAGTTCAAAAGCCTCCTACAAGAATGGTATCCTTGAGGTCGTTTTGAGCAAGACGAGGAAGAAACTAGAGGGACACCACATCGACATCGAATGAAAACCATATGCCTCAATCTGGATTGAAAAGCTTGGCTCCATCCTATTTGGTACGTTGATCGATAGGAATTCGGTCCTTTCCTGCCACTCATTAGTTAGTGCGGAAGCAATGTAACCTCCAAATGGGCGAGAAAAAGACAGATAATTCATCTTTACCTGATCGGTCCAGTGTAAGGTTTTAAATATAACGGCGTTAAGATATGGTTTCATGAAGGCAGCAGGGGTGCCCTTTAAAGGCTCAAGAAAAGCGATCTTTGAAGCTTGGATTATGTGAGTCAAGATGGGCAGAGTTAGGGTCTTGGTTGCAGACGACCTTGGTG
>CAZWAU010000283.1:0-11596 GCA_964631995.1 uncultured Nitrososphaerota archaeon
TACCTGAGAAGATGGAGTTCAAGGAGATAGTTGAGGAATCTGACCAGGAGAAGGAGGTGAAGAAACTGCTTTTCTCGCACAGCTTTGCACAGGAAGGATCGAGAGCATTTAGGACCGAGAACGAGCTGATCGTCTCGAGAAGCAGGGGTTTGTCGACATACTCCCTTGATCTTGCGATTAGGATAGCTATGATCTACAACTACGAGCCAATGGAGGTTGTTAAGAAAACAGCTTCCGCTATCCGCAAGCTGATGCTCAAGTGGACGGCAACGCCTTCCTCTGAAAGGTGGGGGCAGCAAGCGGAAATCGTCCAAGTTGAAAACCTGAGCGTTGCCTTGCATGGAAAGGCGCTTCTAAGGAGAATCAGTTTCGATGTCATGAGGGGTGAAATCATGGGTGTTGCAGGGGAAGGCAGGAGGGCACTGATATTGGCAATAGCTGGTGTTTGTAAACCATCTGGCGGATCTGTTCTTGTTCACGGCATCGATACCTATAGCAGGAGGAATGATGTGGAAAAAACCATCGGGCTCTTTCTCCAAGATACGGAGCTGTATGAAGACCTCACCCCCAGAGAAAACTTAAGATTCTTGGTCAAGCTAGAAGGGAAGGGCGATGCTGATAATCTTGTTAAAGAGATCCTTGAGAAGTGCGGCATCAAGCAATATGCTGATGAAAAAATTTCAAACCTGAGCAGGGAAAACAAGATAAGAGCGATGATAGCTCAAACAGTAGTCAATAAGCCCCAGCTCCTCCTCCTTGAGGACCCATTCACTGGGCTTAAGGAAAATGAGGCAAAGGGAGTTGGAATGCTCTTGAAGCATATGAGCAAGTTTGAAGGTATGACAATAGTATGCTCCGGGAAGAGTGAGAGTGAATTGAAGTTTTGCGACAGGATATTGCTTTTGAAGAATGGATTGGTTGAAAGGATCATAGAAGAAAAAGAAAGGGAGAACGAGTGAGAAGTTCTTTTGTAGCTGGCAATGGAGCATACATTGTGATGGAAATCAAACGATTTTAAAAAGGTACGAAGAACCTTAAGACCAGGATTGCCCCACCTATCAAGCCTATTATGGTGAAACCCGTTACGAAGCCTGAGGCAAATGGTACGCCGTAGTTTTCATATGCCTTACTTCCACCTATCCTGAGGGTCAAAAGCTTAGCGATCCATGCTACAAGGAACGTAGTCCAAAGGCCGGCAAGCAGTTCCCATTCCTCGGTAGCAATGAAGAGCCCAATCGGCTCAAATGGGAACCAAATGTATCTTGCGTGGAGGACTCCAAGAATGATCGCTATTAAGAAGCCAGCAAGAGCTTGGGGCCAGAAAGGCGAAGGTCCAGGGTCTGTAGCCGCGCTCTCAGCACTGGCCCAACCGTCGATGTAGCTTGTGCCAACGAAAGGTGCAATTCCAGGCAAAGAAGACCACCCGAAAGCTGAAGTTGCCCATATGAAGCTGATGTTGGCCACGAAAGGCGCTATAACGACGGCCAACAAGACGACCTTGTAGAGGCTCTTCGGGCTAACACCAGTCAGGTTTGCCATCTTGTAGGACGAGAAACCCCCTACGAAGCCAGCTCCGAATCCTTTGCATAAGCCTTGGCAGAATGGATACCTTGTCAACCCAGCCACCGATACCATCCACTCCCTAGTCATTGGCTCTGGCGGAACATCTCCGAAGTAAAGCTTCATAATAACAGTCCCGGAGTGACCGCTTGTTGGAAAGCCCAGTCCCACCAAACCGAATACCATGATGGCGACGAACATCCATATGGTTCCCGTAATCACCATGAGAATTGCTGGAATGACCGTTACACCGCTCGCCATGCAAAGTGAGACAAGCACCACGAAAGATGCTGCCAAAATCGCATAGCTGTTCCTGTAGCTCATTGGTTCGCCATACTCTATCTCTTTGAGCCTCTCAGACGGAATCCTACCAAAGGCCGCCCTTAGAGTCTCAACGACGTAGCCTCTGTGGAGGAAGAGGTACATGACCAAGATGCCAAGGACCATGCCTACATCTGAAAAAGTAACGAACCTGAAGGGTTCGGCCTTCCAAAGTGTTTCGGTACCGCACCAGACCCTCCCGCAGCTGTCCATGGCAGGCAACCCGGTATAGTAGCCCAACGCGAAGGCTACCTGGACCAAGGCTGCCATCACAAGGGTCCAGAACCAGACATTGAAGCTTATGCTCAGAGGCACAAGATAGGCTATGGCAGCGTATATCGGGTGCTTCTGGTAGCTAGCGATGCCCAAGATAGCAGCCAAAGGGGAGGTCGATGGAACCCACATTGCGCCCGTAAGACACATGTTGGTGCGCCACCCATAGAGATCTGGAAACCACGGGAAGGCATATGTCATGAAGAGCGGGAACTGGACGATTATGCCAACTATCGTGCCCAAAAGGAATGGCCTGCCCAAACGCTGGAGTAAAGTTCTCTCCCCATCGGAGGATGCGAACCTAGATATTATCTCGTATCCAACCATGACTTGGGGGAAGGGGAGTTTTTCAATGTCGATCCATGTCCTTCTGAAAATGTTAGACAGCGTTGCAGTAAACACCCCGAAAGCAGCGAACAGAGACCCCCAGTAGAGGATGTTTGGAAGCCAAGCGCCCCAAGCGATAGGTTGTCCTCCGGATATTATCTGTTGCACAACCTCACTGCTCGGAGCCCAGAACGAAGGCCAAAATTGTTCAGCCAACACCGGGTTGGAATTCCTGTCGCTCAACATCGAAGTATACCAATCGACTATTGGAAAGCCATCTATCACCCCGACATATCCCATCGTGGATGCGATAGCAAAGACATACGTCAGGAAAGCTGGGTTCAACCTGTTCCTCAAGGGCCTCATGAATCGCATAGATGCTGCAAGAAGCGTAAGCAGGTAAGCTCCTGTCATGAGGAGCATGTGGCATGCGGACCTGCTTATCCCATACCAAACGACGGCGCCCCAGGGTAAAAGGAACCCCCAGAGAGGAGCCACGAAGGAATAGATGATGGCCAGAACGATTAAAGGGACCCAAGGCACTCTCTCTTTCGTCTCAGTTTCCATGTTCAATCCCCTGTCCCCACTCCAAGCTGCTCATCATTTAAGATTTATCGTTCGTTTTGGTCGATTGCTTTCCTTGAAGGACCAATTATATTCATCGCCCTCTTTTAAACACAAGGACCGATTCATGATGACGTTTGGGGGCGTCACTTTCTATAGAATTGCGGCAAGTATTTGGCGTGGGCTTTGAACATCTCATCGCAAAGCTTCTCAGCCTTGTCAAGCGTTATTGGCCAATTGGGATGAGCTAGCAGAGCTTGCAAAACCAATTCCCTGTCGCCTTCCAAAGCTGCGTCAACGGTTATTTCCTCCCAGTTGATAATGGCCTGAGTAAGCCCCAAGACGCCTCTAGGAAGATCGCCCATGCAGATGGGCCGTATTCCGCTTCTATCAACCAACGCAGGAACCTCGACAATAGATCCTGAAGGGAGGTTTGCTATAGACCCTTCATTGCTTATGTTTAGGTGAAATTCTCTTTGGGTGTTCGTTGCTATGGACATGATGAGCTGGGTGGCTATATCGCCATGGCCAACTGCCGTGTGGTGCATCTTTGGGTCCATGTATATTGGAGCGCCTCCACTTGCCATTGATTCAAACCTCTTCCAGTGGACCGGTAGGTCCTTCATGAACATCTGATATAATGAATGCCCAGCCTTGTGGCGCGCGAGGGCATCATCATGGTTGAAATATGGGTATAGATACCCTGGATTTGATGGATAAAGGTCATAAATTTCCATTATCTTATCAACGAACTCATCGTGCTTCCTTTCTTCACCGATATTTTTCTGCAAACGCTCTTTTACATGCTTGCGAAGAAGAGGGTAACCGTCATCGCCCTTAACCTGAAGCTCGATCAGCCAATTGGTAGGATGATTTGTGCCAGCGCATCTTGCACGAACTTCTCCAAGCTTCACGTTCAAGGCTTCTGAAAGCCAATAATTGAGCCCATTTCCACCACCATCGCATATGGCTGCACACTTTATCTTGCTTTCACGATGAACGGCATCGGCTACAAAGTTAGTTGGGTTGGTATAATTAATCAACCAAGCATCTGGGCACACCGCTTCCATCGATTCACATAGGCTGAGCACTTGGGGTATTGAGCGCAAAGCGAAAAAGGTTCCGCCAGGTCCAGAGGTCTCTTGGCCGAGAATGCCATACTTTACTGGAATTTCTTCATCAAGCCTCAAACCTTCGATCCCACCTGGGCGGAAGTTTGTTAAGACGAAAGTGGACCCGTCGAGGGATTCTTTCAAATCAACAGTGCTCGTAATTTTCAAGTCAACTCCTTCCTCCATGGCAATTCTCCTACCAAGTCTTTCCATCATGGGCAAACGGGACGGATCGATGTCCATTAGAGCAATCTCGCTTCCTGCGATCGCTTCTCCGTATCGGGCAAAAGAGAAAAGGATTCCTGGGACATAGGCGCTCCCTCCTCCGATTATTGCGATTTTTTCACGAGGCAAATTTTCACCAATTGATTTGGAATTTGTATGAAAAGTATATAGGGCTTTTCTATCGCACTTTTACATAATGGCATATCGTTCATCGCCAAGCCCTACTTGAGATCCCAGCCTTGCAGATGGTAGTACTTCTTTCCACTAAGGAATCATTAACGGAATGTACGCAATTGTTCTACATCATACCATTCAAATTCCCCATTACCCTTTTATCATCGTGATTAATCAAGAGCTCTTTAAAGACGAGCAGAAATGACTGGCGATTCGGTTTTCGAAAGCATAAGGAAGAGAAGCGAGGGTTTCTTCAGCCGCTCGCACCACGGCAAGGATCATGTTGAAAGGGTGTACAATCTGGCGGTCAAGATAGGAAAGGAAGAGAATGCGGACCTGGAAGTCTTGAAGGCGGCGGCACTACTGCACGATGTCGCGAGAGCCATGGAAGATGAAGGCAAGGTCGAAGACCATTCGGTTGAAGGCGCAAAGATCGCCAGGAAGATACTTGAAGAAACCGGTTTCCCAGCCCATAAGGTGGAAGAAGTAGTCCACTGCATAGAGGCACATAGGTTCAGGAATGGCTCGGAGGCGAAGAGTCTGGAGGCGAAAATATTACAGGATGCGGACAGGTTGGACATTATAGGGGCCATCGGAATTGCCAGGGTCTTTGCGCGAGGCGGCTGGTCCAACTTGCCCATACACGATCCTTCAATACCGCCAAAGAATAAATATGATGGAAGATCCCTTACATCGATAAACCACATATATGAGAAAATAATAAAGGCCAAGGACACGATGAATACAAGAGCTGCAAGACGAATTGCTGAAGGAAGGCACAAATTCGTGGAGGAATTCCTCGATCGTTTCCTGAAGGAGTGGAAGGGTGAATTATAGCTATTGAATTTGATCGATCTGGAAGCTTGGAGTTCTTCTTGATTGGTCTTCACAAATTTGCTAATCCAATAAAGGACATCATTAAGGTTGCTGTGATCGCCTTTCTTGCTATTAGCAGAGAAGCAACACAACTGATGTTCCAATTTTCCAAATCCTAATTTACTAATTTCCAACCAACTTCAATGATTGAACTATCTGGCTTACATTATAGCTTTATATCCGATTATCTTTAAAAATCATGTATAAGCAGACTTGTATATGATTCAAAGAGCTCAAGTTCCAGTCATCCTAATTTGATTGCATGCAAAGAAGATACCTATGCTTAAGTTGAACGAAGCAATTCGGAATTGGTTGTCGGCTCCGTTTTAATTTGTAAAAATGATATTAGTGATATAGTGAGTATCGCCATTATGTCGATCGAGCTTAATATCCAAGTGTAGTTAAGGTTGGGACGTTGATCTGGTTTCATGGTAGCGATGTATGGATGGAAATCGAAATCTGGACGGTTGGCCTGCGAATTAACCCATCTAAACCAGAAACGTTCGGGTCCAAAGAGCAAGCCGTACATCTTTCCAGGGGGTAAAAGGGTCTGGACGATCAGACCAAATACGTGCAGCGAAACAACCGTAATCAAGATGCAGACCAATGCGACCTTTAATGTATCGCCTTTGCTTACTTTTTTCTTGATATCTCTCTCTGCGATATTCTTCAATCTACTTTCCAGAGGGGGATGCGTTGTAAGGGCATTCCTGGCTTGCCTGATCTCTGAAACAATAAAGAGGCCGGAGATCCGGTGCCTAAGAGAGCTTCCGGAGAAAGCCTTGGAGCTTTCCCATATCTTCGTCAAAGCAAGTCCAAGAGCTTCAGGCTGATCTATGAGCTCGGCACCGGTGCTATCTGCTAGAAACTCCCTTTCCTTTTTGATGGCTGGAGATAAAAGGTAGACTAGAGGGTTGAAGAATGAGATAGCCTTCAAAGTCGAGATAAGCGCCATGAAATTGAAGTCCTGATTTTTGATATGCGCTATTTCATGAGCTATCACAGCCTCGAGTTCAACACCATCGAGTTTTTTAAGAAGCCCCGATGTCACCACTATCATTGCCTTCCTCCCCCGACCAATTGTGAACGCGTTGGGCCTTAGATCTTCATTAATGCCTACGCGCGGCACTGGCAAACCAGCTTTTTCAGCCAATTTTCGCGTCACACCCATAAGCAATGGATTTTCTTGGGGAGCTAGCTCTCCCACCCCCTGGAGCCAACAAACAGTCCTGCTGCCAAAAAAGTACAAAAAAGTCATGAGTGCGGAGCCAAAAGTTAAACCCACGAGGTAGAGCATATCTGGCATGATGAACCTAGTGCCTGGTATCTTGATTGTACCTTCGATCGCTATTTCCCCGAACTTTACGCCCATTTTCGGCGGTAAACGAGAGACTCTGAGCGGGAAGAAGGCAGATGGTATAAAGAACATTGTGTAAGCTACTAGAGGGATGAGCATCGGCATCATGTATAGGATGCTCTTTAATCTGTGGTCGTTAATTTTCAGAATTTTCAGGGAGAAGTACGTCGAGAAAGCAAGGATTATCGAGAGCACTAGGGAAGACAACAGAAGAGGTTGAGTTGGCTCAAATACTGGTGTCATCATTTTTTGGAGCTTCCTTTTACCGTTCCTCTCTTTCCAGTCGTCTTTCAAATAGTTTTCTGAAAGGCTCGATCTTT
This sequence comes from uncultured Nitrososphaerota archaeon, assembly GCA_964631995.1. Classification (GTDB taxonomy): domain Archaea; phylum Thermoproteota; class EX4484-205; order EX4484-205; family DTQO01; genus DTQO01. The sequence goes on from CAZWAU010000283.1 coordinate 7,110, forward strand.
TCATCATCTGAGGAGGCCATTTCTGCCAGGTAAGATGTTACAGAGTCGCCGAAGTTTCTAATCAGGCTATCGATGACTCTCTTAACAGCCGAACGTTCGACCTCTTGCCTGGTTCGCTTTGGCCAATAGACGTAAAGCAAACCTCCCCTTCCCTTTGTGATCTTTCGATCCAAGAGCCCCTTCTCGAACAGTGTGTTCATTGTGGACATGACGGTCGTGTAAGCGATTTTCTTCTCCTTCTTTAGTCTCTCATACACATCTCTGACGCGGGCAGGAGTTCGCATTCCCCATATTGTGTCCATTACTTTGGCTTCCAAAGTACCTAAGATGGTCTCAAGGTGCTCGCCATCCGCGCGATAGTCAGATGGGGCGTACTCGTCTTCAGACATTGCTACTTAGCAACCTAATAGCTACTAAAATGGGGAAATACTTATATACTTTTTGGAATCTACTAAGTTGCTTAGTAGCTATTAAGTATTGGTGAAATGGGATGACAGAAAGGGCGATTTGCCTCATTGTGTTGCTGGTTGTGGCAGGAGCCTTCTTATTTTACCTGCCAAGGATCCTCATTTTCAGATATGCCTACGTTGGGTGGCCAATAGGCAGAGGATTGTTTAGTTTCGGCCTGGGACTTGCGTTTCTGATAGGATTAGCGGCAATCGTGCTTATGGCGGTAGGCGCATACCTTCTTTTTGGCGGTTCAAAGACACAGATCGCGCGAGGCAAGGCAAAAGCAATCGAGATTCTGAACGAGAGGTACGCGAAGGGGGAGATCACGAGAGAGGATTACATAAGGATGAAGGAGGATCTGCAGAGATGAATAGTTTAGGAAAGGCTGGGGACGCCATCTCGATGCCCAACGATGCTTCAAAAATCAGCGTTGCTTCAGGGAATCTTGGTGGAAAAAGAAGAGGAGGCTGGATGGTGAGGAAGATAGCGGTGACGGTAGTTCTCATGTTCGCGTTCGCGGTACTTGCCCAGATGAATCCGCAGAGCGCATTTGGCCTAACAGGCGGTAGAGCGGATAATACAGAAATAGTTGCAAAGCCAGGGCAGGAAGTTCACTTTAAGATAACGCTTAACTACACAGCTACAGAGCCGCTATCATCTATAACATATTCCCTCGCAACAAAATATCTACCAGAAGATTGGGCTGTGCACATCTGGTACAATGGACAGGACATAAGGGGTTTGACGATACCGAACAAGCAGACACCATCTCTTGATCTTGAAATAGACGTCCCAGAGACAGCAGAGGTAGGACAATATCCCTTCTGGTTCATGGCAATAGGAAAAGAACTCTATACTGAAAGCATTATCGTGCCGCTTCAGGTTGACGTTGAGGCACTAGAGAGGAAAGTCAAATTCACATGCGATCATCAGAGCGTTGGGCTTGATAGTGATGGTTTAGCAAGGTTCACCTTGACGCTAAGCAACGTTGGGGAGACAGACGAGTGGCTAAACCTTACTGGGGAGGCTTCAAAAGACTGGAAAATAACGTTTAAGGATCAGGTGGGCAGAGCTATATATGAAGTGTACCTTCCCTTATCGTCATCGAAAACAATTCAAGTCGAAGTCACGCCTCCCTTAGACTTAGTACCAGGAATTTATGGCTTTAATGTTGGTGCTTGGTCCAACGATCGAGTAGCTAACTCGACGCTTGGTCTCAAAGTAGTGATCTTAGAGGCTGCCGAGAAACCGGTTTCAGTGCTCTACCCAGATCTTAGCGAGGAAGCTGGCAAGACCATTACATTCCCAATCACCTTGAGAAACTTGGGGACGAATAGCATCGTCTACCGTATCTCCACCTTGCCTTTACCTTCTGGATGGACTTCTTCCTTTAAGACGACGCCAGGAGGCTCGACTTCCGTATCGAGTGTAACGCTCGGGAAGGGAGAGTCTGTGGCACTTTATTTAGAAGTAATCCCGCCAAAAGCAGTCGAGGTTGGAACATATACCATACCAATCCAAGTCTTATCGGACAGCGGCGCTACCTATCTGATGAATCTGAAAGTTACGATCGTCGGTTCCTACGGTTTGAAATTGGAGCCATCTACGCTCCTAACCAGCGTCACTAGCGGAGAGGCTACCACGCTCACAGCAAAGGTTACGAACACTGGACACACGCCGGTCACGAGTATTAGCCTCAATGTAGAGGCTCCCAACGGATGGGATTCGTCCATCAGCCCGGTAAGAAAAGAGTTGCTTGAAGCATCAGAATCCACAACATTCACGATCGTCATAAAAACTCCAGAGGACGCTGTTGCAGGTGACTACATGGTAACGTTGACAGGTTTGAGTGACCAGATCGAGTCCGATTCCGTCCAATTAAGGGTTACGGTTACAACCCCAACCTCGTGGGGATTATTGGGAGTGGGGGTGGCAGTCATCATGGTTATCGCATTGTTACTCGTATTCATGAAGTTCAGAAGGAGGTAAAGCAGATGTCTCAACCAATGATACAAACAAAGGAACTGTCGAAGTACTATGGAGAGATAAAGGCCGTAGACCGCCTTAACCTGACTGTTTACGAGGGGGAGATATTCGGCCTTCTTGGTCCCAACGGTTCAGGCAAGACCACAACGTTCCTTACGTTGATGGGCCTTACGGTGCCCACTTCGGGCACAGCAACGGTAGGTGGTTATGATGTTATTAAGGAGTCAAGGAAGATAAGGAAGATCGCCTCAATGCTTCCGGAGGGCGCAGGCTACTACGAAGACTTAACCGCTAGACAGAACCTCAACTACATATGCCAGTTGAACGACATTCCCAAGCTAGAAAGAGAGAAGATGATAAAGGACCTGCTTGAGGCGGTCGGCTTGGCCGATAGTGCTGACATGAAGGTTGAGAAGTTCTCAAGGGGCATGAGGCAACGCTTAGGGATAGCTGAGGTGCTGATCAAGAAGCCAAAGGTCGCCCTCTTCGACGAACCTACCATAGGTCTTGACCCACAGGGCACGAAGGAGATAAGGGAGATGATGTTCAGGTTGAACAAGGAACAGGGGATGACGGTCCTTCTCTCATCGCACCTTTTGTATGAGGTACAGCAGACCTGCCAGAGGGTTGGCATAATTCGCAAGGGCAAGCTTATTGCCGCCGATACGATAGAGAACCTTTCGAAAAAACTGGCTGACAAGTGGAAGGTGACTGTCGAGTTCGAACTACTAGGAGCAAGTTCCGACCTTATTCGAGAGATAGAGGGTATCAAAGGAGTGACATCCGTTAACCAAGAGAATAACAAGATTTTTGTGCATATGGAAACGGATAAGTCCAAGGAGATCTCTGAGACCGTAATGAAGCACGGTGCTACGATTCTACTGATGAAGCCGAAGGAGCATAGCCTAGATGAGATATTCCTAGAATATTTGAAGGAGAGTGATTGAGCATGGCTGGCGCATTGACCGTATGTCGGAAAGAACTTGCAGACCACTTAGGGAGCAGGCGTTACATAGTGCTTTTCGCTTTGATACTTGTTTTGTCAACCTTGTCTGCATATCAAGGTACCGAGTACATAAAGAACAATCCAAACGCGGGCTTCATGGCGATCTTCTCCGGAGCAAGATTCGGCTTCTCATTCACGTATCTGATGGTCTTCTTCGGGCCAATCATCGGCTTGGCCTTAGGCTTTGATGCCATAAACAAGGAGAGGACGAGCGGCACCCTTTCTGTACTCCTTTGCCAGCCGATATACAGAGACTCGATCATAAACGGAAAGTTCCTAGGTGGAACCGTGGCACTTTCGCTTTTGGCAGCATGTACGATCGGAATCATGTGCGGCGTGGCGATGCCCATCCTTGGTTTCGGCCCTGGATTTAACGATGCCTTGAGGATAGTTCTGTTTGCTTTACTGACGATAGTATACCTAATCTTCTGGCTTGCGTTGGGGCTCCTCTTCTCAACTGTGACCAAGAAGACCTCGACTTCGATATTGCTGTCGATCTCTACGTGGCTTTTCTGCTCCATTGTGATAACCATACTTGCCGCTCTCATAGCCAACTTCATCGTTCCTATCCAGATGCCTGGCGGTACATTTAATCCAGGGGCAGGAATAGGCCAGGAACAGACTTCAGAATACAGGGAACTAATGCAAAGAAGAGCCACCATACAGATGAATATCCAGAGGATCTCGCCAGCCTACCTCTACAACGAGGCAGGATCATCTATCCTCGGAACAGCGGGAGGGACGTTCGGTTTTGGGGAGCTGGGAAGGGGGTCACCCTTCCAACGTTTGGAGCTGGCCCAAGCCCTAGCGACAAGGTGGCCGCAGATTCTGGCAATAGTCGTCGGCATGATCGTCTGCTTCGCCATAACCTACATGCTTTTCCTGCGCTTGGAAATAAGGCCGGAAGGGTGATGGTAAAAGATGATGCGTGAATTTGTGCTCTTCACAGCCATGACGGCCATGTTCCTTCTCGTAGGCTACATAGTGGGCCTATTCCTTGGAGATCCGGCAACGATGATGCTTCTGGCCCTGGCTATTGCAGTTG
>CAZWAU010000284.1:0-4198 GCA_964631995.1 uncultured Nitrososphaerota archaeon
TCATAAGTAATGTCATTCTGTACAGCCGATCCTTTTACTACATATGTGACTTCAGCTCTCTTGGACAAGAATGAAACAAGAGGTATGTCGAAGAAACATTCACCGGCATTATCGGCAAGAAACAGGATTCTCTTTACCGAAGAGAGTTTTCCAGCGACCTTGCTTATTTCATCCTTCGCAAACCCAGGAAATCTTCCAACAGTTTCCAAGAGGGACTCTGGTTTCTTGAAGAAGTCGAGCGTGTTTCCAATTGCAGAGTACTCAACAAGAGATCTGAAATCTTGAGGCGGTTTTCTAATATCTCTGATGAGCTTTTTTGCAAAATCTATCTCTTGGCGCTTGATCTCTTCGAAAGGATTGGGACAACCTGTGGTATCTTTTAGAAACCTTAAGAGTTTAGTAGAGAGTTGTGCTGGGACTGTTTTGTCAGAGAACTCCTTGCGCAGCAAGTCTAACGCTTCCTTCCTCGAACGCCTAAGGACCTTTTCATCATCTGTGCTAAGGCTCGAGGCTCTAAGTATCAGCTTCCTTATGCACAGATAACAGTCAGGTCCTGCCTTCACAGTCTTAGCTTCCTTCGCTTTTTCAAATTGAAAGGATTCGCCTTGCGGTGCCGGTAAATATCATGTCACGTTGTTCCTGTGAAATCCCCATCTCATAAAGTATCGTTTCCCAGGCATGTATGATCCTTCTATACTGTGTGGGTGGTTCATCCAGGCCGAACAAAAGCTTCTCCGGTCTTAATCTGATCCAGAGGTGTTCTCTGATTGCAGAAGCCTTCAACCATATCCCTTTGCCTGAAATGTCGAGCCACATGTTCGGATTCTTCTGGGATGTGTTATATGCCTCGGAGAACCAAGGATCTCCCATGTGTGCAGCTATGATCTTGAGCCTTGGGCACCATCTTGCTATCCTATCCAGATGAATGGGCCTCATGTACCCAGATGAGACGTCCTCTCTTTCTTGCGTCGAACTTCTCGCGACAACACCTGTATGGAAAAGGATCGGCATTCCATATTCTTCAGCTCTCTCATAATATCTGAGATAGTTGTCATCATCATATGGTCTATTGGGCTCGATCGCCTTTAAGCCTCTGAATCCCTTTGAATAATATCGGTCAACAACTTCATAATCGCATCTACCTGGCTTGAAAAGTCCCAGTCCAAAAATTCTGTCTCCGAAATCTTTGAAGATAATCCTCCAATCGGAATCCTCCTTTTCGTTAAAATTTGGACCGCTCGAGATAAGGCAAACCAGCCTTACGCCTGCTGATTCCATTTCTTTTAGCAGCTTTTCTACAAATCCTTTCTCAGAACTGTAGTGATGGTGGACATCAACGACATCCTTTCGTTCGACTGGGAATTCGTCGTAGTAAGCTATGTCTCCCTGTGTGGGCTTTGGCATACTCATTTCCTGCGCGCATGTTCTGTCAAAGGTAGCTTATAGGTTTGGCCATTTCCATACTGGAGGACCAAAATACACACTAGTTACGCGGCAAACCTATTAACTTGGCCAGTCATTAAAGCGCGTTAAAGTTGCAGATTATGAACAAGCTTCGGCAAGCAAGGATAGGCGAAATATAATGACGGTGCAAATAGATGACGCTGGAGCCGGCGACCTCCTATTGGGCGTCATTATCGGAGCTTACCGCCCAGAGACCAAAGAGTTCGACTATGCCATGATCGATGTTTCGATGTTCCAGCCCCCAAATTTCTCCAAAAAAACATACATCGAGAAGGCATCTGAGTTGGTTTTCCAGTTGCTGGAACGGATGAAGCTTGGTTGTGAGGAGTCTGTTGAGATCTGCCCAAGCTATATCTTCGAGGACGCTGTACGAAAACTTCGTAGAAACATTGGAGATAAAAGGGTAAAAGTACTGGCGATAAAGGGAGAGGCTCAAGAGCTTGTTGAGAATGCATACGTTAAAGAGCTCCGAAAATTGGGCTATCAGCCTATCCCGGAACACGAGAAACATAGGGCAAAGAGCTTTTTCCACATGCTACGGTGGGTCAAGCGAAATCCAAAACGCTTCAAGTACGCGAAAACTGGATGGCCCCGCCTTAAGCGTTACCTTTAGCTAAATGAAACATGCTGAAGGCTAGACTCGAACAGCCAAATTTTCATCAACCATTCCTATAAAACTAGCACTTAGTACCTTGCCGTTCATCCAGCCGCTATATCAAAAAGTTCTTCCTTGTAGGTAGTACTCAGAAAGTGCTTATCGTATTATTATTGATGCGTTTGGAGTAGCATTGGAAGTGAAGAAAGGCAAATGAATGAAGGAGCCATACGAAGTGAACTAAAATTACAAGCGTTACCATTTTTATCTCGGAATCGATCCCAACCGACTAAACTTTATAAGCCTTGATTTAAACGCACGACTAGAGGGCATTTTATAATGGTTGTTTCGATCAGCTTTATTGGCTGTGGAGGCATAGCTCAGCAACACATGAGCTGTTTGCGGCAAATACCCGAAGCCAAGATAGTAGCTTTCTGCGACATAGATATCAATAGAGCCAAAATGGCAGCTTCATCAATTCAAGGATCAAGGGCATACCAAGACATATCTGAGATGCTCAGAGCTGAGAAACTCGATGCTGTCTATGTCTGCGTTCCGCCCTTCGCCCATGGGTTTGAGAAACTCATTGTAGAGAAGGGCGTGAACATCTTCGTAGAGAAACCCATAGCCCTAACGCTTGAACTGGCAAAAGATATCGATTCGGCAATAACGAAGGCAGGTGTAGTTAATAGCGTTGGATATATGTGGAGGTATCTAGATACAACTGAACTAGCTATCCAGACGCTTGAGAAGAACGGTCCAATTGGAATGGTCATAGGGCAATACCATGACCCATACTGGTTCCCCCCAAATCATTGGTGGATAGAGAAAGCCAAGAGCGGAGGGCAGGTTGTGGAGCAAAGCACGCATATCTTCGACCTTGCAAGGTATGTAGCTGGAGAAGTTTCTAGGGTTTATGGCGAACTTGATACATTGCTTCTGAAAGATGTCCCCGGCTTCAATGTCGAGGACGTTTCCATCGTATGCATGAAATTCAAAAGTGGAGCGGTGGGAGTAGTAACAAGCACCTGTGCAAGCAGGAAAACCTTCACGGGAACGAAGATAAGTTTCTTAGCGAAGAACGTGGTTGCAGAGCTTGGAGGTCATGCAGGCTATGCAAAGATATATTGGAACGATAGAGTCGAAGAAGTGAACGCTAAGGTCGACCCATACCTGGAGGAGGACAGGGTTTTTGTCGAAGCGGTAAGAACCGGAAATACTTCTGGCATAAGATCACCATACCGCGATGCCCTTGAGACACTGAAGGTCACGATCTTGGCAAACAGATCATCTGAAGAAAAAAGGCCCTTCCAGGTAGGCTGAAAGGGATTCAGATCATTTACCTGTTCAGGCATATGGTTGATTATGGCACAAATCTCTTAAGTATCATTGTTTTGCTTGCCTTAATGGTCAAAGTGAAGAAAAGGGCTTTTGCTCTAAGTGGAGTTGTCGAAGGTTTCTATGGTCCGCCATGGTCCCATGAACAGAGACTCGAAATGATCGAATTTTTAGGTAGGGAGTGTGGGTTCAACATTTACATCTACGCACCCAAGGACGATCCATTCCACAGGGAAAGGTGGATGGAACCATATCCTTCAAACCAGATTGGAAATCTTAGTGAGCTCGTCAGGACTTGCAAGGAATATGGCATCGAATTCTGTTTCGCCATCAGCCCTGGCCTTTCCTTAAGGTACTCGAGCGATGACGACTTCGAGAAGCTTACCCAGAAGGTGGAGGCTGTGAGGTCTATGGGGGTGAAGTGGTTCGGCCTCTTCTTCGATGACATACCTGAGGAACTTAAGCACTATGAAGATAGAACAGCTTTCGGAAGCCTTGCGGAAGCCCAAGCTCACATTACAAACAGGCTTGAGGAATTTTTGAGATCGAGGGACGAGGGCTCAAGACTTGTCATCTGTCCAACACAATACTACCTCGTAGAACCGACGCCTTATTTGCAAATTCTGGGTGAGAAGACATCACCATCAGTTCTCATAATGTGGACTGGAAGGGGAGTTTGTTCGAAGGAGCTGACCTGCAAGGACGCCGATACCTATGCCTCCTCGATCAAAAGGAAGCCTTTCGTCTGGGACAACTATCCCGTAAACGATTACAACAGGAACAGGCTCTTTCTGGGTCCTT
>CAZWAU010000285.1:0-7478 GCA_964631995.1 uncultured Nitrososphaerota archaeon
ATTGAGACGCGCAGGTTTCCAGCCTATGCTCCTGAGCTGAATCCTGATGAGTACATCTTCTCCCACATAAAGTGCAAAGAGCTTGCGAACTTCTGCCCTGAGAATGAGGAGGAGATGGAACTCGGGCTTAGAAAGGCGATATCTCGGATGGTGAGGAAACCTGGGCTCATAAAGCAACTCATGCTCGGCTCACCTCTCTTCAAAGGAAAATTCTAACCCAAAACGGAATAAAATGATCAACATTTTAGCCTGCAGAGTTCTGATTGCCTTTTGGCAAGCTCTTTAGCATCTTTTATTGCTCTTTTGTCAACCATTATTTCTCCTTTCTCATAAGCTGTTCCCGAGACTCCGCGGTGACCCAGTATCATTTCATGCTTGATCATGAAGGCATTTATGGCTGTCAATGCCGATTCGAGCCCATACCCTCTTCCAACAACTATGCCTCCCCCTATCTTGTCTTTTAGCCTTCCCCTTATGCACCATGTCCTATCCATGAAGACCTTTACTTGCCCACTCACGTTGTTGAAATAGACTGGACTGGCTATGATGATCACATTGGAGTTCAAAAGGCTTGGAATTAAAGTGGCAGTCATATCGTCTTCTATGCAGCACCTTTGATTCTCAACGCAGTATCTGCAAGAAAAACAAGGTTTCAATACATATTCACGTAACAATATTTTCTCAGTTTTAAAGGATGTCTTATCGAACTCATTAAGGGCCATATCAAGTAAAATGTCAGTATTGCCATTGGCTCTGGGGCTGCCGCAAATCCCTAAAACCTTGAACAACCTACATAACCCCCTTGCAGCTGGTGATGAAGACCAATCATTTCTGTTATAGTGGGCCTCGGTAGTATTTAGTCGCTGGGCACCCTACGCACCTTTTTTCTTTATAACTGCTGCAGGTATTACATTGTACATTACATGGTGCAACATCTCTATCTTTGGTTGCCAGGTCCAAACGCACCTTCAAGAATGGCGAGTAGTGGATACTTCCTATTGGATAGAATTCAGTTCTTCGAACTCCATGCGTAGACCTTAAGGAGCACTTTTCCATTGACTCGCATTCGAGGGTATCTCTGTCTTCGGCGATAGCTAAAACTGCCAGATTGTGGCCAGCAAGCAGAGTGAACATTTTCAATACCCTTGGGCACTCTTTGAACCGCTCAAGACATTTGCTCAACGCTTCCTGGCTTTCGATCTCAAGTAATATTAGAACTGCGTGGAAGTTTAATGCGCTTACATTGATTCTTGCGGAAATATCGATTAGGCCTCCAGATATCATCTTTTCAACCCGCCTCTTTACGCCCATGATGGTGTAGCCTACGACATCTCCCAGCTGCTTGTATGATGCCCTTCCATCCTTTAATAGCTCTGAAATTATTTTCTTATCAATTTGGTTCATTTTCAAACACCATAGTTATTTTCTAAGCAAAATACTTATAATATGCTTATTATATAACCTTTGCTTTAGGTGAGCAAAATGAGTGAAATGCACGTCGAAGTCGTGGGTGTAGAACCTCCATGCAATAAGTGCAAAGCAACTTTGAAAAATGTTGAGGAAGTGGCTTCAAAGATTAGGGCAGAAGGAATCAACATTCGTGTGTCAAAGCTGAACATGGCGTCGGAAGACGTTATCGCCAAGTATGGTGTTCTTGTTTCGCCATCACTGGTAGTCAATGGCATTGTCAAAGTAGTTGGAAGGGTTCCAGATAAAAAAGAAGTTGAGAGGATTCTAAGGTCAGTCACCAAATAGCAAGGGTTTATAGGTGTTGACATTGGCTGAGAAAACTGGGGTCATTCGAAGCATCATCATGCTGATCTTCATTTTCTTAACTATAGGCTACCTAATTTATTCCAGGATAATGGCCTACTCGCTTGCACCAACGATGAAGCCTGCGGACTTTCACGGGCTTTCGATATGGGAAATCCCAGTTGCATATCTATTGGATTATTTCAGCCACGGTTGGATATGCCTTCTTTTCGCATTCGTTGTAGCCGGGCTCGTGTATGAATTTGTTCCTAAAGAAGTCATCACAAAATACATGGGGAGTAGCAAAGTAACAGGATATGGCTTGGCGTTAGGAATGGCGCCATTTCTCACCGTTTGCTCATGCACAATGGTTCCATTATTTGCAGGCGTACTGTATACCGGTGCAGGAATTGGTCCAGCTATGGCATTCCTCTTAATGGCGCCAGCATCCAACATACTATCAATTTTGCTTACTGGAGAGATGATATCTTGGGAGTTGGCTGAAGTGCGCATAATAGCGTCTGCCACTGTCGCGCTTTCAGCAGGAATCATCATCTCTAAAACTCCTTGGGGAAAGGCTATCGAGAATGAATTTCATCATTCTGGTTCAACATCGAAAATGGCAATAGAAATAGTTAAGCCACCTCTCGATGAAAGACTTTGGTCATCATTAAAGTTCGCTGGATCTTTGGCGAAGCAGATTCTGCCATTCTTTCTTTTGGGCTTGATTGCTGTCAGCTACGTGGAGGCATATTTGCCTGAAGATATAGTCGGAACATACCTAACGGGCATCACTGGAATTTTAATTGCCTCAGTTATTGGTGGACCGCTCTACACTCCTACCCTGGTCGAAATCGTTCTTGGAAAGGGGATGTGGGATCTGGGAATGTCAAAGGGTGCGCTTCTTTCATGGCTTATGGGGCAACCCTATGATGTTGCTAATGCGCTATCAGTTTCAAGGATAGTGCGGTGGAAGGTTGTTCTAACGTACATGATTATAGCTTGGGCTGGCAGCGTGATCTTCGGATTAACATATGGAATGCTGAGTGGAAGCATATAGGAGATGATTTTCATGACGGAAATTTGGCAAAATGCGCGCAAATGCTTTACGGCATTGTGCTTAGTTAGAGGTGGATTAGCTCTGAACGAATGCAAGTTATTCGATAAGAATACTCAACAAATATCGAATGTGAGGTTGATTGAGTTTGAGTAAAGAGGAAAAATCATTGAAGGCTTTCAAAGAGGAGTTTGGCAAAGTACTAGAGCCAGTTGCTTTCATAAAAGAAAAAGATGAAGAACTCTGCAATGCTTTTCTGAGATTTCACGAGTTGACAGTTAATGATGGCGTTATATCTAAAAAGTTAAAGTTCTTGATGCATGCTGCCATTACTGCTTCTTTACATGATGTTGAAGCAACAATGATGCATCTGACAGGCGCAATAAGGGCAGGTGCCACCGAGAAAGAAATGCTAGAAACGGCCTTTACGATAATACCAGTATCTGGGATGCCGGCTTTTGCAATATTCATTGGCGCTTTGAAGAAGGCACGTAATTCCCATGAGATTATTGGTGAAGACAAATGATAGAGATAAAGCCACTCGATATTCGATCTGGAACGGTTTTGGGAATTCGGATCAGCAATCCAGAAGCTCCTGACAGGCCAGCAATAATAGTGCTGATGGCCAAGAAAGGACTAATAGTTTGTGGCAACTTCGATATCAATGAACTGGATAAGCGTGGCATAACTGCAGCTAGGGTGGTTGGTTTATCCAAAATTGAAGACGCTCTTCAGCTGAATATTGTATCAACAACTTCTCGCGCCAAAGCGCTTGGTGTTGATATAGGAATGTCGGGGGAAGAGGCTATCGAAAGAATGCTGTAGGGGAGATCAATATTGAAGAATGGTGTGGATATTCCATCCCATTCTAAATATTGCAGGTGGAGATGATTGAAGGATAGGCAACTAGTCCCAACTTTAGAAGCCTTAAAATTTACCATGAACAACCCATTTTCTAGATACGTTTTACACTACGGATTGAGATTCTGTGAGGTGTGCAAAGAAAGCAGACTGGAACATGCCCTTGAAATATTCTGTGGCACCTCTTATGCAGTAAAGAGTTCATGTACAATCTACTCTTTCCTTGTTGAGATGCTGCTCAAAACTGGAGGGACAATATTTGGAGTGCGCGAGGAGACTCAATTCAAAGAATATTTTATGGATTCCACGGTAAGGAGAGGCCTAACAAGTGTTCTCCGTGGCATTGCAAAATTCGGCATAACGAAGCCACAACTTCTTGATGCGCCGTTCCTTGTGGTATGGAATTTCACAAATGCTTGCAATCTAAATTGCAAACACTGTTATCAACGTGCAGGCAAACAGACGCCTGATGAATTAAGTACGGAAGAGCGGCTTCTAGTCGTAGAGCAAATGGCTAGAGCTGGAGTAGTTGCGATAGCATTCTCAGGTGGTGAGCCTCTCATGAGCAGCGATTTCTATGAGGTTGCCTCTAAAGCTAAAGAAGAGGGGATATACGTTGCCTTGGCCACAAATGGCACATTGATAACAAGGGAAGTAGCCAAAAAACTGAAGGATGCAGGGGTTGACTACGTTGAAATAAGCTTGGATTCCGCTACTGCCAAGCAGCATGATGCCTTCAGAGGCATACCAGGCTCCTATGAGAGAACACTGAGAGGTATTAAGAACTGTATCGATGAGGGAATTTTCACCTGCATTGCAACCACAGTTACTCAGGAGAACCTGCACGAAATTCCTACCATAATCGATCTAGCAGAAAAACTTGGAGCCAAAAGGTTCATGGCATTCAATTTTATACCAGCTGGGAGGGGAGAGGATGTTGTTGATCTCGATCTTTCTCCAGAACAGAGAGAAGATCTTTTGAAAATGTTATTTAAGAGAAATACATCTGGAAAAATTCAAGTTTTAAGCACCGCGCCTCAGTTTGCAAGAGTTAGCCTAGAGTTATCCGGTGGAGAAATCGTTGCGCCCACGCACATGTACATTGGTCAGGCATATTGGGGATTAAAGACGTTAGCTGAGTTTATAGGTGGTTGTGGTGCAGGGAGACTTTATTGTGCACTTCAGCCAAATGGCGACGTTTCTCCATGTGTTTTCATGCCAGGCCTGATAGTAGGAAATATTAGGAAAATGCCATTTATGGATATCTGGCACCAAAGTGAAGTGATGCTGAAACTTAGGGACAGGAGCCTTCTAAAGGAAAATTGCAAAACCTGCCAATACAGGTATATCTGTGGCGGATGCAGAGCAAGAGCCTTCGGATATTTCAAAGACATATCAGCACCAGATCCCGGATGCATCCGAAATAAGGAACATTATGTAGACATTTCAAAGAATGACATTCCGATCATTGAAGAACATGTACTGGCTTAAAGAAGACGTGAACAATATGAGTCCCATTTGGCACCTCTTCATTAAGGTTTATAACTTTACCTTGAAAAACGTTTGATTTTTCCAAACGACTGTCTAATGAAGCTGGAAACGAATCTCTTGTTAAGAGCGGTTCTAACTACATGAATTTGAAGAAAATTCCAAAAACAAACATGTAATTCCCGAAACAAGATTCTTCGTTGTTCCGTTTATCAGATGTAATACGAAAAGGGCAAATACATCTGAAGTGACGTCCAGTGCAGACATGTAAGACATGGGCAGAATTTGTTTATACATTTTCTTCATCGGGAACTCATTCACTTTTCATTATCTTCAGGTTGAATCTTGTACCTAGCCACATGAAAGCAGCTATGTAAAGAAGTAATATGAGGATGTTCACAGCAATTCCAAAGTTGGATTGGCCCCCTAGACCAGCTCTTATCAAATCAAGTGTGTGAGTAAGAGGCGACATGAAAGCTGCTACCTGCCCTACCGGTGGCAGTTGGGATATGGGGATGAATATTCCACTAATGAAGAGAAGCGGTATTCGAACAGAGGTTAAGGGCATCATTACGTCGCCCGGGTTCTCTGTAGGTATTGATGCAAACATTATGCCCATCGCCGAGAAGACCAGAGAAGACAGAGCCAAGCTAATCAAGAGAGTGGCAAATCCTGTAACGGTTGCGCCGAGGGCAATTATGCCAATAAGCAGAGAGAGCACCGAGACAGACAACCCAAAGATCATTCCAGCCAAAGTTTTTCCAAAGAGAAGAGAGATCAGGGATAGGGGTGCGGACAGATATCTTTCGAAGGTTCTGAGCCGCCGCTCCAATGGGATGGATGTTGGACCAACAGATGATGAAGCCCAGAAGACCGTTTGAGCCACAAGCATGGGTACAAGCCGATCAATTGGGATATCACGCCCTACAGTAAATGATAAGAACAGCGTGAAGGGAAAGAGCACGCCAAACATAAGGGTTGAAGGTTTCAGATAGTAGATGCGCATGTCCTTGACAGCTATGGCCCAAGATCTGCTCAGCTCATCCAGTTTAGAAACCTTGCTCAATTTTTCTGCCCCCTTCCCATGCCCCCCACTTTACCTTTGTCCCTATAAACTTCTTCTACCATCGCTTTACCTGTCAGTTTCATGAATACATCTTCAAAGCTTGGACCAAGCGTATTGATTGAAATGGGCGTGCATCCCGTTCGTTCTGCGTAATTCCATATCTCCCTTAACACATTTGGCGGATCATCAGTTAAAAGCCGGTATTTGTCTCCACGCTTCTCAACTGAGGATACAGATGCCAGCTGCTTTAATTCCTGGATCAGGTTCCGAGAAGGCTCTTTGAAGGCTACCTCCACAGATTGGACACTGCGCATTGTTTGCCTGAGCCGTTCCGGTGTGTTGATGGCTGCTATCTTTCCCCGGTTAATGATAGCAACACGGTCGCAGATCTGATCAGCCTCTTCCAGATTATGAGTTGTAAGGAAGATGGTCAACCCTTCCTTGTTCAGCTCTCTAATCATCGAACGGATCTCCAATACACTCTCGACATCGAGACCCGATGTTGGCTCGTCGAGAAACAGTACCTTTGAGTCATTGACAAGGGCCATTGCAATACAGACTCGGCGTTTCATTCCCCGACTAAACTCTTTGACTTTGTCGTTCCTTCGATCGTAGAGATTAAACCGTTTCAATAATTCCTCGGCCCTTTTCTCCCTTTTTGCCTTGGAAATACCGTACAGTTTAGCGGTGAATACTATGTTATCCCATGCTGAAATTTCATCGTATGTGTTACTAATGTCTGGGACGATACCCATGAGAGACTTTGCCTCAACTGACTGGCTGACGATGTCATAACCCATTATGAACGCTTTACCTTCGGTTGGCCTAGACACACCCGTCAGCATGCGAATCGTCGTTGTCTTTCCAGCTCCGTTTGGTCCTAGGAACCCGAAGAGTTCTCCCTTTCTGATATCGAAGCTTACATGATCCACTGCCAGAAAGTCACCGTAGTATTTTGTTAGGCTCACCGCCTCTATTGCATTATCCATCTTCCCAGCACCTTCGCAAATATATCAGGACTTCCAGTTGATTATTCGCCAAGTTTATTATGAAGTATTTCCGTAAGCATCCAGCGTACTCACCTGCAAACATTGGATGAAAGGTCGGAGATAGCATTGTCGCCTAGCGCCTCAGGACTTCAAGACGCTTGTTGACCGTTTCAAGGCGCTTCTCAAGGATCTTCTTCGTCTCCTCGAGCTCCTCGACCTCTTCCTCGATGCTCATGAGGGGAAAACCATAGCCGTGGCAGATACC
>CAZWAU010000286.1:0-7334 GCA_964631995.1 uncultured Nitrososphaerota archaeon
ACCCAGCGGCTTGAGCAGCTGCTCTCCCTCACTTGTCGCCGTTTCAAGAAGGTATTTTCCACCGATGTCTGTAATTAGGACATCGTATCCAGTTGGAACAACCGGACCGGTCCCCATCGATTGGCAGAAACAGGTGTCCAAAACTTCTTTGCAAGTGAGAGCAAAAATCAGGAAGTTGTTCCTGCGCTTTAGGTATCTGGGGTCGCTTCTAAAGCCCAAAAAAACCCTGTCCAAGAAGTTAAAAGAAGCCATGTCACATGCATGGATACCAAGAAGGATCTGCTTTTCTTCTGGGATTATTTCCTCAACCCCAATGATCTTGTCACCATGAAACCTGAAGATCGTCTCCCTTGGAGGAGTGAAGAACTTCTTCGGAGGCAGTATCGTCGTGGTATAGTCGAGGTATAGATCCTTTGCTGTCGTTACAGGCCCGAAAGCATATTCAACACCTTTCCGTACCGGTCCGTAAACCTTGAACTTGCTGTTCAACTTTTCTAACAGGAGATCCATCTGCTCTTGTGGTAGGAGGAAGTTGGGCACGATTTCACACCGAACGCATTTGGATGGCCGCCTTGTTTCATTCAACATTATTTAACGTTTAGCAAACCACTGCAATGCATAATGGAATTAGTACATGTTCGGTATCTGAAAGCCCAAGTGAGGAATGTGCTAGGTACTTACGAAAGCAGATTAGGAAAATATTTGGGAAAAATGTTAAATATTAAACTTAAAAGTGAGCTAATGACTTAGCATGGTTGAAAAAGTAAAACTGGTGGGCTTGGGAGGATTCTTGGGTTGCGGAAAGACAACCCTTGCAATAGAACTTGGCAAGAGAATCGTTACGGATCTTGGCAAGGTTGTGGCCATAGTGACTAACGATCAGGGAGAGGTTCTTGTGGACACCAACTTGGTTAGGGATCATGGATTCGCCGTCACTGAGGTGGTTGGGGGGTGTTTCTGCTGCAAGCTTTCTGAATTCATCACCCATGCCCAGCAGATGGTACGCGAGGCTAAGCCAGACATCTTGCTGGCTGAGGCAGTTGGAAGTTGCACAGATTTTCAAGCAACGGTGTACGCCCCGATAAGGAAATACTACGATGAACAGTTCGACCTAGCCCCATTCGTGGTCCTTATCGATGCGACTACGGTTTTAGAGCATTTTGACAAGATGCACAATCTCACCTCCCCAAACTCCCCGATTGGCGTACTCTATTCGTGGCAGGTTAAGGATGGGGATATACTAGCTATAAACAAGGTCGACATTGCAGCAAAGGATGACCTGCCAAAAATCGAGGCGCTTCTGAGGGGGTTGAACAAGTATGCCGAAATAATACAGATCTCAGCTAAGACCGGTTACAACTTGGACAAGTTACTTAAGATGGTAATGGAAGGCAGCCACCGGCCTCGGCCTACCATTACTAAAGAGGTCGACTACGATACATATGCGACGGCAGAGGCTGAACTCGGATGGTTCAATGGGATGTACAGAATCTGTTCGGACCAACCCCTTATCGTTAACGCTATTATGGAGGACCTACTGAAAGAAATAAACAAAAGAGTGCGAGAATGCAAGGGAGAGGTAGCCCATGCAAAAACACGTTTTTCCACAAAAGAGGGTTGGGCAAAGGCGAGCTTAGTGATATCTGACGAATCTGTAGGAATCACGGGCGAGGTTCCACCGCCATCAAAGGAGATTGATGTGATCCTCAATATCAGGGCTTCGATAGATCCAGTGGCGCTGACGAACATCGTGAGAAGCTCGCTTGAGACGGTAACTGCCAAGTACGGTGCTCGCCATGGAGACTGGGCAGCCACAAGCTTCAGACCAGGTTACCCAAAGCCGTACTATCGCCTTGTGCACACATGAAGGTTTTCGTATGGAAGAGAAAATGAGGCAATCTTGCTTTTGTGTTGATCGTTTTGATTCGATCAATTGAGGCATCTACAGCGACAACAGGTTAATCGCCGAATTCTTAGGCTCGGCTGTCTTGGTTACCGCTGCCATTTCGTCAACCATACTTGCAAAGTGCTTAGAGCATCCGCTTCCTTGGCGGTCCTCTATGATTCCCTAGCGGCTGCATTCATGTTAATCGCTTTGATAGAGATTCTAGGCCCCGTAAGTGGATGCCACATAAATCCAGCCGTGACTATTGCTATTATTTTGACGAAGAAAAATAGCCTTGAATGAGAAAATTTTTCATTGTTACGGCTTGCTTGGAATCGTTATAAAGAAGGGGTAGTGGTTGTCTGTTGAAGTGACCACGTCAAACTTCACAAGCATGCCTTCTCTGAAAGGCGGTTCGTAGGGAATCGATATGGTTCCATCCTTAGATTCTCCTACTTGCAGCTTCATTCCAGTGGTGAATTCCCCTTGTGATGTTCCTCTGTAGTTTTGAATTGGTTCATCATTTATTAAAATCGAATCAAGTTGAACAGGAACGTTACCCTTGTTTACAATAGTTACATGCACAAAAATTGTTTCTTCAGAAGCTGACACCCATATCTTTTCTATGGCTACAGATTCCGTGAACGATAGATTCAATACCAAACGCTGAATCCAATGTATTCCTGCGACCATAAGCGTTAATGTGACTGCCACAAGTAAGATAGTAGTTACCTTGGATGTGCCTGTTGTGTCAGGTATTTTGCGTTTGGTAATCTTAGATCGCAATTCCTTACGCTGTAAAACATTTCTAGGTATTTATAATAGTTATTCAATTCTGTTGAGCCAATAATTTCCTGCTAAATATTTCCCATTCAAATGGCTGTTTTTATGTAAATACGAAGAATTTTTATGGAATAATATTACAGAATATTTTTTGCTAACCTTTTTCGTGCAGGACTATCCCTATGGAAAGATGTTCACCTTCTAGTTCGAAATCCGCTCTGTGCGAACCCTTTGGCGGATCTCCAACCTCAATGGTTTCCGACAAAGTCTCCGATGCTATGTATTCGCGGTGAGTTTGGAGGACTCTTGCTAGTTTTGGACCAGCTCTGTAGTACACATCTATCTTGTCAGAGATCTTTAATCCTGCTGCTTTTCTCTCGTTCTGTATTCGTCTGACGATGTCCCTGGCTATACCTTCGCTCTTGAGATCATCTGTTATCGATATGTCTACAGCTACGAGGATATTCTTTTCCTCGGCAATTGACTTTCCTTTCTTTGGCTTAGTAAGGACTTGGAGCTCCTCTGGGAGAAGCATGACCCTCTGGTTTTCCACCTCTATCTCGATAGGCTCCTTTTCCATGAGCTTTGCTGCAACGCTGGCTGAATCCAACACTTCTATGGCATGGAAAATCTTTTGCAGTAAAGGTCCGTACTTGGCCCCCACCTCTTTCGGAACTACTTTTATCTCAAAGTCCAACACTTCCTTCCTGTCGGTTGTGAAGGCCAATTCTTTCACGTTAAGTTCGTCAGCTATCAAATCCTTAATCTCCTGCAGTTGCTCCAAAGTTTCTTTATCGGCAACGATCGTTGCTTTTGAAAGCGGTTGCCTTAGCTTTATGCCAAATGCGCTACGCGCTGAACGCCCGAGGCTGCATACTCTGATGGCGAGTTCCATTTGAGAAATTAGCGCTTTGTTGACCAAAGATTTGTCTGGTTCTGGCCACTCGCTGTGGTGCACGCTTTCAGGTGCTTCTTGATCCACGCTCCGCACCAAGTTTTGGTAGATGTGTTCAGAAATGAATGGGGCGAATGGCGCGAGAAGTTTAATCAGTGTCACCAGGCAATTGTAGAGAGTAGCGTAGCCTGCTTCCTTGTCCGCGTCAGCTTCACTCTTCCAAAATCTCCTTCGCGATCTCCTAAGGTACCAAGTGGAAAGATCATTGACGAATTCCTCGATTTGCTTCGTCGCTCCATATATGTCATATTTTTCCATACAAGCTGTAGCTTCCTCGACGAGGACCTGCAACCTAGAGAGTATCCAAAGGTCGAGAGGTGAAGGCTTGATTTCTTCCTTTCTTGGAGTCCAGCCATCTAGGTTAGCATAGGTCACGAAAAAGCTGTATACATTCCAGAGCAATAAAAAGAAATCCCGTTTCACCTCGTCCGCTCTTTTGAACTTGAAGAGCATATCATTTTCGGGCTTGGTTGTGCAGTACATCCAACGCATGACGTCCGCTCCAATAGTCTCAACAGCATCATCAAACTCGATTGCATTGCCCCAAGATTTGTGCATCTCACGGCCATCCTCCCCAAGTACTGTTCCATGCCCTAGGCATGTTAGGAATGGTGCTCTCTTCACCATTATTGTGCTCATGGCAAGCATCGAGTAGAACCAGTTTCGGAACTGGCCTGGCAAAGATTCACATATTAGGTCTGCTGGGAACCACTTGCTCCAATATTCACGGTCATGACGATAGTTGAGTGTTGAAAATGAAACAATTCCAGCGTCCAACCAAGGATTTCCAACGTCGGGGATGCGCGAGATGTTCGCCCCACAGTTCTTGCACTTGATCTTTACCTTATCGATCCAAGGTTTATGAGGCGAGTGACCTTCAAACTCTTCCCATCCACTTACAGCCCGATCCTTCAGCTCTTCCTTTCCGCCAATTACTTCGAAGCTTCCGCATTTGTGGCACTCCCATATTGGAAGAGCAAGACCCCAGTACCGCTTCTTTGAAATCATCCAATCGCTCATGTTCATAAGCCAATCCAATTCCTGCTGCAATCCAAACTCTGGAATCCATCTCACTTGTTTTGCAGATTCGATGATCTGATATCGTAGATTCTGACTCCTCTCTTCCTCAGTGATCTCTTCCAAAGGTTTGTCGTATTTTGCCCCCATCGAGATGAACCACTCGTCGACGAGTCTGAAAACCAGTTCACTCTCGCACCTCCAGCAAACTGGATAGCGGTGAATATACTCTTCAACGCCAAACAAAAGACCTTTGTTCCTCAGGTTATCGATCACAGGCTTGGGGGTGTCATATGCATGCATCCCAGTAAGCCAATCGAAGCCATCGATAAACCTGCCGAACTCGTTCAGAGGAGCTACTGTAGGCAACCCATACATTTTTCCCAGCTCGAAATCTTCCTTGCCACAGCCAGGAGCTATGTGGACTATGCCTGTCCCTTCAGTTTCGCTTACGTCCTTCCAAAGGATGACCCGATGTGCCTCCGGTATGCTGTTATTCTTTATTGCCGGAAGTTCATCAAATGGACCGTCGTAGAGCCACCCCTCCAATTCACTTCCTTTTAGTTCTGCAACCACTTCATGGTTGCTTGGCAAGACATCATTCAGTTTTGCCTTGGCAAGGTAGAACGTCTCTTCACCCAATCTGACTTTGACATATACGATATCGGGATTAACAGCTGCAGCCACATTTGATGAAAGAGTCCAAGGAGTGGTCGTCCAGACGAGCAGTGCTTCTTTTGGGCGACCGCGAAGTGGAAATTTTACGGTCAATGCGATATGTTTGAGTTCGCGATACCCTTCGGTCACGATCTCATGCTCAGAGAGGGCCGTAGAGCAACGGGGGCACCAGGGCATGACATCCGTTCCCTTGCGGATCCAACCATTTTCATGACATCTTTTGAGGGCTGCCCAGATGCTGTAGTTATTTTCATCTGAGAATGTGAAGTAGGAGCCCCCAAGATCCGGCCTTCCAAGTGTGCCGACGATGCTCTCCACCGAACCCGTTATTTCTTTTCCAGATGGCGTTTTGATGCTTATGATCTCGTTGGGCCTTTCTAGTCTTTCGGCAAGGTTCCTGAGCAAATTCGGGTCGTCCCAATCCATCCAATAACCCAATCGAATCGATTGCTCCACTTGTATGGCAGCAAAACGCAAAACCCTTTGTTTGCATCGCTTGACAAATTCGTCGATGCCGTATGCCTCAACTTCTTTCTTCGACTTGAAACCAAGCTCCTTCTCTATCTCTACCTCGATCCAAAGACCCTGGCAATCGAAACCATTTTGGTACCTGATTTCAAATCCCCTCATGGCTTTGTAGCGGTGAAATACGTCCTTGTATGTCCGTCCCCAGGCATGGTGGACAGCCATGGGATTGTTCGCTGTGATGGGCCCATCCATGAAAGACCAACGCTTCTTACCTTGGTTCATGGACCTTCGTTTTTGAAAAGCGCTTGTCCTTTTCCAAAAGTCCAGTATGATGTGCTCCATTTTTGGGAAATCCAATCCACTGCCTTCTTCCTTAAACAAAACACCATCTACCTCCACGGTTTCTGGATGAAAATAGGGGGCTGCTCATATATTATAACTCTGAGAGCCATCTGGGTCGAACTCACTTCAAAGATCGATTTCGCAATCCCTCATTCTTCATCCACGCCTGGTGCCCGAGCACGAGGATATTAACTTTCCGAAGCCCTTTCATCGAAATTCAGGCTGGAAATAGCCAGTGAAGCTTGAAAACTGCACAACTCAGACTGTGTGCTTAACTTCCCAATTATGGTTTGCAATAGCAAGTGGATTCGGCTTAGAGGGGGGATAAGCTAAAGGGGGACATAGTTATATCTTTGGACGCAATGCTTGCAAGATTAAATTGAAAGAGGTCAAGATAAAAGTCGTTGGCTCTGATCCGCCTTGCCCAAAATGTATTTACTTTTTGGAGATCGCAGCGAGGGTAGCCAAGAAGTATAAAGTTGGGGTGGAGCATATCGACGCTTTTTCTCCGGAAGCCAAAAGGCTTAAGGTTCTAGTTGTTCCATCTGTGTTCGTTGATGACAAACTTATCGCAGCTGGTGATGCCTTAAACGAAGTTGAACTTGAAAAATTTATGGAGAAGGCATTGTCCGGTGAATCGTTCAAGAAAAGATGAGGCACTATCTGCTTTGGTTCCATCATATGCTAAAGGGATTGGAGCTGCCGGAGGATCGTTTTTCTTTCTTTGAGCTGGCCCTAATCCTCTTCAAAAAGTGGCACTCAGTCTCATAGACTTCTACGGCACACTCATCCCCTTCGAGGCTCTTCAAAGCTACGCACCCTATTATGCGATCCATTGGGGTAGGAGCGTCTGGTCTGTTGTTGGCTGAAAAAAGCCTCTCTTGCCTCCTTTTCTCCTCAGGCGTGAAGCTGAAACACTTTTCTGACCTTGTTCTCTCCAGGCACTTGACTTTCTGAGAGTTTGAACAATCGTCGCATCTAGTTCCATTGCTCATCTTTCCAAACATGTTGGCCAAAGGATCGAGGACATAGATCGTAGCACCTTCACCCAACATAACGTATACCGTATTTGGGGACGATGGTACTATAAACTCTTCATGGGCACCCCTTTTCTTTCGCTCCTCCTTAACCTTCCAAAAACCTTTAAGCTGGTTGTTGAGTTGGTATAGAAGTTCTGAATAACCAATGCCCACTGCGTCTGCCAGT
>CAZWAU010000287.1:0-6318 GCA_964631995.1 uncultured Nitrososphaerota archaeon
CGCGTCAACTCTTCACAAATAAGATGCTTTTAATCTGTTCTATTGGCTGATCTTGTTGGAAGAAGAGAAGGGGCGCGCACGCAATTTTTACTTTTGAAAAAACCCCCGGTTAATTTGGGCAGCATCCGTTGGCACGCTATCGCATTTACCCAGATCTGGAATTGCTTTCGTAGGCATTTATCCACGAATCGTCATACGGCCTGAACTTGAAACCGTAGCTTATTATGCCCCCGTCCTCCTGCTCAAAGATCTTCCTGAAACATGCTTCTACTTTCATTCCAATTCGAAGGTCTTCGGGTTTGCAGTCGACTATCTGCGTCAAAACCCTAGGTCCTTCGTCCAGCTCGACGAGTCCTATGATGTAGGGCAAGTACTGTTCGAATGACTTCGAGCTGGCGTTGACAATCGTGTAGCTATAGATCTTACCCTTGCCGGAAAACTCGACCTGAACAATCTTACCTCGCCTCCTGCATCTTGGGCAAACCTTCCTGGGAGGAAAGTAGTTCGAGCCACATTTATCGCAGTGCGAGCCCAAAAGCCTGTAGCGCTCCCTTATCGTCCTCCAATGCTGTGGGATTCCTATGCTGCTCATCGCATTCACCTTCTGGAAAGTATCGTCACCACAGCTGTTGCACCTGTCCCTCCAACATTGTGGGTCAAGCCAACCTCTGCGCCGTCCACCTGCCTACCATTTTTAGCCTCTCCCCTTAGTTGTCTTACAACTTCCACTATCTGCTTTATGCCTGTAGCTCCGACAGCATGTCCTCCTGCCTTAAGGCCTCCATCTGTATTCACAGGAAGTTTTCCGCCAACGTACGTCTGGCCTTCGTTGTAAAGTTTCTCAGCTTCCCCTTTCTTGCAGAATCCCAAGTCCTCAAGAGCCAGAAGCTCAGCAATTGTGAAACAATCGTGCACCTCAACCACATCTATGTCCTCTCTGCTCAGTTTTGCCTCCTCGAATGCCCTTCCGGCTGCCTTTACGGTGGCACGCATCGTGCACAGATCTCCACGCCCCAGGAGACTTAGCGTGTCCGAAGCTTGAGCAACAGCTCTTATCGAAATCGGGGTGTCTGTATACTTCCTGGCCATTTCTAGGGGAACGAGTATGGCACAGGCTGCTCCGTCCGAAACAGGGCAACAGTCGTACCTTCTCAATGGATCTGCAACCATTGGGGATGAAAGAGCCTCATCTTCAGTTATACGATTTCTGAAGTGGGCAAACGGGTTGAGGCTTCCGTGGTAGTGGTTCTTAACCGCGACCTTCGCGAGCGTTTCAGGCTTAAGGCCGTATTCGTGCATGTACCTCCTTGCCATGAGAGCATAGACGCTTGGGAAGGTCGCTCCAAAGTAAGCTTCCCACTCGTAGTCCATAGCTCCAGAAAGTATGGAAGCGGCCTGACCTGCTCCAACATCGGTCATCTTCTCAACTCCGCCAGCCACAACTATATCGTACATGCCCGAAGCTACCGCCATGTATGCCTGGAGGAAGGCAGCGCCCCCAGAGGCACAGGCAGCCTCAACCCTTGTGGCTGGGACCGAGTTGAGCCCGAGGAAGTCGGCAACGAGCGCCGCCACATGCTCCTGTCCCACAAAAAGCCCTCCCGACATGTTACCGAACACGATGTACTCTATGTCCTTTCCGCTGATGCCCGCCTCCTCAACCGCTTTGACTCCGGCTTCCCAGGCAAGGTCTTTCAACCCCTTGTCCCAAAGTTCGCCGAACTCGGTAGCACCCACGGAGATTACAGCAACATCCCTTCTCTTGAAGCCATTATTTGTCATATCCAATCACCCTTTGAAGAGCCTCTGGTACCTCGCGTACGTCGAGTAGTCTATGTACTCACGCCTTTCTATATAGTAACTGACTGGAGGGGAGAGCCTTCTCTTTTGCTCTATACAATCGGTGATTCTCATGCTGAAAGAGTCGGAGCCGGCACCCGATCCGTAGGAGGTTAAAAGTATCCTATTACCTTCCCCTGCTACATCTAAAACAGCAGCCAGTCCCAACAGGGAGGAGCCGGAGTAGGTATTACCGATCTTGCTGACGACCAATCCGGGAAGGATCTTCTTCTCATCGAATCCAAGCATCTTTGCAGCCCTGAGCGGGAACTTCGCGTTGGGTTGATGGAAAACGGCATAGTCGTAATCCTTGGCGGATGTGCCAAGCTTTTCGAAAAGCGCCCTGCTGCAATTTATGACATGCTCGAAATATGCGGGCTCTCCAGTGAATCTTCCTGCATGTCTTGGGTAATGGGCTCCGTCCCGCCTCCAGAAATCCGGCACATCCTGCGTGTAAGAATGGGTTCCCTCCACCTCAGCTATGACTCCATCTCCGCCACCGATCACGTAGGCAGCACCTCCCGCTGCAGCAGTATATTCGAGTGCGTCACCAGGAGCGCTTTGTGCTGTATCAGCCCCTATAGAGATGCCGTACTTTATGTATCCTCCTTTGGTAAGGCCCAGGCAGGCCTGCATCGCTGCCGTTGCCGCTTTGCACGCGAACTCCGTGTCTGCCGCAGTTATGTTCGGAGTTAGGCCAACCGCCTCAGCGACTGTTGCAGCTGTCGGCTTAACAGCATATGGGTGCGACTCGGAGCCCACGTAGATAGCGCCTACCTCCCCGGGTTTGACCTCTTGTGCCCTTTTCAGGGCGTTCCTGGTCGACTCCACAGCTATCGTTGTCGTGTCCTCATCCATCGAAGGGACAGCCTTTTCCTCCATCCCCAATCCTTTCCGGTATGAATCGGCGTCATGGCCCCACACCTTGGCTATCTCCTCTACCCTGATCCTCCACTTGGGTATGTAGACCCCGTAACCAACGATTCCGAATTTCATGGCTCTTTTCTCCTTGAACGCTCTGCCACCTGTACTGAGGACGGCGTCGAACTTGGATTCTCGACCTTCAAGATTGGCAAGGCATGGCGAATAGTGCATCCTATAAGGACATACGTTTGTGGTCGTAAAATCCTTTTAGTATTGTCGAATAGTGCATCTCGAAGGTAAAGAAGTCGCTGGCTCCGGATTCGACGGAGGACTAATCCCCGAGGCTTTCACATGGGCATGTGCTCCCTTTTGACCAAGGGCGCTTTAGATTTGCCCCTTCATGATACATCCTAAGATCGTGCTCGGCTGCTACATGCAAACTTCTAGGAGCCCATATGCCACCGTTTGACGTTCCTTGATCGGCTGTGAAAGCATGAAGGAGCTGGTTTGCTTGGATAGAGCTACCTTTGAAGCTCGTAGAGGGAGGACATAATTCATTGCACAATAGAATCTGAAAAAAGCTAGGAGCGCGAACTCCATCGAAGGGACATTGAAAATATTTTTACTGGTACCTTGCATTACTGATAAAACAATGCATGAATGCCTTACTTGAAAAATCTCTGGGATCTCGTCTCTGGCACCAGCCTCACTGTTCCAAGGATGCTGGAACTGGCAAACACTTTAATGTCACCATGGTTATTGCATCTTAGAAAAAAGCGACAGGTGGATGGTAACGATTGGAATAGGTGCTCGCAGCAGAATAAAATCGCCTTGGTTATTTCATATAAATACGGGCTCCTGTAACGGATGCGATATCGAAATAGTGGCGGCCTTAACCCCTCGTTACGATGCTGAACGCCTAGGGTGCGTGCTTGTAGGTTCGCCAAGGCACGCCGATGTCATACTGGTAACAGGACCGGTTACGCGCCAAATGCTCCCCCGCCTTGCCAGAACATATGAACAGGTGCCAGAACCAAAAGCGTTGGTTGCTGTAGGGACTTGTGCGGCCTCTATGGCACCTTTCATTGGAAGCGATATGATTGAGGGACCAGTTGATGGCATAATTCCAGTAGATGCTTATGTTGTTGGCTGTCCTCCTAGGCCCGAAGCAATTCTGAGGGGAATCGTAACAGCTGTTAGAAGAAAATTTTTGTGATATTTGATGGCTGACGAGACTAGAGAAGTGAGATATGATTACAGTCGGTTAATAGTCCCTGTTGGTCCTGTACATCCGGCGCTTAAGGAGCCAGTCCATTTTAAGGTGACCGTTAGGAAGGAGGAGGTTGTCGACGTTAGTCTGCGTTTAGGACATGTCCATAGGGGGATAGAGGCTTTGGCTGAGACGCGAAATCTGGTTCAAGCGATGTACCTCATAGAACGGATCTGCGGTATCTGTTCCCACAGCCACACGACATGCTTCGTTGGTGCTCTCGAGGAGATCGCCAATGCGCAGCCTTCTGAGAGAGCTTTGTATCTCAGGACTCTGATATTCGAACTGGAAAGGCTTCACAGCCACCTGCTTTTCCTTGGGGTTATGGCCTACGAGATCGGTTTTGATACGCTCTTCATGTTTACGTGGCACTCTAGGGAAACTGTTCTCGATCTATTTGAGGAGATTACGGGCAACCGCATCCACCACTCAATGAATGTCATAGGAGGTGTTCGATGGGACATAGACCATCGCATGGAGGAGAAGATTGCTAGCTCTATGTCGAAGATGCGTAAGGCGGCGCAATACATCCGAGATGTGTTTCAGGACAAAACGGTCGAGAAAAGACTTTCCAGAATAGGATTGCTTGACCACAACATGGCTCGGGAGCTGTGTACCGTGGGTCCGACAGCTAGGGGATCTGGATTGAAAATGGACATACGCAAGGATGATCCTTACGCAGCGTACGGGGAATTGAAAGACAGTTTTTCGGTCGTTACGAGGACGGAAGGCGATGCATATGCGAGAACGGAGGTGAGGATCCATGAGCTTTTTGAGACGATCAATATAATCGACACGATCTTGGATAGGTTGCCGAGCGGAACGATTAGACCCAAAGAAACTGTCCTAAGGTCGATGAGTAGGATGCCACAGGGAGAAGCCGTATCAAGGGTTGAAGCACCACGTGGGGAGCTCCTGTACTTCGTAAGGACAGATGGAAAGGGGGGCTTGAGGAGGTTGAAAGTGCGAACCCCCACCCTCGCCAACATCGTGGGGTTGAGGTACATGCTGATAGGAAATGAGATCGCCGATATACCGGTAGTAGTTGCCTCGATCGATCCTTGCTTAAGCTGTGCTAACCGAATAACCATAATCGATAGAGAAGGGGGAGATGCTAGAGTTGTAGATTTGGAAGCTTTGAGGAGGAAGAGGCGATGGTCGTTTTAGTTATGCTTTTGGGAGCCTTCCCGGTTGTGATTTTCCTCAGCCTTTTCTTCGAAGGCATAGATCGCAAGCTTTATGCAAGGATGCAGAAAAGGATAGGGCCACCCATAATCCAGCCGTTCTATGACTTTGTTAAGTTGCTCAATAAGGAAAGCATATTTCCCGTAACAGCCTCCAAGACGATCTTTGCATCTGTCCCAATCATTGCCGCCGCCTCCTCGATCCTTGCAGCTGCAATTCCTTTGGTCAGCCTTGCTACAGGAGCGAGCGTTCTTGGCGACCTAATCCTGATCCCATACTTGTTAGCGATGTCATCCATATTGGTTATGATTGGCGGCTCCTCGTCTGGCAACCCCTATGGGGCGATCGGCTTTTCAAGGAAGGTGGTCATGCTGATCGGATATGAGGTCCCTTTGCTAACATCGATTTTGGCACTGTCGTTGAAGTCCAAATTTTCCTTCTCATACATAGACGTTGTTATGACCCAGGTCGAAATTGGCACTTGTTTTGCTCTTGCCTCTCCAGGAGCGGCTATGGCCGCAATCGCTTTTCTATTATGCATGCCAGCAGCAACGGGTGTCGTTCCATTCGACATACCGGAGGCCAAAACCGAGATTATCCACGGGTATCTAGTCGAGTACAGTGGCCCATACTTGGCTTTTGCAAAGCTTGCCAAAGATGCTTCAAGCTTTGCGTTGTCTTTCCTTGCCTTCACGCTCTTCTTCTACCATCCACCGCTCTTAGAAGATTTTGCCCTGATGGGCAGGTTGATATCGATCATTCTGATCTTCATCTTTACCTTCATAGTTATGTTCTTCACCATTACAATTCCCAGAACGATATTTGCAAGATTGAAGATAGGTCAGGCGTTCAAGTTCTATTGGCGATATCCGCTAGCACTTTCTATTTTGGCTGTGATCTTTGTTAATGTTGGACTGTAGGAGGGAGAATTGATGAAGTTGGGAAGAATGCTTCGCGGTGCCCTGCGTGCAATGCTTCGTAAGCCAGTCACCGTCCAGTATCTGACAAAAGCTGGAGAAATGGTCCCGATCCCTGAACGTTACAGGGGAAAAATTGCCTACGACAAGGAGGCGTGTATAGGCTGCCTTCTTTGCATTAAAACTTGTCCCAGTGGTGCAATTGTAACTGCCGAGGAGAAGAAAGTAACGTTCAACATCTCA
>CAZWAU010000288.1:0-5111 GCA_964631995.1 uncultured Nitrososphaerota archaeon
GATTCCTCTCCACCCTCCACGCCTCTTCCAGATCTGACCTGTCCATGCCACCATCCTGTGCGACAGGTAATTATCTGTTACTTTAGTTAGTTACTATAGTTTTTTAACGACATAATCCTCAACCAAAAAAGCTTTTCAAAACCTACTCACGACTCCTCCCCTAGCCACCTTAACCCGATTTTACCATTGAGAAGCAAATCCATCAACTTTTTCTTCCCCCCAGATCGAAATCCTGTTCCTTGAGATCACTAACAGTTATGCAATCTTTTCTGTTCACCTACAGAAATTCATGTTCTTCTTAAAATAGCCTTGGGCTGTATTTCTTCAAAATTATCGAAGGGTGATGCTGTAAATTCACAGGCTTTTTAGACGAGCATTTACCCAGAACTATTATAGGTAGAAAGAACGAGCAGAATGCGATAGCAAGTTACATTTAAGATGTTCTGCTTATGAGAGCTTCTAAGGTCCTTTACATCAATGGCTCATCTGGAGTTGGAGAGAGCACAACTGTTAAGGTAGTGCTGAATCAGTTTGAGGAATCGAATGAAAAATCATGGACATAAAGATGTAGTGAAATCAAAAAGACATATAATATCAGTTATTTTGTGACGGTCGTGCAAACTATGCTGACAATCAAGGTTCCATATGGAGACCGTTTCGTGCAGTTCAATGTTGAAAAGGAAAGACTAATTGGCGTGTTCGACCCACCTGAGGTTTCTACTGCTGCCGATGAAAACTTAGAGATAGATAGAGCTATAACCAATCCTGTGGACTCCCCAAGCTTTACGGATCTGATGAAAAGGGGGAAGTCTCTAGCCATCGCTATAGACGATGTAACTCGGCCAACTCCATGTTCCAAAATACTGCCAGTACTCTTGTCCAGAGCCAAACGTGCTGGCATCCAGCGTGAAAACATCAAGATAATTGCTGCCCTCGGAACCCATAGGAATATGACAGTTAAAGAGCTGAAGGAAAAGTGTGGCCCTGAGATTTTCGAGGACTACCAAGTGATAAACCATGCCTTTAAGAACCCAGCTGATCTTAAGTTCCTTCAGACGAGAAAAATCCCAATCTGGATCAATCGTCATTTCCTTGAGGCAGATTTGAGGATCGGGATCGGGTACGTCGTTCCGCACTGCAACGCGGGTTGGTCAGGTGGCTCGAAGATAATCCTACCAGGCTTATCTGGGGCTGAAACGGTCGCCCAAATGCACCTTTATGGAGCCAACAATGTTGGTAGCATTCTTGGTCGAACGGAAAATCCGATTCGTTCCTTAATGGACTTTTGCGCCAAGAAAGTTGGGCTTCATTCGGTATTCAATGTCGTACTAAAAGATCGTTCCATTGTAAAGTCGTTTTATGGCGATCCTGTAAAAGCGCACCGTAAGGGAGTTGAAAAAGCCAAAGAAGTATATGGTGTCCACATACGTAACAAGGCTGACATAACTATCTCGACAGCATATCCTTTTGACAAATATGATTTTTGGCAAGCTGATAGGGCCGTTGCCAGCGCGGACCTGATAACAAGGGCTGGGGGAGCAATCATAATCGTCTCCCCGTTCTCAGAAGGCGTTTCGGCAACCCACCCGGAATTTGGCAAGTTGCTTCCCTATGTACCTAAGGAAATCAACGAGATGATTCAAAGGGATGAAATAGAGGATCTGGCAGCAGCTGCCGGAGCAATACATCTGACGACCTTCCGACTGAAGAAGAAGATCTGTATAGTATCTGATGGCATTGGACCCAAGAAAGCTAGAAAGCTTGGCTTTTTAGGGTTCAAGACGGTTGAAGAAGCCTTAGAGACTATGTCTCGCTGGATCAAACCTAGCAAAAGAATAGCGGTTCTTCCACAAGGCGGAATAGTGCTGCCGCTGTTCCATTAGCGCTCAAGGAATGGAGGCATGAAGCTTCAGAGCCCTCTCTACCTAACGACTTCCGATTACCTCGCCAGTGCTAGTAATTCTCTCAACCGCAGAAACTCCTTCATATGCCAGAGCTAGAGTTTTACACTCGAGACTTTTCTTTGGCCCAAGGGTTGAATAAACGCCTCTTTCCACCGCCTCATGAAGCTTTGCTGGATATCCAGTCCAAGCTTCAACGGCTGCGCAGTACACGCCTCGCCATCCTCCGTATACCAACCACAACCATATGACTTTGAAGATGTCCTTTGGAAAGACCAGACCAAAGCCAACTTTAGCCGCCTGATCCGTGACTGCTAGCCAGCCGTCTGTGAGCTTTGTCGCAAAGTGGAAGTCGCATGTTTGAGCTCCTGCTGGCTGAACTATCCGCATGTCAACTTTCTTGCCCTCCTTGTTTTTGGCGTAGGGCCACGTGTAGGTAGTATTGCGAGACCCCAAGCGATCGTTGGGTAGAGACTCCTCTATGAGAACATCTTGGGCTGGGATGTCTATCCTAGAGTTTGGATTGATCGCGAGGGCCGGGTGTATACCCCAGAGAAATTTAAACTCGGAAAGGCCCAAGTTTGTGACTTTGTGGCGGAAGTGCAGCATGGCTTCACCGCTTCTCATAGTAATCCACTTTTCAACAAGCAATGGCGCTATCACGGTAGTCCTCCAAAGGTGCACGACCACATTATCGTCTTCTCTAGAGATGATGTCGAATTTCCATGGAAGAGACCAAACCTCTCCCAAGTAAGGATACTCCTCGCCCTCGTACTTGCTGACATGTCCAGTGGGTATGGCCTCATCGATTCCACCATGCCACCAGTTGTCAGCGTTCACTCCATATACGGGCGTCCTAATCTCCACGCGTGGATGGTGGTACAGAAGGTCGCGATCTGATCTTTTATGAATGAACTCGAATATCTTCGCCCCAAAGTCAATTATGATGGAAGCCCTTAAAAGTTCGTTCTCTAAGATCAGGGTTTGCATCCCTTTATAAGACCATTCTTGACTTATACGACATTCCTTCATCTTTCTTCATTGGACCAATAGATTATCGATGGCAAAATAAAATTTCCCATGCAAATGATGAACCGCAATCTGATATGAAAACTTGTGTGAAGATTCGTCTGAAAATTAAGAACGAAGCTTATGGAAAACCAAAAAACATATAATCATTTTGATGGAGGTCATGTTATGATTGAGATAGGTTATTTTGCACCACAGGAACAGTACGCCCCCAATCAACTACTGGAGCATGCAGTACTCGCGGAGAAGCAAGGCTTCGACGCAATCTGGACCAGCGACCACTTTCATCCATGGGTGCACACAAACGCCCAATGCGGTTTCGCTTGGATATGGCTGTCAGCGG
Source organism: uncultured Nitrososphaerota archaeon (assembly GCA_964631995.1). Classification (GTDB taxonomy): domain Archaea; phylum Thermoproteota; class EX4484-205; order EX4484-205; family DTQO01; genus DTQO01. Next base: position 3,274 of record CAZWAU010000288.1, read on the forward strand.
TGGGAGCGAAGACCAAGAACGTTAAGATAGGTCCTGGCGTGACTGCCCCGATTCTGAGGTACAATCCAGCGATTGTGGCCCAGGCATTCGCCACGCTTGGCGTTATGTACCCTAACCGCGTTTTCCTCGCGCTTGGAACCGGGGAAGCCTTGAACGAAATGCCAGTCGGTTGCGATTGGCCATCGTATGAAGAAAGGAGGGCTCGGCTCGAAGAGGCGATAAAAATCATAAGATTCCTCTGGAGCCGTTCTTTCGTAAACTTCAATGGTAAATATTACAGGCTAAGGAAAGCGAACCTCTACACAAAGCCGCCCAAGCCAATACCGCTCTATGTCGCAGCGAGCGGACCCAAGACTGCCGAACTTGCTGGTAAATACGCCGACGGAATTGTAACTACTCCCGCAGCTCCCGATTTCTACGAAGTTCTGTTTTCTGCTGTTGAGAAAGGAGCAAAGGCTGCTGGCAGAGATCCAGCCTCCGTTGAAAAGCTTCTTGAACTCATGGTTTCATATGATGAGGATTATGAGCGTGCTGTAAACGCCTGCAAGTTCTGGGCTGCAACATGTGTGCCAGTTTTTTTCAAGTATGGCATATTCGACCCCCGTGAGATCGAGCAGACTGGGAATCTGGTCGGGCTAGAAGGCCTTAAGACGCAGTGGTTCATCTCCTCTGATCTGGATGAACACATAAAGAAGATTGAGGAGTATTTCAGGATGGGTTTCAAGAATATCCATGTCCAAAGTACGAGTCCAGATGAGAAGAAATTCATAAGGATGTACGGCGAAAAGGTTTTACCCTATCTGAAGGATGTGTACAAGGATCTATAGGAACAGATTCGCAGGGTGATTGCGTTGGCAATCGTCGAAGGAATTTTTCAGATTAGGGAACCGACTTTCGACAAGAACTATGGACTCGGCCTTGGCATGTACCTCATAGCGGATGGGGAGGCTACATTGGTGGACTCCGGGATAGCGGCATCTCCTTCGAATTGCATCCTTCCTTATCTGAGGGGAGCGAATATATCGAGACTTTCCATGATCATCAATACCCATGGGCATGAAGATCATGTGGGAGGGAACTGGGAACTGAAGGAGAAGCTTAACCCAAAGATAGCCATACACAAACTTGATGCTGCCTGGGCAGAAGATCCTGATCTGTTCTTCAAGGAGTTCTTCGCTCAATATCCACAATATTTACCACCCACTGAGGAGGTCAGGTCAATCGTATACTCAGAGAGGGGGAAGGGATGCCATGTAGATATGATGTTGGAAGATGGAGATATCTTGAATGTGGGGAGTAGGAATCTACGGGTTGTTCACACACCAGGCCACTCACCTGGCTCGATCTGCCTTTACGACCCAGATAGCCGAATCCTTTTCTCAGGTGACGCTTTCCAAGGACGAGGGATCAACACGACAAAGTATCCAGACATTCCCATGTATGTCGATCTCAACGCCTATACAAAGAGTTTGGAACGCATTAGCCAAATGACCATAGACCTCATGTTCACAGCTCACGAGTTCAAACCATTCAAGAGCATGGTGCTTAGCGACGATGAGGTTAGGGTTTTAATTTCAGAGAGTATTAAAATCGTCAATGAAATAGAAGCTGAGATCCTAAGGCTCATAGGGACAAAGCCCTTCGATCTATTGGACTTGGCCAAGAACATAAGAGCAAAGTTTGCACTCCCTGGAATATCCACGCAGGCCCTTGGTTCTGTTGAAGCACATGTCAAAAAACTTTCTGAAGAGGGAAAGGTAGAACTGATCGAGAGTGACAGTAAAAAAATAGTCAGAATTCTCTGACTTTATCCAAATTTTTAACGATTAAACCCATGA
>CAZWAU010000289.1:0-5404 GCA_964631995.1 uncultured Nitrososphaerota archaeon
GGCATACAACGTATGCAAGATAGAGTCCTTCCACTTTAAGCCAACGCTTAACGGATCCGGGAAGATCTTAGGAGCATCGATCGAAGTGAATTTGGAGGCTTTTAGAGTTGAAGAGGTTGAAGTTAGGGTGTCCCTCAAGGGACACGGGTATTCTGCAGTCAAGGAAGAGAGGATGATTCTGACTCCGGGGAGGAATGACATTACCTTCAAGCTTGATGTGGGGGAGCCGAGGTTATGGTGGCCCAATGGCTACGGTGACCAACCCCTCTATGATCTTGAGATCGACGTAACCAAAGATGGTACATCGCAGGACAGATTGATCAAGAGGGTTGGTTTCAGATGGATAGAGGTCGTGAGAGAAAAGGATGGTGAGGGGGAAACCTTCTACTTCAGGGTCAATGGTGTTCCAATATTCTGCAAGGGAGCAAATTGGGTACCTGCCGACTCTTTTCTTCCACAAGTTAAGAGGGAGAGATATGAAGATTTGATTGGAAAGGCGAAGGAGGCGAATATGAACATGCTCAGGGTCTGGGGAGGAGGAATCTACGAAAACGAGGAATTCTACGACATCTGCGATGAAAAGGGCATTATGGTTTGGCAGGACTTCATGTTCTCCTGCGGGGAATATCCTGAGGAGGACTGGTTCCATGATGAGGTCAAGAGGGAGGCCGAGGAAGTTGTCAAGAGGCTCAGAAACCACGCTTGCCTCGCAATCTGGTGCGGTAACAACGAGAACGATTGGGCGTACAAGGCGAACTGGTACGGCAGGAAAGAAAGGTTTTACGGTCATACAATCTATCATAAGATTCTGCCTGAGGTCTGCAGTAGGCTTGACCCAGAAACGTTCTACTGGCCAAGTAGCCCATATGGCGGAGAAGATCCCAACTCGAAGAAAGAAGGGGATAGGCATAGCTGGGATGTTTGGTCTGGCCTCAGGGATTACGAGGAATATGTAAATGATAATGGGAGGTTCGTAAGCGAATTTGGATTTCAATCGATGCCATCTTTGGCAACCATAATGAGATACACCACCCCCGAGGACAGGTATCCGCAGAGCAAGGTCATAGAACATCACAACAAGCAGAAGGGAGGCCCTGAGAGGTTGGTATTCTTTCTAGCACATCACTTCAAAGTTCCATGCGATCTTATAATGTTCTCTTACCTAACGCAGGTCAACCAGGGAGAGGCGATGAAGACTGGCATAATGCATTGGAGACGTAGAAAGTTCAGGAGTGCTGGAGCCCTAATTTGGCAACTGAATGACTGCTGGCCTGTCTCGAGCTGGAGCCTGATCGATTACTATGGAGCCCTAAAAGCATCGTATTACTACACAAAAAGAGCTTTTGACAATATGACCTTGAGCTTGGTCCTAGATGGAGATTCAATAGAGGCTTGGGCGGTAAGTGATCTGCTAGATGAGAAGGATGGAGTTCTAGAGATAGCTGTCTTCAAGATTGGCGGGGCGAAGATATTCAGTAGGATTATAGATGTCACAATTCCTGGGAATTCATCAAATCTTCTAATTAGAGTCCCACTCTCGGATTTGAAAATTCAAGATCCATTGAATTCGGTGATAGTTGGGATTCTAAAAGTCCGAAGCCTGGAGCCAAGCTACGATACACTATTCCTAGATCAATGGAAGTACATAAACTTCGTAAAGCCCAAGATCAAGCTCACTGTTGCAAGAGCGCTCGATAAGGATGGAAGGAGATTCGAGTTGAAGGTTGTTTCCAATACCTTTGTCAAAGCATTGAAGCTTGAAGTCAGAGGCATGGAAGCGATCTTCAGTGATAATTGCTACGACATGATTCCAAAAGTTGAAAGGAGCTTGGAGGTCAGATTAGAAAGGCCTTTGAAATCAAGCGAGCTAAAGAGGAGGATCCGGTTTTACCATTGCTGGTGAAATGAATATTGGAACCATAATATAAGATAAGATGCTATATTGGCTGAATGGATATGGTTGTATTCGATATACAGATAGCTTCTCCTTGGAAATTCTTATTATCGATGGCTTTTTAGTCTACACGATGGTCCAATGCCCTTTGCCCTTCACTATGACATAGGAGCTGTGAGCACATCGTTCGAACCAAGCTTTTGCCTTAAGGTAGCTGAAAAGGTTGAGGAGGCAGGTTTCGAAGCAGCATGGATGGGAGATCATCTTTTGCCGTGGTTTCACACGGATGGCCATTCACCACAAGCTTGGGTTTTGATGGCTTCAGCAGCTGAAAGAACGTGCAAGATAGCAATCGGGTGCGATGTGACCGTCCCTCTTTACAGGTACCACCCGGTAATAGCTGCCCAGGCCTTTGCTACTATGGGTAGCATTTATCCAGGAAGGATAATTATGGGAGTCGGTACTGGGGAGGGGATGAACGAGTTTCCAATTCTGGGAAAATGGCCTTCCTGGAAGGAGAGGGCTGAAGCATTGGTTGAAGCGGTCGAGCTAATTAGAAAGTTTTGGAACAGTGAGGAATACTTCGACTACGAAGGCAAGCACTTCAAGGTGAGAGGAGTGTTCTGCTACGACAAACCAAATGGAGAGATACCCATCTACTGGTCTGCAGTTGGCAGGCGCTCAGCCTTTCTCGCTGGAAAGGTCGGTGCCAACTTGATGACGGTCAAATCTCCTGAAGAGTGCAGGGATGGGATATTTGAGGAGTACGAAAGGGGCCTTAGGGCAGGCGGAGTCTCAAAAAGGACGAAGAAAGCCGTATACTTCAATGTGGCATATGGGAAAGGCGAAAAACTGCTGCGTAAGGTAAGGAAGGTGATGGGCCCCTTTTTACCAGAGGGGTGGAACGCCCGCGATCCCAGGGAGATAGAACGCCTCACATCATCTGTCAGTCAAGAATCGATAGAAGAGAAATTCTATTTGTGCTCAAATCCACAGGACCTTATCGAACCATTAGACAAATACAGAAAAGCTGGAATCGATAGCGTAATCGTTGGAGATTGGGGCACCGCTCCGGACGAATTGATCGAGGGATTCCGCTCAAGAATTGTTTCCTACTTCAAGGAGATCTTGTAGCTCTACCCTCTTTGGTGCTCCAAATCCGATTCAAGGAAGATGTGTTCAAGCTTTTTATCTTAGGTCCTATCTTCAAGGAGGCAAGGAAGAATGCCCATGGGAGACATGAGTAAACTGTTCAACCCAAAATCCATCGCTTTGATAGGCGCAAGCGAAGAGGAAGGCTCGGTAGGAAAAACACTCATGATGAACTTGCTTTCGGGGAAAGGGAGAGACATCTTTCCCATAAATCCAAACAGAACGTCTGTCATGGGCATTAAGTGCTATCCAACCATAAAGGATGTGCCGGAGCAGGTGGACCTTGCGATCATAGCTGTTCCAGCTAAAATAGTGCCAGACATAGTCGAACAATGCGGTGAGGCAGGGGTTTTTGGCCTCATCATAATCTCAGCTGGATTCAAAGAGATAGGGGAAGAAGGAAAGAAGCTTGAGGAGAAAATAGAGTCCATAAGGAGCAAGTACGGAATGAGGATAATAGGCCCAAACTGCCTGGGCGTGATCAGGCCGAACATTGGCCTGAACGCTACATTTCTGAGGAGAGCCCCAGAGCCTGGGCAGATCGCGTTCATATCGCAGAGCGGCGCCCTGGGATCAGCTATCTTGGATTGGGCGATCGATACGCACATAGGGTTCAGCATGTTTGTGAGCCTGGGCTCGATGCTTGACGTTGATTTCGGGGACCTGATAGATTATCTTGGCAATGACCCGAACACAAGGAGCATCATCGTGTACATGGAGAGCATAGGAAACGCGAGGAGGTTTATGAGCGCCTCCAGGGGATTTGCCAGGACCAAGCCCATAATCGTCGTGAAGTCTGGCAGGTTCTCGGAGAGTGCAAAGGCAGCAACTTCGCATACAGGAGCATTGGCGGGAGATAATGCGATTTATGATGCCGCATTCAAGAGGGCAGGTGTAGTAAGGGTCAAGGAGGTGGAGGATATGTTCAATTGCGCGTCGGTCTTAGACACAAACCTCCTCCCGAAAGGACCGAGGGTAGCGATAGTGACTAACGCAGGTGGTCCTGGGGTGATGGCGGTCGACTCGGTGATAGAGAACAAGTTGGTTCTGGCCAACTTATCTGAAGAAACCATCAAATCCTTAGGTTCCTTTCTTCCCAAATACTGGAGCAGGGCCAATCCTGTCGACATACTTGGAGATGCCGATGTGGAGAGGTATGAAAAAGCGATCAACTATTGCATTTCAGACCCGAACGTCGACGGATTGATCATCATATACACTCCTCAGGGCGCAGCGCCTCCTACAGCTTTGGCCAACTCAATAGTCTCGAATGCCAAGCAGAGGAAAAAGCCGATCCTAACCGTCTGGATAGGAGGGAGCGACCTTGACGAAGCGAGGGAGATTTTTTACCAAAATGACATACCGACGTACGAAACGCCTGAAAAAGCCGTAAGAACTTACATGTATATGTACACATACCAAAGGAACTTGGAACTGCTCTACGAGACGCCCGAAGCTCTTTCCATAGATTGGGAACCGCCTAGGTACAACCTGAAGGCAATGATCAGAAGGATCTCAAATGAAGGCAGAACTTTTTTGACTGAAGACGAGGCTGAGCGTTTCTTGGAGAACTATGGGATTCAGGTCCCACCACATGCCTTTGCAAAGGACGCGGATGAAGCGGTCTACTTTGCCCACCAGATCGGATATCCTGTCGTCCTCAAGATATTGTCGCAAGACATCATACACAAGAGCGATGTCGGAGGTGTTTCAACTGGTATTAGTTCAGATGCCGAACTCAGGAAAGAGATCGACTCGATGACCATGTGCATAAAGGAGAAGGTTCCCTCCGCGAGGATTAAAGGTTTCTATATCCAGAAGATGGTTGAAAGGATAGACTACGAACTCATAATGGGCTGCAAGAAGGACCCCTACTTTGGCTCCGTCATCCTTTTCGGAATGGGGGGTATTGGAGTTGAGGTATTCAATGATTTCTCGATAGGCCTTCCTCCATTGGACCAGGTCTTGGCGAAGAGGATAATGGAGGAGACGAAGGTCTATGAGATACTGAAGGGATACAGAAACAGACCGCCAGCTGACATGAGGCAGCTGGAGGAGACGCTAGTCAAATTCTCCAATATCGTAGTAGACTTTCCAGAGATATTGGAGATGGATGTCAATCCCCTCGTAGTTTCAAAAGGTAAGGTCTTTGCTCTGGATGCAAGGATCGTCCTTGACAAAGGTGCGATTGGCCAAGCAGACCCATTCCGCCACATGATCATAATGCCTTACCCAGAAAAGTACATCGTGCCTTGGACGCTCAGAGATGGAACAGAGGTACTCATAAGGCCCATAAGACCGGAGGATGACCCTCTTTGGCTTGAGTTCGTCAAGGGCCTATCGGAGGAGAGCCTTAGG
>CAZWAU010000290.1:0-7541 GCA_964631995.1 uncultured Nitrososphaerota archaeon
CTGATTCCTGGGCATGGAGACGCTGCTTGGCAAGGGGTGCTGAACTTGGTATCTAAATTGAAGCCGAGGACGATTATAGCTGTGGGAGATGAGACATCAAGACTTTTCGAAGATCGGGGGTTAGGTGCTGACCTTTACATTATCGATGGCGCCATAATGAGGAAGAAGGTTTCTGATCGCAGCTTAATGGCACGGAAGCGCCTAGCTCTTCGCAATCCTGCAGGCTTCATCTCCAGCAAGGCCTGGGAGACTGTAAGCAAAGGCCTCTCGATCGGGGGTGGTGCTATGATCTGCGTCGATGGCGAAGAGGACCTCCTTGCCCTGGTTGCAGTACTCGAAGCTCCTCTGGGAAGCCTGGTCTTCTATGGCCAGCCAGATGAGGGGTTGGTTGCCGTTCCCGTGACGGAGGCAAAGAAGAGCGAGGTTAGAAAGATAATCGATGGTATGGAGAGGACGAAAGGCTCAAAGTGAAAGGGAACATTTTTCAACGACCCAAATCCTCAGGGGAGGCAGCTGGTGCATTTGAGCTTAAACGTGCTGGACGATAGGATGAATCCATTGGTCAGGAGAAGGGAGATAGTTTTCGAGGTTGAGCATCCTGGCTCTCCGACCCCGACTGTGACATTGCTAAGGGAGAAGCTCTCAGCCCTTGTTAACAGCAAACTTGAAGCGACATATGTGGTGAGCGTGAAAAGTTTGAGCGGTCTTCAGAGGTCGAGGGGGATATGCCATGTCTACTCATCTCCGGAGGATGGCAGGGCATTCGAGCCAGAGCATGTGCAAAGACTTAACATGAAACCAGAGGAAAGGGCCAAGGCTTTAGAGGCGCTCAAGAAGTCAAGATCGGCTAAGAAGGTTGGAACAAGGACGAAAGGGCGGTAGAGATGAGCGAAAAGGCGAAGCAGAAGGAAAGGGAGAAGAGGGGCTCCTGGAATATATACAAGATCGAGGGAGGGAAGGCAAAGCTTGGCAACAGGAAGTGCCCAAGGTGTGGAAAGGTCATGGCTTTCCACAAGGAGCCCCAGGAGCGCTGGGCTTGCGGCGGATGCCAGTACACGGAATATCTCAAGCGATAGCTAGAGCTGCACCGGAGATTGCCCGAAGTGGCGCAGATCTGTCTTGGGATCGAGTGCACGGCACACACCCTTGGATTGGGACTTGTCGATTCTGATGGAAAAATACTAGCTGATGTGAGGCGGACATACAAGGCGGATTCTGGAGGCATTCACCCAAGAGAATCGGCACGCTTCATGGCCTCCTCCTCGGGGCAAGCTTTGATGGATTGCTTTGAAGAGGCTGGAATATCCCCTAAGGAAATCTCTCTTGTGTCCTTCAGCCAGGGCCCTGGTCTCGGACCATGCCTCAGAACCGGTGCCACGCTGGCAAGGGCAATCTCAGCTTATCTCTCGGTTCCGCTAGTAGGCGTAAATCACTGTGTTGCACACATCGAGGTTGGCAGGAGGTATGGAGGCGCTTCCGATCCCGTCGTCCTTTATGTGTCGGGTGGAAGCACGCAGGTGATCTCCTATGTTGCTGGCTTCTACAGAGTATTTGGTGAAACCGAAGATATCGCTGTTGGGAACCTTCTGGACTCCTTTGCAAGGGAGGCTGGCCTTCCATTTCCAGGAGGTCCTGAGATAGAGCGCCTCTCCTCTTCGGCGAAGGAGCTGGTCGACCTTCCATACACGGTGAAGGGCATGAATGTATCATTCTCTGGCCTTCTGACGCGCATGAAGAATCTGATCCCAACACACGAACTTGGAGACCTATGCTACTCACTCCAGGAGACGGCGTTCTCTATGTTGGTCGAAGTTGCAGAAAGGGCGATGGCCTTCCTCAAAAAGGAAGAGCTGCTCCTAGTTGGAGGGGTGGCCGTTAACAAGAGGTTGAGGGAGATGTGCAAGATGATGTGCGCGGAGAGAGGAGCCTCCTTCAAGACCGTTGAGCCTAGGCTTTGCCTAGACAACGGCGTCATGATCGCCTGGACGGGCTTGCTCGCCAAAAGTGTTGGAGATGAAACACCTCTGCCATCATCGCAGGTCAAACCCAAATGGAGGGTTGATAAAGCCAGGGTGAAGTGGCGAAAAGGCCCTTGAAATTGGAAACGATCAAGAAAATCTATCTTGGAGCAGAAGCTGAGATCTCGTTGTGTGATTGGCTTGGATTCAGGGTCGTTTCCAAGAGAAGGAGATCGAAAGGCTACAGGGTTAAGGAGCTGGACAGGAAGATAATCGCAGCGAGGACAGCTCACGAAGCCTCAATGCTGAGCAAGGTTCGAAGCTTTGGTATTCCAACGCCTTTCGTGCTCCATGTGGACCCTGTAGGGGGCTTAATTGTGATGCAGTACATCGAAGGATCGACTTTGAGCGAATTGGCTTCCAGGGAAAGATTGGAGAAGTTGAAGCCACTTTTCCATCGAGTTGGAAACCACCTTGGCGTCCTGCATCGCAACAAGATAGCACATGGAGATCCTACAACATCCAACATGATCGAAATGAAAGGCGAAGTCTTCATGGTCGACTTCGGCCTGGCTTCATACGCTTCAGGAATAGAGCAGATGGGTGAGGACCTCTACGTATTGCAGATGGCTCTGAAAAGCGCGCACCACGCTCTCTCAAGAGAACTGTTCGATTCTGTGCTCTCAGGTTATGCTGAGAAGCTCGGCCCGAGCTTTCCTTCGGTTTTGAAAAGACTCGAGGAGATATCGAAGAGAGGCAGGTATGTCGAGCGGATCAGCTAGAAGTTGAGCTGTCTCTCAAGACACCTAGAGGGCTTTTATCAGAGCCCTTTTTCTCAAGATCGAGGAACATCCAAAAGATAGATGAGGGCATGGATCACTTATGTCGATACCTTGCCATTTGAATGTTTCTTCAGACCTCCCAGCCAGACATCTTGAGATCCCTTTCAGAATCGCTTTTTCCCAGATGGCTTTATGCTCTCCAACCCACCCATGTAGGGAACGAGAACCTTCGGGATCTCAACAGATCCGTCAGGGCGCTGGTAGTTCTCCAAGATGGCAACCAATGCGCGACTGGTCGCGATGGCTGTGCTGTTCAACGTGTGAACCATCCTCTTCTCACCGCCAACCTTCCCGCACCTGATGTTCAACCTGCGCGCCTGGTAATCTGTACAGTTGCTGCAAGAAACAACCTCCGCGTACTTCTTTTGCCTAGGAGACCAGGCTTCCAGGTCGTATTTCTTGGCAGCCACAGTTCCTATGTCGCCTGTGCAACAGTTCACAACGCGATATGGTATCTCAAGCGCCTGGTAGAGCGACTCGGCGTTCTCTATTAGTTCCTCGTGCAAGGCCCACGATTCTTCTGGTTTGCACAAGATCACCTGCTCAACCTTATTGAACTGGTGCATGCGAAACAAACCTTTGGTATCAACGCCCTTCGACCCGATCTCTTTCCTGAAGTTCGTGCTAACCCCAACATATTTTATTGGCAGCTCTTCCTCATCGATAATCTCGTCCATGTGCATTGCCACAAGCGGATGCTCGGATGTAGCTATCATGTACAGATCGGTATCCGATACCCTGTACATCATAGTTTCAAAGTCCCCCAGATCCACAACGCCCTCGTATGCCTCCCTTCGCATCATGAGTGGAGGTTCAACCAGGACGAAACCTTTCGCAATCAAATAATCGATAGCGAAGCGGCAAAGCGCCTGGTCAAGCAAAGCAAGGGCTCCCAATAGATAGACAAAACCAGCCCCAGATACCTTCGCAGCGCGAACAAAATCCCCAACACCAATTGCTTCTATCAGTTCGCCATGTGGCTTAAGGTCGAAATCCAGCTCCTTCGGTTTCCCCCACCTCCGAACCTCCAAGTTTTCGGAATCGTCCTTTCCAACCGGCACTGTTTCATGCAGGATGTTCGGCAACCTCATCAGAATCTCCCGGACGCGCGCCTGGTTCTTGGCCAGGACCGACTCCAGTTCCCTGATCTTCGAAGGCAAGGCTTCCGCCTCCCTTCTCATCTCCCCAACGTCCTCTCCAGCCCTGCTAAGCCTTGCTATCTCCTCCGATACAATATTGCGGCGGTGCCTCAGCTTCTCAACCTGCACCTGGAGTTGCCTCGTGGAAAGGTCAAGCTCGATCAGTTCTTCTAGCAACCTAAGCTTTCCACTATCCCCCCTTTTCTCAAGATCTGCACGTATGACCTCCGGCTTCTCCCTCACTATCTTTATGTCGATCATGTCAGATCAACTCTTACGTGCGAATCGCCAGAAAATTCATTCATATCCTTTTCATCTTTGCCCGGCTTCAAATGTTTCGCTACGAAACATCGGCCCATTAGCTCTTTTTTCTTTATCGATTCTTTCTTGCCTTCTCCCATCAAGTCTTTGCAGCGATGAGATGCTCTCCTCTGCAACACCCACGCAACCCAGGATGTCTTCCATCGTGTTGATGAGGGAAGGCAAACCCCTCTCGCACCGCACCTTGATCGTGGCCTTTCTACCTTCACTCTTTCCGCTTACCCTCAAGCCCTTTAGCTCGAATGTGTTGTCTGGCTCCAGAGAATCGACAACTGCCTTTGCCTCATTCCTCCTGCCAAACTTTATCGTCAGCTCCGCGTCAATCCTTGACTTTTTTCGCATTCCCCTATCATCCTCGCAATCTCTTCAAAGAACTCCAATATCTTCTTTCTCGGTATCGTGGCTCCAGCTGCCACCCTGTGCCCTCCCCCATTTCCGTCCAGCTTTGCCGAGGCATCTGAAAGAATCTTGCCAATATCCACGAGGTCTGCGATGCTGGCATCAATCCTTCCAGAAACCCTTGCCATCTTATCATCCAGTAGGGCGGTCACGAAGAGAGGCTTGCCCTTTTCCATGATCGGGCTGTTGAAGAGGACGGACGCTATCGCCCCAAGCATCTTTTCCTCCACTATCCCCTCGCCCCTGACGAGCACGAACCTTTCAAGCTTGTTAATTGTCCCTGGCATTGCTAGAAGCTTCTCGATCGTCGATCTGATTGCGCGCCTGTAATCTTCAGCTGTTTCAAGGCACTCCTGCACCACCGATCCCCTCTCCCCAAAGCAGAGTGCCAGAGCAGCTCCTTGCCTCTGAAGCCTGCCACACGCATTAAGCAGAACAGCAAGTTCCCTAGCATCTCTGAGAGGCGTCCAGCGTTCCTCCTTTACAAGCGTGTAGACCTTTCCGGTCAGCGAAGGCATTCCGGAGGTTTCAAAACCGTCAGCGATGAGCTTTTGCACAATAGAAGCGAAGATGGTCTGTTTCTCCTCAACGGAAAGCTCTCCGATCGTCCTCCACCTGTCTTCCTGTTTGAGCGTTATGCCTGACTTGACAAGCATGGCTATTACCGCGTCCTCCTCTCCAGTGAGGCCCGGAAGGTAGGGATCGGTCGTGGCCGAGATCGCCCTGTGTATCGGTCTTGACTCCCTCCCGAAGAAGATCAGATCTTCAGCAACTGAAAGGACACCAGCTTCCTCTGCATCTTTCACCACGATCTCGTTCGCCCCTCTCAGCTCCCTCTTCCCGGCCCTGTCCTGAAGATCTCCCAAAGCTCCTACCACTGCCAATGCTGAGGTGTCCGAGCAGCTCCTTTCGTACCTCCTTGCCACAAGATAGGTTACGCCCGAAGCTGAGATCTCTCTAGCACCATCAACGCCATGCGCGTGGGGATTTACGTGCACAATCCCCTCTAAAGCCTTCCCCCTCGGAACATGGTGGTCGAACACGAAGACAGGTCCATGAAGCTTCATACCGATCTCATCCAAGTACCCAGACCCTAGATCTACAAGAATCACTGGACCTCTACGTTTTGCTGCGAAATCATAATCTTCCTCAGAAAGTTGGTTTATCACCCTTATCAAGAATGCGTCTTCGTTCCTTGCTAGGGCAGTTCCTATTATGCCTGCAGAAGACAATCCATCAGCATCTAGGTTAGCAAAAATCAGGGCCTCCTGCCCCTTGCCCATCGCCTCCCCAAGCCTTTCAGCAGCTTCTGCAGCTTTGTCAATCAGGCTTTGTACGCCCTCATCCATGACAGGTCATCGGGGCGCATATCTCCAATCTCGCGGAAGAACTCCCTTCCGCACGTAGTATTTGCCAAGCCTCCTTATTTTTGACTCCGCAAGCTGTAGCGAGTGCCTTGCGAGTCTGTCGGAGGTTTGCCTAGCCAGGTGCTCCCTGAGCAGCCTTGCCTTTTCGATCAGGTTGTCAAGGTCCTCAGTCCGAGATGCCTCGATCTTCTCCTCATCCAGAATTTGGCCGATCGATTTGCCTGTTACGGACTCGACAAGAGGTATGCCATGCTGGTCCCTAAGGATTATGCCTATCTCACTCTTGCTCTTTCCCTCCTTGGCGAGCTTCGTCACCAGTGCCCTAACCTCTTCGGCCGTCACCCTCAACCAAGAAGGTGCCTTCTTGGAGATCGGCCTCTTCGAACCTGAAGAACCTCTGCTGTGGGAGTAGAGCCTTGCCATGCTTCTTACTGTCGGCCGCATCTTCAAGAGGTAAAGATAACCTTTCTCCTTCTGAACCATCGGGCAAAGGACCTGAAGGCCTTGCCCCTGTGCGAGAGGGCATTCTTCTCATGGAGACCCAGCTCAGCGAAAGTTTTCCTCTGCCCCCTTGCAACAAATATAGAATCGAAACAGAATCCACCTCTTCCTCTGGCAACAGGCGATATAGTTCCCACGGTGGAGCCCTTGAAGACCTTTACATCCTTTCCATCAGCAGAGTATGCTACTGCACTCAAGAAACGTGCCGCCCTGTCCCTTCGGCCCCTCATCAACACCAAGATGCCCTTGACGCCTATTTTTTTATAGACGTATGAGGAGTATGGTCCTGGAAATCCCCTTAGGGCCGAGATGAATAAGCCCGAGTCCTCAACCAAGACGGGCCTCCTGAGCATCGAAGCTGCCCTCAGCGCACAGGTCTTAGCAATATCTTCTACATAATCCGCCTGCGGCTCCTCCAGCTCCAGATCTATCTGTCTGAGCTTTATACCACACCCGCTCAGTATCTCGGCCGCCTCTGCAACCTTGTGCACATTGCCCGTTACGAAAGTTATTGCTTTCACTATCGCATCCCTCCTAAGACTTGCGAAAATAGGTAGAGCAATGCACCCGCCTTCACGCAGCTTTCTGGATTTCTTCTTAAAACCTTTGCTTGGAGATATTCCGTTCGCTTTTGGAAAACTTCTTATATCCTATCTGTAAAAACAACCCTCGAGGGGTTATGGAAAAGCTGGGAGCTGTAGTGGTTGGATGTGGAAATATTGGAACGTACGCCCACATACCGAATCTCAAGGCAATAGCGAAAATAGACCTCATATCGGTATGCGATGTGGTCGAGGAGAGGGCCAAGGCGGCCGCAAACAGGTTTGGCGTCAAAAGATACGATACAGATTACCGAAAGTTTTTGGATGATGAAAACGTTGGACTCGTGGCTGTGTGCACGCCTCCAGATACGCACCTTGAGATAGCTGGTGCAGCTTTGGAGGTTGGAAAGCATGTTTTCTTGGAAAAACCTTTGGCCTCGAACATCCAGGACTCCTTGAAGCTCCATAAAGT
>CAZWAU010000291.1:0-4036 GCA_964631995.1 uncultured Nitrososphaerota archaeon
GTTAAAAGTATAGCAACACCAATACCAAATAGAACATTCAAAGTTGTCAGATGGTGTGAAGCAAGAGTTCCCAATGCAGCGAAAGAGAGAAGAACTGCGATCTTCCTGTCTTTCCAGTTCTTTTGTATAAAGAGAGAAAGAAAAAATCCTGCAAATAACATACCAAGAGACTCTGGCACCACGGTTCCTCCTGTTTGGTGGACTATCAAGTTAGTTGAAGCTGCAAGTATTCCACATATAATTGCTGCAAATTCGTCCTTCACGCTCTTCCTCGCATATAGGACAGCTGGAATTACGATTAGAGAGAGAAGAGCGGGAGCTACAATCGACATAGTTGCTTCAGGGCTTATGCCTCCTAAAATTACGAGCTCGCACAAAAGAGAGTATAACATCGGTCCCTGCGGCATCGATGTTTCAAACTTTCCAGTTGACATGGCCGATCTGATTCTGGAAACGATGTCATAAACGTCAAAACCATATGGCAATCCTATTGAGGCACCAGGTACAAGCCTTACGCTAATGGACATTATCAGAATGCAAGCTATCGATGCACGCCAATACTTCATTCGCCAACCTCCGGTACTAGTTCGAACCATATCTGCAACCAAGAAGTGTGATCATTTATTCCGTCGTTCCACTTTGTAGCATACCTTCCCTCGTCATCACTCCATATCAGCAGGTAGAAGATGAGCCTGAATGTTTGGTTTAAGGAAGGCGATTCGACCATAACTTCATGATTGAAGCTGTTCACGTCAACCTGCTCAACCGTTATTGAATTTTGGCCAAAACTAGCCTTTATTACAGAGAACTCTATCTCGGCAACAGATCTCCCTTTGTCATCGATTATAAAAACCTGTTCATCTACAATGGAACCTTTAAATTCCTCTGGAGAAGAAAAAGTAAAGTTAAGATCCCCTGTAAAAATTGTAAGGAGCTTCGCATTTATTGACCGTCCAAGATGGTTTTCGACAACGATAATGGGCTTCAATCCATCACCTAATCGTAGAATTGTTTCGTTTGAAGTGAAAACCTTCCCTTCTTTGGAGATGGCGTAGATAACAATATAGCTCCTGCGAGGAGTGCTCATAATCTGGAATCCTAGGAATGATAGAACTAAGATAGTAGAAAGAAGAGAAAAGGTAAGAGCGAAATCCTCAACCTCGAACCGCAAGGGCATAATGTTTCGCCTCAAAATCGGCAATTGCTGGGTTGCGAAATCGTTTTCAAAATCGATTCATAAAAGCCAAGGGAAAATATCTCAAGGTTTGAAGTCAAGGTCGGGGAGGTGGCATAGGTAAATCTGGGTGCCAATCTGGAGCTGAGATTGGCAATTGAAAATTTCCAGTCTGGGATACGAATATTGGAGCCACATATGTATCGATTTTCTCCACGTTAAGGATCATTATCAAAGTTTTAATGTTTTTGAAATCATTTCCTGAAATGCGCTCATAAGGGTACCCTTTGACGTATCTAATACCTGCTGAGATGTTTGCTGTTCTTCTGGCTTCACTTCAAATGCTACAATTCCACCATAACGAATTTCAAAGAGCGTCTGAAGCAGAGCTGCCACATCATGAGCTGTATTTATGGCACCTTTTGTATAGAAGACAGGATGCGAATCCAGCATCTTATCATCCAGCTGCTTGGCACACCCAATGTGGATGTGCTCAAGTACTTGGGCAGCGCCTCTTAAGTCGTCCGGCTTTTCTTTAAGAAGTGGCGCGTGGCTCAGGTCCCACATCAGCCCTATGTTTTTTTCTTCCCTTCTCACGATTTCCAACACGTCTATAGCTTCATTTAATGGACCGATGAGAAGCTTCTTGTCCCAATCTCTATCGAAAGTCTCGAGCAATATCCTTACATTCATAGATGATGCATGCGAGCATATTTCTTTTAAGCTCTTGACAAGCAATTTCTTCGCTTCCTCTCGCCTCTCCTTCCCAGGATCTGGACCTGAGCAGATTGCCAACTTCTTCAAACCTCTTCTCGAACACTCCTCCACTTGCCGCTTGACGTAAGATACTGCCTCCAATCTTCTGGATTCCTCAAATGAGTTGAGGTCCAGCTTTTTTGTCAAAAGGTCTGGTTGGCAACCTCTTGCAACTTCTTTTCCTTCAAGCATCTTATTCAGGCGGTCCCAATATGAATCCTGAATAAGCGGTATTTCTATGGAATCGAAGAAAGTATCGTCGGCAATCACCTTTGCACTTTCATAAAGTTCCTCCGGCCCTTTCGTCATCGACGGGAATGCCATGAAGCTTACTATTCCGACCTTCCAGGGAAATTCCACCGAAAGGTGCAAGCCATTCGACCTAAAATCTATGCTGAACATTCAATTCACCTCCATTAAATCTTCTTTACTTTTGAAAGAGGTCTTACCTTTTGAACATCAGGGTTAACGAGGTTTGGAGGCATCTCGCCTTTCAGAACAGAGATTAAGTTTGTAGCTGCAATCTCGGCCATCTTCGACCTTGCCTCTACAGTTCCGCTAGCTATGTGAGGTGCCAAGATACACTTGTCCTCAAGCTTCAAGAGCGGGTTGTTAGGTTCTATTGGCTCTTTTTCATGAACATCGAGGGCAGCACCCGCGATGATTCCTTCTTTCAAAGCCCTTGCGAGCCCCTCTGTGTCTACCACAGCTCCTCTTGCGGTATTTATCAAGAAAGCCGTTGGTTTCATAAGCTTCAGGCGCTCATAGTTTATTAGGTGGCGTGTTTTTTCTGTCAATGGGACATGTATGCTTATGAAGTCCGATTCCCTTAGAAGATCGTCGATTGGAAGGTACTGCAGATGTAGCTCCTCCTCCCTCTCTTTAGGTGGTCTTATCTCATCATAGTATAGAACCCTCATGCCAAATCCCATCGCTCTCTTTGCAACGGCCGAACCGATTCTTCCGAGCCCCAGTATTCCAAGTGTCTTGCCATAAACGGAAGCTCCAACAAGCATCGTTGGGGACCAGGCTATTTTCCACTTGCCTCCACGCACGTACCTGTCGGCCTCGGTAACTCTTCTCGCAATGCTCATCAGTAGAGCCCAGGCAAAATCGGCCGTAGCGTCGGTCAGAACACCCGGCGTGTATGTTACGTATATTCCCCTCTTGGTAGCCTCAGTTATGTCGATATGGTCATAACCGACGCTATAGGAACTTATGACGCTAAGGTTTGGAGCTGCCTCCATAATCTCCCTGTCTATCTTGTCTGTCAGAAGGCAAAGAAGGCCGTCCTTACCTGCTACCTTTCTTATGATCTCACTTTTTGAAGGGGCATCTTCACTTGGGTTAACTTCGACATTGCAATAATCCTTTAAAATTTCGATGCCTGGCGGCGGAAGCGCTCTAGTTACATAAACTTCAGGCCGTCTCATGGTCCATTCGTCGCTTGTGACGATTGATATACCTTTTCTTGCGTCTCCTTAAGCAGATATTGAGTAATCTGGAAACCTCAGCACCTAGAAGGGGTAGCATGGAGTTCCTTCAGGGTAAGAAGAGCCATAGAAAGACTGCTGCTCTATCGTTCAGATACAGAAAGCTGGGGCTCATATGGTTGCCATGAGCACTCCCAAATACACAAGGACGAGATGTCTATCGTATCTTGCCTGCATCGAGACATTAACGAGCGACCTTATAATTACAGAGCGCAAGCCCACACTCTTAAGAGGTGAGTAAGCGAGGCTTTAAATGCGAAGTGCAAAGATACTACGAGCGTGCTTAGGACGTCAACAGCCCTCTTCAGACCTACCTGAGGATGGTGAACAACTTAGCAAGCTAGCTGAGGTATCGAGCATCATGTGGAACATTGCGAGCTACGATGAATGGCGATGAAGTCCCGAGGAACAAGAATCTCACGCCCTTTTGGGGTGGTAGTGTCAAGAAACTCTCTAGTACTGAGGAACCAAAAGAGAGATGCTCTATTGAACCAAAAGTGGAATGATTTTGAAAGGCATTGTTTATGCCCCATTGGCACAACTCGAAGGATTGGGAGGCGGAGATGTGCCGTTGAAAAGCTGAGCGTCTGCAAAAGACGATGCAAAGCCATAG
>CAZWAU010000292.1:0-7523 GCA_964631995.1 uncultured Nitrososphaerota archaeon
GCACAAGGGTTGCAGGAGCGCCCTGATCGAGCAAGAATGACTTTCGATCATTGTCAATCCTGAAGCTCTGCTTGATCATCCCCACATCTCTGATGAAGAACCATGCTTCGGCCTTTAATTCCACCTTTACCCCAGAAGGGACTACGGTGAGGTTCGACGGGAATCCAAGAAAGAACGCGTCAACCGATCCTCCATAGCTTGTAACATAGCTGGCCCCACAAACATCTGGAGCGGATTCTGACAAAGGCGATACGACCGATATGATTACGCGGTAAGCTGGACTCGGGCTCTCAACGCTCCAAACCTTCCCATAGAACACCATCGGAGCTCCCGGAATGAGCGCGATCGAGACGTTCGTCTCACCAGGCTCAAGATCGAGCAATCTTTTATCTGAGCTTTTAGATGGAACATAGTCGAAACTCGCAGCTGAAATGTTGCCCCTGTAGGCGTAAATCCAGTAGGAGTGGCCTGTGACCACATAAGGTGCTGTAGCATTATAGTTACCATGTGAATCCGTAATGTAAAGGCCTGCGCCAATTTTCGGCTTGTCTAGCCTGTTAAGGTCCCATATGATAACAGAAGCGTTTGGAATTGGCTTGCCTGTGCAGGCATCAATGACCTTGCCCACTATGGAAGATTGTGGAACGGCAGAGGATTGGCGCAAGAACGCGATGGAAAATACTAGAAAAAAGACCAAGGCAATCTTGGCGGTTCTCATTTCAGATTCGTTCCATTCTATAGAAACGCTATTTCTACTATATAAGTGGAGCTATGCCCCTTTAACCTATATCTAAATGCCTTTGGTTCCTCTCAGTTCTTTTGGTAAAAACCGATTACAAACAACAACTAGATTTTTCGCCAAATTTAGCTGTAATTCGTTCCCATATTCCAAAAATTATAATATAGCAGGTCTTTGCAAGCGAATGGCTCATGCCCCAAGAACCGGATGAAAGGTATAGACAACTCATCGGAAGGCGTCCCCTTAACATGGAAGTAGCGATAGATGATACAACTCTCCGTGACGGAATACAGATGCCTGGCACAGCTATCTCCCCCAAAGACGCTGCGCAAGTTGCCAAGCTGCTCAACTCCATAGGCGTCGAGAGGATCGAGGTCCACCAGTATCAGAAGCCTGACAAGGAGGCCATACAACTCATCAAGGGAATGAATTTGGAAGCAAAGCTGGCAGTTTGGTGCAGAGCCTTGAAGAGCGATGTCGAGAATGCTGTGGCGCTTGACATCGAAGATGTTGGGATATCCCATCCCGTATCACAAATTCACATGAGCGCCAAATGGCCCGAAAAGCCATTCGAAGAGATTTTGAGAAACGTTGTCGATGTCGTAGAATTTGCAAAGGCTCATGGTCTTACCGTATTCGTCCATGGTGAGGACAGCACAAGAGCGGATTGGGAGATGGAGAGGGCTTTCGTGAACGGCATCGCCGATGCCGGTGCCAAAGTCTACAGGATCTGCGATACAGTAGGTGTAGGCTCTTCAGACCCAATGGTGCCTTTGCCGAATGGTATCCCGGCCAAAATACAGAGCTTGAGGAAGGAGACGAAGATCGGTTGTCTTGAGATCCATGCCCACGACGATCTTGGGAACGCAGTCGAGAACAGCATCGCGGCCGTTCGGGCAGCTGATGGCCTTTACGAGAAGATCTACGTATCTACTACCATGTTGGGCATGGGCGAGAGGGCTGGAAACGCCGAGACAGAGAAGGTCATGATGAACCTTTACTTCCACTATGGGGTTACGAAGTTCGAGAAATACATATCGAAACTCAAGGAAGCGGCCGACTACGTCAGCTATGCTACAGGGGTCGTGATACCTCCAAACAAAGCCATCGTCGGAGAGTACGCTTTCGCACACGAATCTGGAATACACACCCACGGGGTCCTCAGGGACCCGTCCACTTACGAGTTCATGCCTCCAGAAAGATTGGGGAATGTCAGGAGGCTTTCAATAGGAAAGCAATCTGGAACGGCCATCATTAAGCACCGCCTTGAGGAGTTGATAAAGTCGAGCGTTGATAAGGACGACGAGAGGCTTCACCTTTTAGTACAACTGGTGAGGGACGAATATGCAACGGGCGAGAGGAAATCTTCCCTTAGGGAAAACGAATTTGCACGTCTCGTGAGGAAGGCAGGATTTAGGCTAAATGTCTAAGGAGAAAGGGGCAAGCTTACCTTTAAACCATCAGAGAGATCCTCCATGCTCACATCGAATAGGGCATCTATGACCAGCATCCTGAGGGCACTGACCATTGCCGCTGGCTCATTAGTAGATTTTTTGGCAGGCACAACTGAATTGTAGTACCTTTTCCTTTGAGGTGCTCCCTTGAGAAAACCTAGGCTGTTAGAGAAGACGGAAAAGAATTCAATCTATCCATACTGGGGCTGCTGTTTTCCTGTCCTTGTTCTTCAACACAAAATTCCTAGTCCAGAGACCTGGCCATTCGGAATCTATGCCATACCGGTATTTACAAAACATTAGCCAAACAAAAAATCCTATTTCGAAGATGCTTACAAAAATTGAAGGCAAAACTGGTCTCATACCCTCTGTGCAGCCCTTTGGGAATTCGAAGGAAAAGGCTCTTTAAGGTTACTCAATTTCTAGGGAATCGTGGAGTGATGCCAAGCCATTCAGAAACACCAAAAACTGCAGTAGTGCTTTGCGGAGGTCTAGGCGAAAGGCTGAGACCGATAACGGAACAGATTCCGAAGGTCATGATACCCATTGGAGATAGGCCAATCGTGGAATGGCAGGTAAGGTGGCTCCTGAAGTTCGGTATAAATGACATAATTTTTGCATGTGGCCACCTATACGAGAAGATAGAGGAACATTTCGGTAGGAGTGGGCTTGGGGCAAAATTTTCTTACAGCATCGAAAAGGAAAAGGTTGGAACCTCCGGAGCTGTAAAGCAAGCATTTTCCATGGTTAGCGGAAGTTCGACATTCGTGCTCAATGGAGATGTCCTCTGCACGTTAAACCTTTCCGAGCTTGCAAATTTCCACCTCACGATGGGAAAATTAGGAACGATTACTGTTACACAACTTCGGTCTCCTTATGGAATATGCGAATCTTTCAATGGAATCCTAGAAAGATTTGTTGAGAAACCGCTTCTACCCCACTGGATGAACTCAGGGATCTATGTCTTCGACAGAGATATAGTGCCCTACTTGAAAGATAAAGGAGACTTGGAGCAGGATGTCTTTCCCAAAATGACAGGTCTTTTGGCTGTATATATGGCCAGAGGCCTTTGGATGACCGTGGATACAGCGAAGGACCTGAGGGAATCGGAGACCAAAATCAAGGAGTACAAGGATTGGTTAGGGGTTCCTTTCTAACCCGCCTCTTTCCACTTGAACCTTGGAGCTTGAGCGCAAGAGCCTAGACCGGTATGCTCTATTGGCAGATGGCGCACTTTGGTTAAGCTGCTTCAGCCTCAAAGGTAGCGTATGCCTGTACCAAGGCAAGGGGAAATTAATTCGAGCGATGCATGATTTGCACTCCGAATATATATATCCTGCTAGTAACGCATATATTCGATATTTGGCTATGCCGGGTCAGATAATGGGGATGAATGCGGCAAGGATTCGTATAAATAAGAAGGCCCTATATGTTCTTTCTATTCTGATTCTATTTGCGTTCGCATCTCCTGCAACATTCACAAACGTGGCTGCCCAGACTCCAGATGAGGTTCTTAGGAGCCAGTTTGAAAATGTCCTTAAGAATATTGACACGGCAAAAATCCAAGAGAATGTAAAATATTTTTCAAGCCTTGGTTCCAGAGTTACAGGTTATCCCGGATTTTTCGAAGCCGTAAACTACGTGGTTTCAAAGTTCAACGAATATGGCATCAAGCCCCGAGGGGATGATGGAACCTTCTTCGAATGGTACGAAGTCACCGTACCTTTGGATCATGGAGCAAGCATAACGCTTGGAGACGGAACAACCATAAAAGGATACAACCTTTGGCCAAATCTGGTTAATCCTTGCCCGTATGAGAGCCCAAAGGAAGGAGACAAGCTCATCTATGTAGGAGAGGGGAGCTTCAACGACCTTGAAGGCCTCAACCTGACAGACAGGTTCGTCTTGATGGATTTCAATTCTAGGTGGTTCTTCAGGCTTTCTGCTATGTTTGGCGCGAAGGGAATCATCTACATAGGTACTGATGAGGCCTCCAGGATGGAAGCACTCCAGAAGGTCTACGGTGTACCCATAAACCTCCCCAGAATCTGGGTCTCCTGGGAGGATGGATACAGGCTTAAGGAGCTTTGTAGGAAGGGAGGAGAGGTTTCGATCAAGATAAGTTCATTCATGGAGTGGGAGCGAGTAAGAGTACCGAACATCGTTGGCTTTATTCAAGGTTCCGGGGAGAGGGCGAACGATACTGTCGTGCTTTCCGCTTATCTGGACTCGTGGTCCATAGTTCCTGCTCTAGCACCTGGCGCAACGGATTCCCTTGGGATATCCGTGTTCTTGGAGATGGCCCGGTTCCTTTCACAGAATCGTCCAAGCAGGTCGATCATACTACTGGTTGTATCCGGCCATTGGGAGGCACTATGGGGCGCCAGGGAGTACGTTGATCGCCACTTTAGCGAAATCCAGAGGAGAAGCATATCTGCATTCGTCAGCATGGATCTTGCAACTGGGTCAGGCCAGCTTGGCGTGGCGAGCTTAGGAAGCTCCTACGCCTACAGGAACATCGAGATCCTAAATGGTAGATATAGTTGGATGGTCGCAAGGTTCTTCCAGGCATACTTGCCCGCGATGCAAAAGATCTTGGGCGAGGATTATGGCTCGATGTTCGTGGATCAAATACTGAACACCTATCCAGCTTGGATTAGAGGTTCGTTGCCCATCGAGATGATGGGAGCAACTTCGTTTGACTCAGAGCCATACGTTGCAGCCTGCTATGGTGGAGGTTTCACATACAGAACCGTAAACGACGCAAGGTACTACATGAAAACCCCAGGGGACACATACGAAAAGGTCAATTGGGATAGGCTCTGGCCCCAGGTACAGTTCATATTTTGCTCTTTCTGGGGCCTGATCAACGAGCCAACGATATCCCTTACCCAAAACCCGAGCAGGATGGAGGCAACAGGGGAATGGGGTTATTGTAGCTTGAGAATTCAGGTAGTGCAGTACAACTTCACGACCGCTTATTGGGACCCGTTCAATGCCATCAACCATCCTGACGAATGGAAGGACACGATCGTTCACTTCGTTACGAGCGTTTCCACAACTGGAGTAGGAGCCGTAACCCCTGTTCTTGGCGTCGGGGTGTTTGGAACACCCGCCCTCGGCTCCGTGGGATTCTTAGACATCATCTCCTTAGTGGATGAAAACGGCCAGGTGCTCGTAAAGGGAGTCAAGCCGTATAGTGGAGGCATGTTGGATGCATTCGTTGTCAACAGGACTAATGGCAAGATTGAGTGGGCCACCGATCTGGGTGCATATGCAGCACCTGGGCCAACGGCTGGTCTCTCGAGCAGGCAGACCTCCATAACCACTACAGAGTCCTTCCAGATGATTTCAATATTCAAGTGTGGAAGCATAATGATCTATTCGCTCTTCAACCCAAGCGATCTAAGCATGGTTCCTGGTATGTTGATCTACAACCACATCGCCCACGGCCGCCTAATATGGCAGAGCGCTCTCGCATCCTTCTACGGCGACATCATGGTTTTCGTCCAACCTGATATGCCAACGGAGCTCCTCATAACGAGGGGGGCAAGGTTTCCGATTGGAGTTCTGTTAAACTCAACGGAGGACAACGCTTTAGGTTACGGCTACACTGTAAAAGCAGGGCAGACGCTCGTCCTGACATACACCCCCTTGATCTACGCAAGGAACATGTACTGGCTCAACGACGGAAGGGTTCAGACCGCTTACAGGTACAATACCTACAATCCGAGCATAATCATCTTCCATGACCTCGCCAAGCAATACTTGGAGCGAACGGAAAGCAACCTTGCTGCAGGAAAATATGGGGCAAGTTACGGCAACGCTTACGCCGCTTGGGCATATGAGCAGCAAGCCTACCAGGCGACGATGGACCTCATATGGCAAGTTATCTACACGACCATATTCTTCTCCATAGCTCTAATCCCATTCGGCCTTCTCGTCGAAAGGCTAGCTTTCGGATACGAGGGAATTAAGAGGGTAAGCGCGAGCCTTATCGTATTTGCTGGATTCATGGTGGTACTCGGCCTATTCCACCCAGGATTCCATCTCGCCACGAATGCTTCTATAGCCATAATGGCTTTTGGAATGATGGCGATAATGGTCCCGTCCCTAGCGTTCATCGCTGGGGAGGCTTCTGCCACGGCAAAGTCCCTGAGAGAGCAGCTGACTGGAGCACATGTCGCGGAGATAAGCCGTGCAAGTGCGGTAATACAGGCCTTCTCGACGGGCGTTCAAAACATGAAGAAGAGGCGGTTCAGGACGATCCTTACACTCGTATCGTTGACGCTGATAGTTTTCGCCCTTGTGACTTTCACATCATTGGCAGCCATCCCGAGGCCTATGATAGACACCACCCCCACTAAGCCCCTTTACCAGGGTATAATGCTTCGGAAAGTGTCTTGGCAACCTATCCCAGAAGAGATGTACTATCAGGTTGGAGTCATGTCCCAGGAGAATGCGATCGTGGCAGCGAGAGGCTGGATGTTTCCACCAACTCCGCCTAGGGGACTGGCATCCTTCGCCTTCTCACCCCAGCTTCTAACCAAGATAGGTGGTGTATTGTTCTTGAGCCCAGAGGAAGCTGAAATAACACGCGTAAACGACACGGTAATTAGGGGCAGGTGGCTGCTGCCCGAAGACACCTATGTCTGCCTAATAAGCGAGTTGGCTGCAAACAACCTCACGAAGGAACTGGGCAGACCTATACAAGAGGGTTCGACGATAAACTTCCTTGGCCTTGACTTGACGGTGGTTGGAATCTTCGATGGCAAGGCACTCTGGTCTGGAACCAC
Source organism: uncultured Nitrososphaerota archaeon (assembly GCA_964631995.1). Taxonomy (GTDB): domain Archaea; phylum Thermoproteota; class EX4484-205; order EX4484-205; family DTQO01; genus DTQO01. The sequence continues at coordinate 6,990 of CAZWAU010000292.1, forward strand.
TGGCATCGCCGACCTTGATGGAGAAGCCATAACGCCGATCATACCGATAGCGATGAGGGAAGGGGGAGTTCCTGCCCACTTCGAAGGAGACAGGATCATGATAATGCCATTCAAGCTTTGCCTTCTTTTGAGGTCCGAGGGCACTAGGGTCAACATAGAGAGCGCGGCAATAAAGCCAATGGACACTTCATCGATTCCAGACACAGCCGTGGCCTTGGCGCTGAGAATGCAGACCAATATCTTCTACAGCCAAAAGGCGAACGAGACGAGAGTTGTACGATACAGGGCTTGGTTCAGCGCAACAGGCATGGTTAACATTCTGATTCCGGCCATAATAGGTGGATTTACAGTCCTTAACATGATGCTTGGCGCTGTCCACGAAAGGATGAGGGAGATCTCGATTTACATGGCGGTCGGCCTCTCACCTCTACACGTAGCCGGTTTGTTCATGGCCGAATCGGTTGTGCATGCAATGCTCAGCGCGATACTCGGTTACATGACGGGCATCATAGGGTGCTGGATCTTCGGAACTCT
>CAZWAU010000293.1:0-2998 GCA_964631995.1 uncultured Nitrososphaerota archaeon
GAAGTCGAACTGGTCCAGTCCAGGAAGTGGTGTGCCAGGAGGCAATGATAGGCGCCTCTTGATGAATGCACCAGCAACGTCCCCAAGAACAGCCCCAAAGCCCATCGCAAAACCGAGGAGAGGTTTTCCCTGCACAAGGCCGACAAGCACTCCAGTAGCTAAGCCTGCCATAAAACCTCTAACGGTCTTGTGCGAGCCAAGCATAGGCTTCCCGTCCACGAAGAGGCGGTTGCCATCGATCGCTCTTCCACCCCCGAAAGCTAATGCCGAGGCGTTCGCAAGGTAGGCTGGAAGGAAACTGAATATTCCGATCGCAGCCAGCTGCACTAGATCCTCGATCAGCAACCGCTCTCCCCTCCATCATCGCCAACGATGCCTTCCTCAACAATCTTGTAGCGGAGGCGACGTTGCGATTCCAAATTTTGGGCCTTCCCCCTCAGCTTAAGTGGCTTGAAGAAGTTCCCCGAATGGTCCCTGTACATCTCTATGAGATTGTCCGACCAGTACTCCATCAGGCGAGCAGACACAGGTTCTCCTTCGAAAATGTTGTCTGAAGACATTTTGGCACCACAGGTGACAAGTGCCGATACATTTCCAGCCCTCGAAACATTCCGTATCAGTCCCAGGTGCTTGTTCAGCTGTAAACTTTTTTCAAAGATGTACCTATCTCTCTCCAAGGTTCCTTGGAGGCTTATTTGAAGCGCGTAGAGCGAATCTATCGAATCGATCACGAGAAGGGAAGCTAGGGGGTGGTCGTGAAGTTCAAGTTCGAACCTCTCAAGCAATCTGAGCTGCTCTTCGAATGTTCTGGGGGTCGCGATGTGGATCAGGCTCAAGACCTTTTCGGCGCGACCTTTCGCCACCTGGACCAGACGAGTTGTAGGAAATGTTCCTTGGCAGAAGATGTAGAATGTCTCGAATCCAAGAAGGGAGTTCGATACCGCCGTCTGGATGCTCAGGCACGTTTTTCCAATTCCCCTCGAGCCGAAGAAGAGCGTCACATCTCCCCTTCGTACCCCTCCACCAAGAATTGAATCGAGGCAGCTGCAAAGTGTTGGTATGAAGGGGGAGGACAACCCTTGTTCCAGGTCCGATGCATCAAGCAGTAGAGAATAAAGCCATTCCCCTTCGATCTGCGCAACAGTATTTTATTTGGGCTTGCTAGCTATGGGCTGGGCAAAGCTTCATTGGAACCCAGGAAAGGGACCCTTCTGTTTGGCGAAACGCTCCTCATAGATGGGCCAGCTTCCGTGCTCGTCTTGTCAGGAGAAGGGTCAGCCTTCGGTGCCAATATTGCTGCAGGTGATAGAGTTCTTGCCCGGATTGGAAAAAGAATACCACTTACCCCCACCTCCAGGCGGCTTGAATTCGAGGCAAAGACAAGCGGAAAATTGGAGATAATAAAGTGCGATGCCATACCACAAAGTTGGAAAAAAGCAGCCGAATCGACAATAGGAGCAGGAGGAAGGGCCATCGTTCTAGGTTGCGTCGATGCTGGAAAGACCGGCTTCTGCACCTATTTGGCAAACAGGGCTCTGCCGAAGCTTCAAAACGTTGGTTACGTCGATGGCGATGTTGGACAGTCAGAGATCGGACCACCGACAACCATAACGGCCGCCATAATGGAAAGGCAGCATTACGCACTGTCGAAGCTTCGCGCCACCTCCATGCACTTTGTTGGTAACACATCACCCTCATACTGCCAGGATAGGGTCATAGACTCGGTTGAGAAGTGCGCAGTTAGCTTGGAAACGAAGGGAGCAAAAATGGTCATCGTGAACACAGATGGCTGGGTTGAGGAAGGTGGCCTTCTCCACAAAGCCAAACTGGTTTGCAGACTGAAACCCAATACCGTACTTTCATTTCTCTCAAAGGAAGAGAACGCTGCATTGTGCAGCATGTTGGAAGGTCCAACGAACCTGCTGAGTTTAGAAAGGCCGGAGCACGCAAGGTCCCGCAACCAAGAAGAGAGAAGGAAAAGCAGGGAGAGCGCATACAGGGCCTACTTCAGGCAGGCGGATAGGATGAGGATCGAGCTCAGCAGGATAGAGCTTGTTAACGCCCCTTTTCGGACCTGGGGCGCACCAACAGCCTGCCATTCGACCTGGTTCAGGCTCGAAAGGGGATTGCTTGCAGGCCTGATGAGACGCGAATCGACCTTAGGCCTTGGAATGCTCCTTGGAATCGATCGCAGGAGAGGAACAATTGACCTTCTGTGCAGGGTTGAATCTGGCCAAGAACCTGACAGAATCGAGTTCGGCAGCATAAGGTTGGATAGCGCCTTCAGGGAGGTTGCCCACCCATTTTGAAGATATGTGGTAGATTAAAAGTACCTTTGGCGAGGAGAATTGCATCATGTCCGAAGAGGTAGCCCGATTCTTTCCATATAGCTCCTTCAGGCCCTTCCAGGACGAGTTCGCGCTCAGGGTATATGCTGCCGCAGCCTCTAGGAAGGATGCGGTTCTCGAGGGCGTAAATGGTCTTGGGAAGACAGCTGCGATACTGGCCGCCCTTCTCCCTACGGTAAAGCAGAGAGGGCTATCCATAATCTACACATCCAGAACGCACAGGCAGTGCGACAGGGCCATAGAGGAGCTGGAGAAGATAGCCAAGAAGGCAAGTGTCACGGGCATCTCATTTCGCGGCAGGAGGGAGATGTGCGCAAACAAGTTCGTGCTTCAAAACTCCGATGATACGAGGACCGCGATGGAGCTTTGCAACCACCTCGTGAAGACGCACGGATGCTCGTTCTACGAAAATACAGAATCCAACCCGAGGACGCTTCGGAAGCTTTTGCGGGAATTTTCTTCCGGAGTATTCACATCCTCGATGATAAAGGAAAGGTGTTCCGAGTTCGATCTCTGCCCCTACGAGGTTGCAAAGCGTTTGCTTAGCAATGTCGATGTCGTCGCGCTCAGCTACTACTATGTCCTAGACAAGAACATAAGGGCAAATTTCTTCAGGTACTTCCAAAAGGGTCTCAGGAGATCTATCATAG
>CAZWAU010000294.1:0-4205 GCA_964631995.1 uncultured Nitrososphaerota archaeon
CACATTATCTTATGGACTCGAAAGTTCACAGAAGGCTTTTTTAGGATGATCCTGTCAGTCTCCTTTTAGCCTTCGATAGGTAACTTTAGTAGTATCACTCCATCTTCATTAAAGAGATAGTTGTTTTTCCATGCTACAAGAACACAATGTTGCATGTCATCCTATCAAATTTTTTCCTAGTTCATGCGACTTTTCTTGCCACATTCTGCAGATACAATGAGATTTGATGCTGGTCCAGCTTCAATATGGTTTTTGCGGTGGATCTTGCTGGCGTAGATTGTTCTGTTTTTAAAGGCAACATCGAAGTTCGTGTTCTAGCGCATTTTTGCTATAATCTTCCTCAAAGATGAGATGAAGTAATCAACCTCCTTAATCGTGTTGTAGATATACATGGAGGCCCTGATCAACCCCTCAGGCTTTCCGAGCACATACTTCATGAGTGGATAGCAGCACATGTGTCCCGACCTAACAGCGATATCATACTCACTGTCAAGTAGGCTTGCTATGATGTGCGGGCTTAGGCCATCCACGGAGAAAGACACTATGCCACTTTTCACCCTCATATCGTTGGGTCCGTAGATTTTGATGCCTTCGATGCCTGAGAGCATTGACATCATCTCCTCGAGAAGCTTCTCCTCATGAGACCTTACCCTTTGCATACCAATCCCATCCAGATACTCGGCAGCGCGCGCCAAACCCATCGCTCCAGCTATGTTTGGAGTCCCCGCCTCAAAACGTTCCCATCCTTCCGCGAGTTCATACTCGTCCAAACTCACATCCTTCACGGCTCCACCACCTACTGAAAGCGGATCAATCTCATCCTCAAGCCCACGTCTTATGACGAGGGCACCTATACCGGTTGGACCAAGCATCTTGTGGCCTGAGAATGCCATGAAATCGTAGCTTTCCTTTGTACTCCTCATCGGCATGTGGGGCACGGACTGCGAAGCATCGACTAGGACAAAGGCACCATGGCTGTGAGCAAGCTTGCAGATTTCCTCAAGAGGAGCTATAGATCCAAGCACGTTCGAGACATGAGAGAACGAGACTATCCTTGTCCGGTCATCTAGGGCTTTCTCAAGCTCTCTCGTAATTATGCCATTGGAACCAACCCTTACGACCTCTAGATCGAATCCGAAAACTTTCCTAGCCCTGATCCAAGGTGCGTAATTCGAATGATGTTCCAACATCGTTATGATCGCCTTGTCGCCTTTTCTCCATCGCAGGCCATTGATTACCATGCCGATCGCCTCTGTGCAGTTCTTCGTGAAGACCAAAACATCGTTTGAAGCATCAACGAACTGTGCGACCTTCCTGTGGGCTGCTTCATAGGCCTCGCTGGCAATGCGGGTGGAGCGATAGACCCCTCTGCCAACGTTTGCCCTGAAGGTGGCATAGTAATTGTCCATGGCCTCCATTACCTGATCTGGTGTCAGAGATGTTGCTGCATTATCGAAGTACTTTAAACCAGTTGAAAGTATGCGAAAGTCTTTTCTAATGTCATCCAAGCCATTATCACTCATCGAAGATTACCTCTTTTTCAAAATTTCATATCCTCCCAACCTAGCAATCGCCAATGCATCCAAGAACATCCTCGTAGACCTTCAAAGCTTCTTCCTTGTCCTTGGCTCCATGTACAAGCATATTGCCGGTCTTCATCAGCACCGCAGATATTCTGTCCGTGTAGGCTACAGTTACTGCAAAGCCTGTCCTCATTCCTATCTCGAATCTAGTTGAAAGCGCTCTGCCCACCTCTTCCAAGTCTAAGGACAATATGCTATTGGTAGAGATACTGAAAGAGCCTTTTCCACAGAGCTGTACTACCTGAGATGGCTTATGAGTAGTCATGGTTCTGAAGGTTCCACATGCTCCGCAATTTGGAGTCCTCGCGACATGGAAAAGCTGGAAATCCATCGAGTCGATGTCCGCGAAAAGGAGCTTGTTTGAGAGCACAGGATCCTGCCCAAGTATGAGATTTAGCGCCTCTTTCACTTGAATGCTCGCAATGACTGATAGTATCTGCGGAAATACACCAACCACTTCACAGGTTGGCATGTTATCGTCATCTATTCGCCCCAACATGCATTCAAGGCAAGCGGTCTTACCTGGAATTATCGTCGAGGCACTCCCATATGATTCAAGTGCACTGCCAAAGATATAAGGTACTTTCATTGACAAGCATGCCGCGTTCAGAGAGTAACGCGGCTCAAGCCTGTCTAGGCCGTCGATGACAATGTCCACACCACGTACAATGTCTTCCGCTGTCTTGGAGTTGACTGTAAGCGCGATAGGATCCGTTATCAGATCTGGGTTTATGGCTTTCAGTCTCCTTTCCGCAATCTCAACCTTTGGGTATCCTAGTGACGACATGTCGTACAACGCCTGTCTGTGAAGATTCGTAAGCTCTACTACATCCCAATCTACGAGCCGAAGAAAGCCGACTCCCATGCCCGCTAGCTGCAAAGCCGAGATAGATCCTAAACCACCGAGGCCGACTACAGCGACGCGCGCATCATGCAGCTTCCTCTGCCCCACCGTCCCTATCCCCTTTAGTGGAATCTGCCTGGAATAACGTTCCATCGACCATGTTGGTGGAATTGTGGTATCTCTTTCCGTTTTATTCAAATTATTCCATGCCCTCCAAAGATTAAGGGTTTTAGAGTTGTTTAGTGCAACAGCTAATTAAAGATTTGACCAGCTCAGAAAGATATATTACTCACGGTTATAAAAAGATATAACGGCGTTAAAGATATATAACGGCGTTAATATGTGAGATCCGTAATGCGCATATACAACGATGTTACTGAAACAATTGGGCAAACACCACTGGTCCGTCTGAATCGTGTCACGAAGGACTGTATGGCAACAGTGGTTGGGAAGCTTGAGAGTCGCAACCCATTAGGTTCGGTCAAGGATAGGATTGGAGTCAGCATGATTACGGAGGCGGAGAAGCAGGGGCTGATAAAATCTGACACAATCATCCTTGAACCTACGAGCGGGAACACAGGCATCGCCTTGGCATTCGTATGTGCTGCACGAGGATATCCGCTAACGCTTGTTATGCCTGAGACATTCAGCATCGAGAGAAGAGCTCTAATGAGGGCGCTTGGGGCTAACATAATCCTGACCCCTGGTCCTGAGGGTATGCCAGGTACTGTAAAAAGAGCGGAGGAGATGGCAGCAAAAGACAGCAGGTATTTCATTCCCCAACAGTTCAAGAATCCAGCTAACCCCAAGATACACAGGGAGACGACCGCTTTAGAGATATGGAATGATACGGACGGGAAAGTTGATATCTTGGTGAGTGGCGTTGGCACTGGTGGCACGATTACTGGGGTTGCCGAGGTAATAAAAGCGCGCAAGCCTTCCTTCAGAGCAATAGCTGTGGAGCCTGCCGCATCTCCTGTGCTGTCTGGAGGCAAAAGGGGCCCTCACAAGATACAGGGGATTGGAGCTGGCTTCATCCCTGAGGTACTTCGCCTAGAACTCGTTGATGAGATATTCAAGGTGACGGATGAAGAAGCCGCAACCATGGCTCGGAGGCTGGCACGCGAAGAAGGGCTTCTATGCGGCATATCATCAGGAGCGGCCGCTCATGCTGCCATCGAGGTTGGAAAGAGAAAGGAGAATAAAGGCAAGCTCATAGTGGTAATACTACCTGATACGGGAGAGAGATACCTTAGCACTCCCCTATTTTCCATTGAGCCAGAATTGGAGCCTAGCATCTGATCTGATGTGGAGTTTGAATTCTTCATGAAATTGGCCCCTTTTTCATAACGATGTGATGGAGTGAAGGTATTTGAATGAGGTGAAGGAGATAGAACGGGAAAATGGCTTAGATAAATTAGTAGATCAAATAATCGAGACATATGATGAGACTAAGGGCATCAACCTTCGTGAGGAGCAGGATCTACCATCAAAACAGGAAGTCATAGAAATTTTAAATGACTTAATGACCATCATATTTCCTGGTTACTTTGGGAAGATCGATATCACAAAGGCAAATATGCGCAGTATAATAAATGACCTTCTTGAATCCATCTATGTTAGACTGAAAAATCAGATCGAGAGGAGTCTCAAATATGATTGTAGGAAAACCCAAAGATGTCCGGTCGATATATGTGAGCTACGATCGGAAGAGATAGCGAAAGAAATAATAAAAAAGATACCTGAGATTCGGCGATTGCTCAGTGGCGATATACAAG